>CAXSFX010000011.1:0-39459 GCA_964236655.1 uncultured Acidobacteriaceae bacterium | reverse complement strand
TGATCTTCTCAGCAGCATTCATACCAAATCTCCCTTGTGTGCAATCATACATTATGTTGATAAATTTACCAACTTCTTATCGATCATATTACCAATAAAATTGATAGTTAATTTACGAACAAGTTAAGCACCGTCGATCACACTCGCATCGTAGCTACCTTGGTAGAAGGTGACAGCATCCGCGCTACCTGCCGCATGATCCTGCGATCGGACTTCTCGCTCCGCTGCAAAGCGGCGCAACAACAGCCGCGATAGCAGGTGGCTGGGCAGCGATTGAGGTGTTGTTGGGAGAGCCCAAAAGCAAGAACAAGAAGGCCGACTCGGCAGAACGCCTTGCGGTGATAGTCGCGTACTCCTTTCCTCGCGCAAGACTGACAAGCCTGACCTATGTGTTGAGTAAACAAGACGAAGAGTTCTCCGCGCTCATGGCGAATCGTCCAGAAAATCGTGAGAAAGCAGCGTATCTAGCCGGTCGAATACTCCAAGGGAACTGTCCTGAAGCGAAGGAATAGGCAGATCGGGCCGCTCTTGCACGAATGAAGGAAGTAGTCGAGACTCCAAGGGAAACGCTGGCGTGGATCAAAGATCATGCTCAAGATGCATTTGCTCGCCTTTACCGACAAAAAAACCTCATTCTTCACGCTGGCAAAACCCGCGCTGTCGCACTAAGGTCAACGCTACGCGGAGCGACGCCGCTTGTCGGAGCGGGTCTGGATCGAATCTGTCATGCTCGCTTTGTCGATCAACTTACTCCCATTGCGCTTGCCGCAAGAGCTCGAACGGCTCTTGGAACAGTTCAGCCAGGTGATGCAGCTAAATGCACAACTCTGCTTGGAGATTCCTAATGCTGGATGCGCCATCGTTCAGGCGACAATTTTCTCAAAGACTAACTAGCTTTCCGCTTGGCTAAGCATATAGAACATGCCTTCACTTTGAACATCTATCGACCTCGTATACGCAACCCGAATATGTTCTGCATAAGCTTCAAGGAGGTTCTTCCACCTTTATTGAAATTTTTGCGCGTACCTGTTTGCAAGTAATTACTCTTCGGCAACTGCCTTTCGCTCCCTCGCATACCTGAACAGCATAATTTTGCCCATCTATTGAAGTATTTATAAACCTCTTGATTGAGGCACATTCAAAGCTCAAACAAGCCAAAATTTTCTTACCGAAGGGCACCAACTTCTAGCACCTAATTCGCAGCTCTAAAAACTGCACCATTTCTGAAGCATATGTGTTATAGGAGTGTTAATAACACACAAAAAACCGCTATTTTCACCTAAAATCAGCCTGTTTTCACGTCCCGCTGTCTCCCCCAAATGTGTCAGAAAATAAGGTCCCAACCAGATCCCCTACCGAAACGAAAACTCAACTTTCCCATCCTCGGAAAGCATTAGCACTGCCTCAAACGGCTTCCCGGCTTTTGAAGTAAACCCGCTCAACTTGCCCGTCTTCCCATCCCGGCACAGCGCTAGTACATCGGCCTCGCTCAACGACCGACCGGCCACCGACCGCCAGATTTTGAACGGGCACTTCTGATCGGAAGACGCCGAGCAGCCGTAAAATTTCGCATCCTCATTCGCCAAGCGCACAAACCCTGCCTTGCACACCGGGCATGGTGGTGCAGCCACTCTGGTTTTGTGGGCAGACGGCTTCTGTTTCGATACAGGGAACCCCTTGGCTGCCGGCTTTGCTTTGGCGCTGCGCACCGCACGAGGCCGCTCATCGCTCTTAATCTTTGCGCGCGCAGCTACCCGCTTCTTCCCCGCAGGTGCGGCTGCTTGCACCGTGAACGTTGCACCCCCCGGCGCACGCGCCGGTGTACTCCCAGGCCGCCATACCGGCGCAGGTGCCGACGCTCCCGGCGTCCGCGGCACTGCGCGCAGCGCCAGCAGCTCGCCTTGCAGCCGCTCGTCAGCCGCGCTCACCACGGTCAAATACTCCGCGCGACCCTCGGCAATTTCATCCAGCTGCTGCTCCAGATCACGCGTAAACGCAAACTCCAGAAACGAAAACCGCTTCACCAGCGCATCCACAACGAGCACCCCAAGTTCAGTGGGCCGCAGATACTTCTTGTCATCTTCAAGGTACCCGCGCGCCTGCACGTTTTTCAGAATCGCCGGGTACGTCGAAGGCCTGCCGATGCCTATATTCTCAAGCTTTTTGATCAATCCAGCCTGAGAATAGCGAGGAGGCGGCTGGGTCTTCTTGTACAAAACTTTGCCGCTCTCCGCACGCACGGCAGCCCCTACAGCCAGCACCGGCACCTTGCCGCCGCTCTCACTATCGCCCCCATCCTCATCCTCGTCAGCGTCGTCCTTCGCGGTCAGCGCCTTCCAGCCCTGCACCACCAGCACACGGCCCTCCGCCTTGAAAGTAAAGGTTTCCGCGTCCTTCTTTGTGCCGTTTTTGGCTTTAAGCCGCGTGGTATTCACGCTCCATTCCGCATCGGCAAGCTGCGAAGCTACAGCCCGCTGCCAAATTAGCGTGTATAGCTGTTGCTGCATCGCGTCTTCCCCGGCACGCTCCGCGGCAAAGTGCGTCGGTCGAATAGCCTCATGTGCCTCCTGCGCATTCCCCTGCGAGCGCCACGTACGCCCCGCCGGCGGCAGCGGCAATCCGCGCCCGGCAGCGTAGCCGCGAACCTCTTTCACCGCTTCCTTGCTGAAGTTCTGCGAGTCCGTGCGATGGTACGTAATCAGCCCGGCCTCAAACAGCCGCTGCGCCACCTGCGCAGTCTGGTCGGGCTTCCAGCGAAACCGGATACTAGCCGCCTGCAGCATGGTGCTGGTAGTAAACGGCGGTGGCGGCGGTTGTTTGGAGATGCGGTTCGAAGAAGTTAGCACAGTGCAGGCACGGCAGGCAGCCGCGCGAGTAGCCAACGCCTTATCAAGGATGTACTTGCCCTCGGGGTCCGCTGCGGACTTCTTGAGATACGGCCCGGTCTCCCATTGCGCGCGCCAGCTGTTGCCGTCAAAGCTCAGCTCCGCGCCAAAGTGTCGCACCTCCACAAAGACTTCAATCTCGCGCTCGCGGTCGACAACCAGCCGCACCGCCGGGCTTTGCACCCGCCCCGCGCTCAGCCCGCTGCGTGCGGCTTGCCGCGACAGCACCGGCGACACCTGGTAACCAACCAGCCGATCCAGCACCCGGCGCGCCTCCTGCGCATGCACCAGGTGCAGATCGATCACTCTCGGCTTCTCCAGCGCCCTCCGTACAACGTCCGGGGTAATCGCGTCGAAGCTGACCCGCTGCGGCTTCTTGAGCTTGAGCGCCTCAGCCACATGCCATGCAATCGCCTCGCCTTCACGGTCCGGGTCCGTCGCCAGGTACACCTGGTCGGCCTTGGCGGCGCGCGCTCGCAGAGTATTTACTACATCGGCACCGCGTTCGCTCAGCTCGTACTGCGGCTGGTAGCCGGGCATCGTAATGCCAAGTGTCTTCACCGGCAGATCACGAATATGGCCTACGCTCGCAGCCACATCCCACCCCGCGCCAAGAATCTCCTTGATCTTTTTGACCTTGTTCGGACTTTCGACAATCATCAACTTCATGGCAGCGTCCTAGCACCAGAGTAGCCCCTGCGCAAGCCGTATGTTACTTACGACGGTACCCGTTCCATACGTCCACTTTGTATGTAGTGGCAAGCCTTTACAATTGGCAAGGCAGCAACCGGCACCATGCGGCTCGCTGTGCGGTCCACTTTTGCTTTTCTTGCCTTGCCACAAAGGCTTTTTCCCTGCGGCAAAACTCCGCTGTTCCCGGATATACCCGAGATATACCCGAATAGGATCTGACGCCCGATGCACCTCTGGAATGATTACGAAGGCACCACACTTGCCGGGCAATGGAAGCTCGGTCAACTGCTCCGTACGGAAGGCCGCAGTGCGCTGTTTGCCACCACCCAGGCTGATGGAAGTCCCGCCGTGCTGCGACTCACCGAGACCCTGAACGACCAGGCCGTGCTGCAGGCACGATACCGTGCGATTCAGACGGCGGGCGACCGGTACCTGATCGCAGTCAATAGTTTTGGTGATGCCGATCTGGATGGCACGCCGCTAAGCTACGCGGTGCTGGAGCCGACGCAGGGAAGCCTTGCTGATATTGTGGCGAACCGGCGGCTTATCCCGGAAGAGGTGCACGAAGTTGCCACAGCCGTAGCAGGGGGTCTGCTGGCGCTCCATGGGCAAGGCCTGGTACATGGCTTGGTGGAACCGGAAAGCGTTTTAGCCGCTGGTGACCACATCAAGCTGCGTTCGGACTGCGCGCGCCCTGCGCCCTCGGCAGAAGATGCGATGCTTGAAGGCGCGATTACTGCCCAAACGGACGCTTACGGGCTTGCCGGGATCCTCTATCGCTCACTGACGCAGGCGCGCCTGCATGATGCAGCCGATGCGTTGGCACTGCCGGAGCCGTTCGCTACCATTGTGCGCAACACTGCGCGCGGAGCCTGGGGGGTGCCGCAGATTGAAGCGGAATTGCAGCGCTATCATCGGGCGCACGCACCGGTTGTTCCGCTTCCAGCCGCTCCCCGCGAGCCGGTACGGAGCACGCCGGAAGTTGTGTCGGCGACGCTTCCCGTGCCTTCCGGTGCTTCCATACCTGTTGCAAAGGCAACTTTGGCTCCTATTTTGTTTGAAAGCACCGCGCCCCTTGCCGCGCCCCTGAGCAGCCGCGCCAAGCTGGAAACGAATGACGAGAGTGCATGGCAGCAGCCCAAGCCGCTCTCCGGGGGCAGGCTCCGGTTGGTTCTGATCGCGGTCGCCGCAATCCTGCTGTTGCTGATTGGTTTTTTCGTGTTTCACCACAAGGCAAACAGCGGCAGCACAGCGACCTCTGCTGTACCGCCGGCTGCTTCCGCTGAGGCATCGCCTGCCACGCAGCCACCGGCACCTGCCTCTCCGCGGACAGCTTCGGCTCCCATGGTGAAGCCAAGTCCCTCCAACGTGGGAGCAAGTGGACTCGGTGGACCCGGTGGATCGGGGGAGAAAGTCTGGCGTGTGATTGCCTATACTTACAACCGGCAAAGCGCGGCTGAGGAGAAAGCCGCATCGCTCAATGGGCAGTTTGCCGGCTTCAACGCGCAAGCCTGGTCCCGCACTGCCGGACAAGGACCTTTCCTCGTAACACTAGGTGGTGAAATGTCCAAGGATGAGGCATCCACCATGCGCGTCAAGGCCCGTCATGCAGGCGTCGCACCCGATGTGTATGTGCAAAATTACTCGCGGTAAGAGCACTCTTGGGGACCCTTTTCTACCACTTCAGGGAAGTGCGTGAGACGTAAAAACAGGCTCATTTGATGCAAAAAACAGCCTTAATTTGATGTATGCCATATGGCAGCTTCATGCGACACTGGCGTCGCATGAGATTGTTTTTGTTTGCCTTTGCCCTGGTCTGGTTTTCATCCGCCTTCGTGCCCGTATTTGCTGACGATGCGGAGATGCAGCCACTTGCCTACCAGTGTTTGCGTGCCGATTCGCCCATCCATATCGATGGCAAGCTTGACGATCCGGCTTGGCGGAAAGCCAGGTGGACCGGCGACTTTGTTGATATTGAAGGTGCGGCCAAGCCTACCCCGCGTTTCCGTACGCGGGTCAAGATGCTGTGGGATGACCGGTACCTGTACATCGCGGCTGAACTGGAAGAGCCGGATGTGAAAGCGATTCTTACGCAGCACGATTCGGTGATTTTCCATGACAACGACTTTGAAGTTTTCATCAAGCCGCTGCCGCAGACGCCGAGCTACTACGAGTTCGAGATGAACGCGCTGAACACGAGCTGGGATCTGTTTTTGCCCAAGCCTTACAAGCTCGACGGCAAGCCTGACAACAGCTGGGATATCGCAGGGCTGAAGACCGCTGTCGCAGTGCAGGGAACGCTCAATCATTCGCAGGATAAAGACAAGGGTTGGACGCTGGAAATTGCCTACCCGCTGAGTGCGTTCGAGCCGCGCCAGCACGTGCCGCATCCGGTACCCGGCACAGAATGGCGCATTAACTTCAGCCGGGTGGAGTGGAAGGCAGGCCAGGCGCGTGAGGATAACTGGGTGTGGTCGCCGCAGGGATTGATCGACATGCATGTGCCGGAGCGATGGGGATATCTGCGGTTTGAGTGAGGGTGGGGCGGCGAGTTTTGAAGGCAAAAGCAGGTCCTTCAGCTTCGCTCAGGATGACACTTTGTTTTCTTGCTCAGGGTGACACTTTGTTTTTACTCGGTCTAGAGTGATGTGACCCGGCATTTCATAAGAGTGTCGCTTCGCTGATGTTTGCTACATAGCTGTTTTGAATCGACTTGATGTATCGACTTGATTGACATAGATTCGTACAATCATGTTGAAGCGGGTTCTTGGAGTGTTGCCGGCAGGGATCGGCTTTTGCTTTATTTGGGGTGCACAACCTGCCGATGCGCAGGTCTTCGGTGAGTTGAAGGGGCGTGTTACGGAGTCTTCCGGGGCTGCGGTTGCCGGTGCTTCCGTAGAGCTGGAGCAAGTCGGAACAGGTATCCGGCAGTCCAATATCACTACCGGCTCAGGCGAGTACGACTTTGCCCACCTGAACTCCGGCACGTACCGGCTGGCGGTCAAGGCACCGGGATTCAAGCAGCTGGACCGGCAGGGGATCACGGTGACAACCGGTGAGACGGTAGGGCTTGACCTGCCCCTGCAAATAGGACGCGCGGAGCAGACCGTGAATGTGACCGCGGACGCGCCCCTGTTACAAAACAGCACAAGCGATGTGCAGACCACCATCCCGGGCCGCACAGTAATCGCGCTGCCGCTGAATTCACGCAATTTCATCCAGCTGACCCAGCTGGTGCCGGGTGTGGAGCTGCAGCCGGGCACGTTGCTGCCGCGCATCAACGGCGGCAGGCCGCGCACAAATGAGTACCTGTTTGACGGCATCTCCGCACTGCAGCCGGAGCCGGGGCAGGTGGCGTTTTTCCCGATTGTTGACGACATCGCCGAGTTCACGGTGCTGACGAATAATGTGCCTGCCGAGTTTGGGCGCTTCAACGGCGGCGTGGTGAACGTGGCGACGCGGAGCGGATCGAACGGCTTCCACGGTAGCGTGTACGAGTTTTTTCGGAACGAGGCGCTGAACTCTCGCAACTACTTCGCCCCTGCCGCGCGCAAGCCGGAGTACCGGCGCAACCTGTACGGCGGCACCCTGGGCGGCCCGGTGCTGCGCGACAAACTGTTCTTCTTCGCCGATTACCAGGGCATTAAACAGCGGGTGGGCGTGACGCGGTTTTCAACCGTACCGACGCTTGCGGAACGGCGCGGCGTGTTTACCGGTGTGGCCAAAATCTACGACCCGAACACAACGCGCACAGTGAACGGACGCATTGTGCGGACAGAGTTTCCGAACGATGTGATCAACCGTCCGCTTGACCCCACGGCGCTGGCGCTGCTGGCGCGGTTTCCAATACCGACAGCAGCGGGCGCAGCAAACAACTACTCGCGCACTGCGAATGATGACGACCACCAGAACCAGTTCGACTTTCGCGTGGACGGCGCGCGGGGATTGCACGACCGGGCGTTTGCGCGCTACTCCTACTACGCCGAAGTGGAGAACCCGGTGACGCCGCTACCGGACGGCTCAGGCCTGATTACGGGAACGGTAATCGGCACCGGCAATGTGGCCGGGTTGACCAACATCCTGGGGCAGCAAATCGTTTTCAACGAGACGCATACATTTTCATCGAGCGTAGTGAATGACTTTCGCATCGGCTACACCCGGCGCGGCAATACGCAAAGTGGGGCT
Source organism: uncultured Acidobacteriaceae bacterium (assembly GCA_964236655.1). GTDB lineage: Bacteria > Acidobacteriota > Terriglobia > Terriglobales > Acidobacteriaceae > EB88. Next base: position 31,696 of record CAXSFX010000011.1, on the reverse strand, counting down.
ACCGTCAACGGCACTGCTTCCAACGCGCTCGGCATCCCCGGCATCCCGACAAATGCGACGTTCAACAATGCCCTGCCGCTGTTTACATTTACGGGGTTTCAGCAGCTCGGACCTTCGGCAAGCACGTTTTCGCGCTACCAGACTGCGGTAGGCGAGCTGGTAGACAGCGTACTGATAACGCGCGGCAAGCACGACGTGCGGGTAGGGGCGGACCTGCGCCGGTATGAACTGAATGCGATTTCGCCGCCGAACCCTACCGGTTCCTTTGCGTTTACGAATACGGGCACCAATACCAACCCCGGTGCGGGTTCGACGGGCGGCAACCCGATTGCGGGTTTTCTGCTGGGGCAGGTAGACACATTTTCCATCGATTTACAGACCAAGACGATCAGGCCCCGCGACTACATCCATGAGTTCTTTGCGCAGGACGACTGGCGCGTGCTGCCCAAGCTGACCCTGAACGTGGGCGCGCGCTGGACGCTGAACCTGCCTTCGACCGAGACGACCAATCAGGGCGCAGTGTTCAACCTGCAGACGCAGCAGCTGGACTACCTGGGGGTAAACGGCAATTCGCGCTCGGCACGGGAGCTGCATTACGGCAACGTCGCGCCGCGGCTTGGGCTGGCATATTCGGTGGACCCGAAGACAGTGATTCGCGCCGGGTTCGGCATCGTGTTCATCGACCAGAGCGGCATTACGACGCCGTTTACCACGCCGCAGTACCCGTTCATCCAGAATGTGCAGCAGCGCACGCAGGACAGCTACAACGCGGCGTTTGTGCTGGACGCGGGACCATCGGTAGCACCCATCCCGCTGACGCCGAATGCGGGGCTGGGGCAAAGCGTGTACACCGCCAACCGCACGGCAGGTTCGGGCTACGTGGAGCAGTGGAACCTGGCGGTGGAGCGCTCGCTGACCAACAATCTGTCGGTCGACGTGGCCTATGTCGGGTCGCATGTGGTGCATGTAGGAATTCCGGATGCGGACCTGAACCAGCTGACCGACGTGCAGCTTGCCATGGGTCTCACCAATCCCGGCGCGCTGACAAAGCAGGTGGCCAATCCATACTTCGGGCAGATACCGGCTTCAAGCACGATCGGCGGTAAAACCGTGGCGGCAGCCCAGCTGCTGCGTCCCTACCCGCGCTTCCAGAACGTCGCAATCTACCGCAACAACAGCGGCACTTCAAACTACAACGCGATTGAGGCAAAGGTGGAGCAGCGGCTGAGCCATTCGCTGTACCTGCTGTTCAGCTACACGCACTCCAAGCTGATCGACGATGCTTCGTCAGTGTTTTCTTCAACCGTGTTGAGCTCGCCTAACACCTCCTCGCTGATTGCGGCGGATACCTACCGGCCCCTGCTGGAGCGGGATGCTTCGTCGGGGGACTCCCCGAATATCATCTCGGGGGCCGCGGTGTATGGGCTGCCGGGTTACGCCGGGCATGGCCTGCTGACGACGGCGCTGGGCGGCTGGACGCTGAACACGATTGTGACGGCGGCGAGCGGGCTGCCGGTGACCATCACGCAGGCGAACAACCTGAACAGCTTTGCGGGTGTGGTGTTGCAGCGGCCTAACCTGGTGGGCCGGCCCAATCTTGCGCCCGCGGACCGTAGCCCCAGGCAATTTTTCAATACCGCGGCGTTTGCCGCGGCACCGCAGTTCACATTCGGGTCGGCCTCGCGCAACCCGGCACGCGGACCTGCATACCGGGACTGGGATTTCGCGCTGATCAAGCACACCGGGCTGGGGGAGAAGACGGACCTTGAGTTTCGCGCGGAGTTGTTCAACGTGACCAATACGCCGGCATTTGGGCAGCCGAACGGGTCCTTCGGGTCAAGTGCGTTTGGGAGTATTACCACTACGGCTGCCGATCCGAGAGTGGCGCAGTTTGCGCTGCGCCTGCAGCGTTAGAGTGTTTCCTTTAAATCCAACTGAAGCCGTGGCACCTGGCACGGCCCTCCGGCTGGCCGCACCTTTGCGTTGATACACCAAGCATCAAGAAGTTGCAGGCCGGAGCAAAGCAAGGCCGGGGCAAGGAAGCGAAACTAAAGCCAGGTCTGCCGGCCAAGTCCCCGCCCAAGTCGGCCGCACCGAGATGCAGCCAGATGCAGCAAGGCGTAACCGGCTCAGGGCAATCCGGTTAAAACCCCGCTGGCTTGCCATAAATCCTCCCCCCGGCCTTCGTCATACGACTCGCCCGACGAGCGGCTTTCCTTCCGCTCCATAAAGTATTTACCCGTGGTATTTGCCAGGGAAGGATCGGTCAGCAGCCACGATAGGGAAGCGCCCGATTCCTCCACCGTGTGGACATTGGGATTCATGAAACGGCGAAGCAGGGGTATTGTCCTGGGTAAAACGTGGTTCCCTATAAATTGGATCGGCGCGGGAGCGTTACGGATCAAGCCTGTGCCGGGCATCAGGCCGGGATCGAAGGCATTTGCGGTGACACCCGCCGGAAGGCGACGGGCCAAGGCATAAGTAAAGTAAATGTTGGCCAGCTTGGACGTAGTGTACAGTCGCTGACCGCGTGCGAAAGACTTATCGCCGGCAGCGGCACTTCCCAACTCGCCGCGCGAAAGAGCGGCTGGATCGTTCCAGGCGGGGGCGGGCAGGCCCCACTTCTCGGCTGGATCGTGAACACCGCTGGCGACTACGGCTATGCGAGCCGGAGCCGTCAAGATCGGCATCATGAGATTGACAAGCAGGTAATGGCCCAGATGATTGACGCCGAAGGTGGCTTCGAACCCGTCGGCTGTGACCGACCGCTTCGTCCCCGACTGCACACCGGCATTGCAAACCAGGCCGTGCAATGACGGTATGGTTCCGGCACGAACCTTGGCGACAAGTTGAGTGGCGAAGGCGCGGATCGAAGCGAGTGAAGCCAGGTCCAGCGACATCGCCTCAACCCGCCCCCGCACCCCTGCCGCTTCGGTCAACTGTGCAACTGCCGCGCGGGCGCGTTCCGGGTCTCGACATGCCAAAATCACATGCCATGGTGGAGCTTGTGGCGACGCAAGCAGCGTGGCAGCACATGCGTAGCCCAGGCCGGTGTTGCCACCTGTAATTACCACCGTTCGCAAGGGCATGTTCCCTCCGCCAAGGTGTCGGTTATGGACGAATCTTTGTTCTTCATTCAATCCTCCTCTGGGGTCCATACAGATATAGGCTAAAAACACCCCGGGGTGCTGCTTCTGAACTGGTTCTGATAGTACGTGCCTATTTGAACACTGTCAAGATGCATAGACTGAAGTATGCCCAAGAGAGCGACCTACCATCATGGCGACCTGCGCGCGGCTCTTATCGAAGCTGCCGATGGCATCATCGCCGAGGGAGGCATTGAAGCCTTCTCGCTGCGCGCGGCCGCCAAGCGCGCAGGCGTGTCCCCGGGGGCTCCGGCGCATCACTTTGAGAGCGCGAAAGGGCTCCTCACCGAAGTTGCTCTTTTAGCGTTTGAACGGCTTGATCGAAACATTGAAGCAGTCGAGAACATGGACGATGCCATTGCGAACATACGCGCAATGAGTCTCGCGTTTGTTGCTTTTGCGCTTGACCATCCCGGTCACTTCCGGCTGATGTTCCGAAACGACCTCGTGAACCGGGATGATCCCCGCTTCCATGCGGTGAGCGCGAAGCCCGGAATGCGACTCGGTCTTGCAGTGGCTGCGTACAGAGGCAATTTCAATGTGGACTTGAAGTGTTTCGAGGATGCCTCGGACATGTTGTGTAATTTGGCTACTTTGCAGGGGCTCGCTCACCTGGTGCTGGAAGAGAAAGCCGCCCATTTCTTTCGGAAAGCCACTTCGCGGCAGTTTGCAAGGAAGGAACTGCCCAGGGTGCTTGAGTGCTTGTACCCGGATCCCAGGCTCCACATGACAAACCCTGTGACTTCTATCCAAACAGAAGCACCGGCACGGAACCCCCATAGCTAAAACTGAGGGCTCCTTGGATGTCGGTGTACAGGAAGTCACACTGGTTATAGATCCCTCGCCTTCCTGTACAGCCGGGACGCAATGGCAAACTTCTTGAACGTAATTCGCTAGGGTTTACGCAGCGTGCGGATGCAAAATCACCTTGGTCCAGCCTTTGTCGCGGTTGTTGAAGTGCATGTAGGCATCCGGCGCTTCGTCAAGTGAGAGGGCGTGCGAGACGATGATCGACGGGTTAGCCTTGTCATAGTGAATCAGGTCGCGCAGGCGTCGGTTGTAAGCCTTGACGTTGCACTGGCCGGTGCCGATCTTCATGCCCTTGAACCAGAACTTGCCGAAGTCGAACGCGATCTGACCCTTCTTTGCAAGGGCATCGTTCGCGTTGGGGTCCTTGGGGATAAACACGCCTACAACGCCGATCTGGCCCGTCGATTTCACCGCGTCTACCAGCGAGTTCATCACCAGGTTCGGCACTTCTTCACCCTTGTTGTTATGGCACTGGTAGCCGATGCACTCTGAACCGCAGTCGGCACCGAGACCCCCGGTGAGCTCACGAATCTGGTCGCCGATCTCGCCGTCCTTGGTGTTAATCGGGGTTGCGCCGATCTGCTTGGCGAGTGCCAGGCGGTCAGGCTGGCCATCGACGACAAAGATCTGGCTTGCACCCTGGATGCGTGCCGACATGGCCGCCATCAAGCCGACCGGCCCTGCGCCGTAGATGAGGATGGATTGACCGGGTTCAAGGTTGGCGAGGCGCGTGGAATGCCAGCCGGTGGGGAAGATGTCGGACAGCATGACGTAATCGCGCTCTTTTTCAGACGCATCTTCCGGCAGCTGCAGGCAGTTAAAGTCGGCATAGGGCACGCGCAGGTACTCTGCCTGGCCGCCCTGGTAGGGGCCCATGCCCGCGAAGCCGTAAGCCGCGCCGGCCATGCCGGGCATCACCGATTTGTCGGAGCAGGTGAGGCAAAAACCGGTGAGTCCGCGCTCACAGTTGGGGCAAAAGCCGCAGCCGATGTTGAACGGCAGCACGACCTTGTCGCCCTTCTTAACGGTATCGACAGCCTGGCCGACTTCGACGACCTCGCCCATATTCTCATGACCAAGGATTTTGCCTTCGGCCACGTCCGTACGGCCCTCGTACATGTGCAGGTCAGATCCGCAAATGTTAGTCGTGGTGAGCTTGATGACGACATCGGTCATTTTCTCGATTTTTGCGTCGGGGACTTTGTCAACGGAGACCTTCTTGGGTCCGTGGTATACGAGAGCTTTCATGGGGTAATCCTTCTAGCTGCGCCCGGCAGCATGGTGCAAAAAGTAGAGGTAGAGCGGCGGAAAACTGCGGCGGCGGAAACCGCGGAAGTGTACCTTCTGTGTGCGATGCTCCGTGTGAGACGAGGGTAGCTTGCAAGGCCGCCTAGCGGAGGTTGGCAACTGGGGACTGCTTGCAATCAAGCCGTTCCCGGAACTCGGGAGTGACTGTTGCATTGACCCTTGGCCGTTTTAATTTTTAGGCCGGTCACCCATGGCAATCGGCCCACCTGCATCAATTTCTCTTGATGCTCCCGTGCAAGCCTGGGTAGACATGCCCTGCACGGTAGCGAGGAAAGCACGATCGTTACATAACGATGAAACAATACTGAAACAATATCCAGGCGAGCTGCATAGGAGACGCGATGTCCCGAATACCTCTAGTTTTAATCTCGGAGATGACAGAAGAGCAACGTGCTCAGTACGACAAGTTCCCCTCTAATCTCACGCGTGGGTTGCTGTTGATGGACCGGCGGCTCGCAGGCGCTTTGCCGGAACTTGCCAATGCACTTCGGGCCTCCAGCCTTGACGCCATGATTCGTGAAGCTGTCATTCTCCGCGTCGCAGCTTTGCACAAGAGTGCCTATGAGCGAATGCAGCACCTGGATCAGGCCCGCAAAGTCGGTTGGAACGAGGAAGAGATTGCAGCCATTGAGGCCGGCGGAGAAGCCGTGGAAGATCCGAGGCTCCGCACAATCCTAACTTTTGTGGATGCATGTGTCGCCGGTCCCGAAGTATCGGATCAAATCTTCGCCGAAGCGAGCAACGTGCTGTCTCCCCGCGACCTTGCCACTGTCATCACGCTGGTCGGACATTACATGATGGTCGCGCGCTTTCTCGGCATTCTCCAGGTTGAACTCGACGAACATGCTGATTCATGGCAAAGCGAACACTAACCTTTGCAGCGCCGCCTCTTCCAACAACCCCATCCCAACGATTCCGGAGTCATGCTTATGTACGGTTCTTCGCAAAATAGATCGTGGCATCTCAATTCCATTCGCACCGGCCCAAGAGGTAAAACTCCCGTAGTCCTTGTTCATCCCGTAGGTTTGGACCTGACGTACTGGGCTTCGCAGATCGACGCCTTGTGCGATCGGTATGATGTGGTGGCCTTTGACCTGCCCGGTCAAGGGCGCAGCCCGGGAACTCCGAGCGACTGGAGCATTCCGCAGGCGGTTACGTTCCTCCGACAGGTTGTAGAGTCCACGGGATCTTCATCCGCTCACATCGTCGGCTTGTCGGTTGGAGGCATCATCGCGCAGGCCTTCGCAGTGGCTGAACCGGAGCGCGTACAGTCCCTTACGTTGATTTCCACCGCGCCCACCTTCTCGGAGCAAGGACGTGAGGCCATGCGGAAACGTGCCGCCAACGTGCGCAAGGGCGGCATGGAAGCCGTTCTACAGGAGTGCCTGAATCGCTGGTTCACCAGGTCAACCGTAGAACGACGCCCCGACCTGATCGACCGCGTTGTGAAGACACTGCTTGCCGATGATCCCCAGGTCCACGGAGCAATGTGGGACATGATCGCCCCGTTCGAAATAGTCGCCGACCTGCACCGCATCGCTGCCCCCACACTGATACTTTCGGGGGAGCTGGACCTGAGTTCGCCGCCTTCGTCGGCGAAACTTCTGCACCAAGAAATTACCAACTCTGAACTGCACATCATTTCGGAGCTCTCGCACATGCTGCCGCTGGAAGCACCCTCTGTGGTCAACGATCACCTCCTGCGTTTTCTGGCGAGTGTCCCAGAACAAGCCGCCGGTGAGTCCATGAATTTGTAGACTGATCAGTAAGGTCAAGTGGCGAAATAACAGAAACCCTATCAAAAAAGCTTTAAAGGAGCAGTGACGTACCCATCACAAAAAGGTTATGCCAAAGCTGTCTGATCAAACAAGTTACCTCTGTAACGAATGTTACCTTGACTATGCTTGCAGACGTAAGTCACTCTTGCTCATCAATTGGGGGCTCTTGCATGAAAAGACGCTATTGGTTAGGGATTCTTACTGTTGGCTTGGCTACATCAATTTCCGCACACGCGCAATCTTTTTGGGATGGCTTCGATAACAACACGTTCAATACTTCAATCTGGGAAGCCTCAAGCGGCAAGAACGGCGAACCATTCGGCTGCACGTTCTATCCATCCATGGTGACCAACGGCACCGGCGGCCAACTAGCGCTGACGTTGCACAATGGGGCTTGCTCGCAGATCGAGACCTACGCACAGTATTTGTGGGGAACGATACAGACACGGCTTCAATACAGCAACGTTCCTGGAACGGTAGCCAGTTTGTTCACATACAACTCATGGTATGCGCACCCGGGTGACCCCTGGACCGAAATCGACATTGAATTCCTGCCGTCGAAACCGGACATGCTCCATACAAACGTTATCTATCAATCCGGGCCGAGCGGCACCTACCAGCAATGGGAAAAGTACATCAACCTGGCACCTTATAACGTCAACCCGACGAACGCTCCCTTGCAAGTTGGTTTTGATTGGAGTCCGACAAAAGTCTCCTGGTACGTTTTCGATGCAAATGGTAACAAGCAGTATGTACGGACGATTACGAATAGCACTGCTACCAACTGCGACTGCATACCGCAATATGCCTGGCCGTCCCAAGCAGCAAACATTTTTGCAAACTACTGGCATGGAGATAACAGCAACTACAATTCTGTTAACTATTTCCCATTTACGTACAACGGTGGATCGGGAAGTGCCAGCTACGACTTCATACAATATATTGCTCAATAACACTTGTTGCGGCATGTGCTGTTGGGCTCTCTGTACATAAATGGTTGTCCAGAGAACCGACGCAGGATGAGCAGCGCATTGTTGCCCTGATTGATCCTGTTGCAGGCAGCCTGAATAAAGCGATGGCGGCGCTAGGATGATTCACGTTCGAGCGCCATCATTTTCTACCAAGTCCCTCTACATTACGCCAACGAAATTGCAGGTACGGATCAGCTCGCGGAATCTTGTGGAGATGATGCAGGAATGCAGCCCGGTCCTCTATGAAAGTCAGCGGCTTGCGCAGCTAGGCGTTCTAGCCCTTGAGGAATCGTAGCCACTTAGTTCTTTAAGCGTAGAGCCCACATTCGGAAAGCCGGATGTGAGCCGATTTATCTTTCGAAGCAGATAGATTGCTTGTGTACAACAGCATCCTCTATCGCCATGAAGACTCCATTGTGAAACACAGGGGTCAATGGTCCTTCCTCCAGGTCTGAGACAAAGCCGCAAACAAAAGTAATCTAGTCGTCGAGCTCACCGCCTCGCATAATGTTCCCAAGACTCCGTTTGTGATGAAAATTGCGCTGCGATCCGCTCAGGCGGTGCGCTGCGGTAACTTGCGCGCGGCATACCGGGCAGAAAGGATTGCTCTTGCAGGCGCACAAGCGGTACGGCGAAGGGTTGGGGATGCTCGCTGCTGTTATGCGTCGCGCTGTGCTGTGCCTGCTTGTAGCAGGGGGTACCGCCGCGTGTGCGCAGCAGCCGACAGATACACCGGCTGCGCATCAGCAGGCTGCAGATCGGGGTTTCCTGCTGCGGCGCGGTATAGGTCCGTCGCAGGGTAACATTTCGCTGCCGATGCGTATGGCTAAAAGTATTCAGGCCATTCAAGCGCCCGGCGCTGTGCCGTTTGCTACGGCGAGCGGGGCGATCCCTGCACTTAGCAGCTCCTTCACTACCTGGCAGCCTTCCGGACCAACACAACTGAGCACTCCTGCTTACGGACTGGTCACGGGCCGCATCAGCTCACTGGCCGTAGACCCGAACGATCCCACAGGCAACACGGTGTACCTGGGTGCCACCGGCGGCGGTGTCTGGAAGAGCACAAACGCAGCCGGGAGCGCCGCCTTTATTCCTCTTACCGATGACCTGCCGGTCTTTGACAACTCCTCGCCTCAATCTTGCGCCAAGCCCATTGTTTCAATCCCGTCCTTATCTATTGGGGCTCTCACGGTGCAGCCGGGAAATCCGCAGGTCCTGCTTGCCGGAACCGGCGACCCGAATAATGCGCTTGACTCCTACTATGGCGTAGGTATCCTGCGCTCCGGCGACAGCGGTAATACCTGGTGCCTGATCCAGAACAGTAGCGAAAACAGCACCGGGGGTACCCCTTTTAACCTTCAAGGGGTCGGTTTTGCCGGGTTCGCCTGGAGCAAAACAACCTCCGACCTGGTTGTGGCCGCAGTGTCGCAATCGCTGGAGACGCTGCGGGTCACCAGCAGCGGCACCGCGCAATCCATTGGGGAAATGGGTTTGTATTACTCGAAAGATGCAGGCAAAACCTGGTATCTAGCCACAATCACCGATGGGACAAACCAGGTCATCCTGTCCGGCACCCAGCAGCAATCACCGCCCGGCATCGCCGTGACCTCTGTAGTTTGGAACTCGCAGCGCAACCTGTTCTTCGCAGCCGTACGATTTCACGGCTACTACTCGTCGCCTGACGGCATGACATGGACGCGGCTTGCCCACCAGCCTGGAGCCGGCCTTAACACGCAGGCATGTCCCACAAACCCGGGCACCACCGGCAGTCAAAGCTGTCCTATTTTTCGCGGGGTGCTGGCAGTGCAGCCGGTGACGGGCGACACGTTCGCGCTCACGGTAGACATCAACGATATCGACCAGGGCTTGTACCAGGACGTCTGCTCCACCGGCGGCCTGGCCGTAAGTTCCTGCAACTCCGGAAGCGTCACCTTCGGCACCCACATCAATGACACGCCCCTGCAAACAGGAAACGGCATCATTGCACAGGCAGACTACAACCTGGCGCTTTCCGCCGTTGCCTCTCAACAAGACACAATCCTGTTTGCCGGCACGGAAGACGTTTTTCGCTGCGCCTTGGCTAACAGCTGCACATGGCGAAACACCACGAACGACCAGACCTGTGCGGCGGCACAGGTTGCGCCTTCAACTCATGCCATTGACAGCACAAACGGTGCAAACGGGCTGATCTACTTCGGTAACGATGGTGGCCTGTGGCGCACAACAGATGCAGTCGCACAGACCGCCCCGGTGTGCGACCCCACGGACGCTTCGCATTACCAGAATCTGAACGGCGGTATCGGGTCGCTGGCTGAAATTAGCCATCTGGCTGTAAGTCCGTCAAATGGGTCGCTGGTACTGGCAGGAATGGGCGGTTTCGGCGTGGTTGGGAGCGAGTCGGTTTCCGCGCAGAACGATACGGGTGCCTGGCAGCAGTTGCTGACGGGTGAAGGAAGCTTTGTCGCCATTGACCCGAACACCCCCAGCAACTGGTATGCAGACGGCGGGCCCGGTGTCTCGATCTTTAGCTGCGTCGGCGGCGGAAACTGCAACGCTGCGGGCTTCGGCAATACGCCTGTCATCGGCAGGTCGCAAGTCGCGGACGATGCCGACTACCTTGTCACAAACGGCCTGGAGCCGGCTCCATGGATTCTTGACCCTTTGAACTCTGCCGCCATACTGCTCGGAACCTGCCGCATGTGGCTGGGCCCGGCTAGCGGCAACTGGACGTCCGGCAATTTGCTCAGCACCGCATTCGATACCAAGCAAAATACTTTCTGCAATGGAAACGCGACCATACGGTCGGTCGGCGCGGGCGGCAGCTACAACTCGCCACAAGGCGGCGAACAGATGTATGCCGGCATGGCAGGCCCGTATGATGGCGGCGGCTCGGTGCCGGGCCATCTATTTGGCGCGGTTGTGCCGCAGACCGGCGGTAAGGTCACGTGGAGTGATCTGTGGCGCAATCCCGTGGTGAACGTGCCGTTGAGCAACCGGTTTAACTACGGCGGCAATGCGATCTCGTCTATTGCGGTGGACCCGCATGACGTCTCCGGTAAAACCGTCTATGCCGGGATTGGAGCCTTCCCTACAGGGTCTGACGGGATTCTTTACGGCTCAACCGATGGCGGCCAAACCTGGAACAACCTCACAAACACACTTACACAAGCGCTTGCACCGATCAACAGCGTGGTAGTTGACCCTGCCGTAGACCCAGTTGATAGCAGCCGTGTGCATGTGTATGTGGGCAGCGACTCCGGCGTGTACTACACCACCAATGTGGCTGCATGTGCGATAACGGGCAAAGGGTTTACAAATTGCTGGGCCCAGCTTGGCAGTGGTTTGCCAAATGCGCCGGTCACGGATTTGAAGGTGTACAACACATCATCCGGCGCAGTGCTGGAGGCAGCCACCTATGGCCGGGGCATATGGACTATCATGCTGCCGAACGGCGTGGTCTATGCGCAGGCAACGCTTTCCCCCGGCAGTCAAACTTTCGGCTCCCTGGGCGTTGGAACCACAAGCACTCCGGCAACTTTCTCTTTATCGAACACCGGAACCGTTCCTCTCAACATATCGAGCATTGTCGCCGCGCCTGCCAGTGATTACACATCGCCAGGCAACACCTGCGGTGCAACACTTGCCGGCGGCAGCACTTGCACGATCCAGGTTAGCTTCAAGCCGAGCACAACAGGGGATCGTCCGGGTTCCCTGACCATCAACGGAAACGTACAAGGCGGTGTGCTGACGTCCTCGCTTGATGGCACCGGGCTGACTCCGGCAGCGATCAGCGTGAGTTCGAGCTCGCTCACATTTGGAACAACCGCTATTGGTTCTACGTCCCCGCCGCAAACGCTCACCGTTCAGAACACCGGGGGTGCTCCGCTGCAGCTTGGGGCGCGCACGCTGGCCGGTGCGAATCCTGGAGACTACACGCTACCCGTTGATAACTGCGGAAGCACGCTTGCGGCAAACGCTATGTGCCAAATTCCGGTTGCCTTCGTACCCACGCAGAAAGGCACCCGGACGGCGCAGCTACAGATCACGAGCAACGATAAGAATAGTCCGGCAGTTATCAACCTGACCGGATTTGCCGTGACACCTGCCTCGCTCTCGTTCAGCCCCACAAGCCTCACCTTTGCCGATACCGCAAAGGGCAATACTTCGGCAGTACAGAACATTGTGCTGACAAACAGCGGTGGAGCCACGGCGCAGCTTGACACCCCTACTGTTGGCACGATGAGCGACTATCAAATCGCGGCAAACGGCTGCGGCTCGGTGCTGGTCGGCGGCGCAAACTGCACAATCGGCGTGGTTTTTGCACCTGCGAGCATAGGCAGCCGCTCGGGCCTGCTCACTATATCTTCACAAAGCATCGCAAATGGGCAAGTTACAGCTTCACTCAGTGGCAATGGTGTACCTCCACCTGTCATTTCATTTATGCCAAACCCGGTTAGCTTCGGGTCCCAACAGCAGGGCACAATTGCAAATCTGGCTGTCAATGTAGTGAACTCCGGTGGCAGCGCGGCTCAGCTTGGCACACCAGTTGTCAGTCAAGTGACTGGAGCCTACTTTGCGCTCGTGTCGAATGGATGCCCGGCATCGCTTCCCGTAAATACAACGGGTTGCCTCATCACAGTGTCATTCACGCCTGCTGACACTACTATGCGAAGCGGCACGCTGACTCTGCCGGTCAATAACACGAGTACAAGCGTCGCGCTTACAGGCATTGGTACCAGTCCCGCTACGCTGATCTTCACGCCTACTTCATTAAGTTTCGATTTGACAGCGGAGATGACCACCTCCACAAAGCCCATATCTATAACTGTTAATGGAGCAAACCCGGCAACTATCTCCTCTCTAAACATCACTGGACCATTCAGTCTGGCGAGCAGTACCTGCCCGGCATCGCCGCAAACGTTTGCCGCTGGTACAACTTGCACGCTCCAAATTGCATTCACGCCGCCGGGTACGGATACCTATAACGGTGCTTTGACAATAAGCGGTGGCTTCAGCAACTCGCCCGCGCAGGTTGTGCTCAGCGGGAAGGGAGCCTTACCTCCCGCGGTTAAGTTCTACCCGACAAGCCTCAGCTTTCCCGACACTGCGCAAGGCGCGGTATCAGCAGCGCAAACTATCGAGTACAACAGCACAGGCGGCGTGCCTGTGACGCTCGGCATGCCTTCCGTGAGCCCTGATTATCAAATCTTGTTCAACAATTGCCCCGCGACGTTGCCGGTCGGCAATAACTCATGCCATGTGACAATTCAGTTCCATCCGGCGGCCGTAGGTACGCGGAACGGGACTTTCTCGCAGCCCGGTAACCAACCTAACAGCCCCATGACAGCTGCGCTCACCGGCACCGGGCTGCCCCCCGGCGTCATCACCCTCAATCCATCTTCCCTGGGGTTCAGCCCGCTGGTGATCGGCACCACCAGCGCTTCGCAATCCATCTCGATCACAAACACAGGCGGCGCACCGGCATCTCTTGGATCACTCACCCCAACAGGCAATTACGTCCAGACCGGCACCACGTGCGGTGCAACTTTGGCCCCAGGACCTCCCTGTACGGTATCGATTGCATTCTACCCGACAGCTTCCGGCTCCCGGCCGGGGCAGCTGTCCGTACCGGATGATGGCTCTTCAGGAGCAGCGGTTGTGACGCTGAACGGCACCGGCACAACCCCGGGAACGCTCTCAATCGCCCCCGCTTCCCTCGGCTTCGGGACAGTTGCGACAGGCAGCAGCGCGTCGCTATCGACAACAGTGAAGAATATCGGCGGCAACCCGGTCCACCTATCCGCTATTTCAGCAAACAATGATTTCAGCGTAACCGGCGGCACTTGCGCTTCAACCGGCACGATTGCGACAGGTGACTCCTGTACGGTAATGGTTACATTTACACCTACTGCGCAAACAAATCGCAGCGGAACACTTACGGTGACCGGAGACGGCACACCTGCTTCCGTGCAAGCCGGGTTGGTAGGTGCTGGTGCGGCGCCTGCAAATCTGGTGTACTCGCCCGGCTTCCTTGCATTCGGGGTTGTTACTCTTGGCACCGGCTCATCCATGGCGCAAACGATTACTGTAACCAACACCGGCGGTGTTTCCGTGACCCCCGGGAAAGTCGTGCTCACCGGCAGCGGTTATTCTGTAGCGAACAATCAATGCAATACCTCTCTCGCAGCTAGTGCGAGCGCCAGTTGCACATTACAGGTCCTCTTCACACCAAGTGCGTCCGGCGACAGCCCGGGTACGCTCAGCTTGCTCGGCGCGTACAGCAGCAGCCCGGCTACAGTCGTGCTGGATGGAAGCGGCGTAACGCCGGGCATGTTGATTCTAAGCCCCAATCCAGTCAGCTTCGGCGCGGCTGTCATCGGCTCCTCGTCCACACTGCCGGTAACGGTGCAGAACACCGGCGGGGCGGCTGTCCTTATTGGCACTCCATACACAAACCCAACGAGCTACGCGGTCACTAGCTCGTGCGGCAGCATCGCTCCGGGTACAAGCTGCACCTTGCAGGTGTCCTTCGCCCCTGCGTTCTCAGGCAGCCAGCCGGGGCTGTTGACCGTACCGGCATTGTCCGGCGGCGGCAGCGCGACTGCTTCGCTTGGCGGTACCGGCGTGCCGCCCGGTGCGCTTGCCGTTGTGCCCGTCTCATTGAATTACCCGGATACCGTGACCGGCGGCAGCAGCACCGCACAAATTGCTACTTTCAGGAATAGCGGCGGAGTCACCGTCCCCCTTAGTCCCCCTCAGATTTCCTCACCGGACTTCATAATTACGAGTAATGGCTGCGGCGCAAGCCTCGATCCGGGTGTGGTCTGCACTGTCGCTGTCGCATTTACCCCTGGGAGTGCCGGAGCACGCACTGCGACACTGCGGCTTCCAGGCGGCGGTGGAGTCTCCGCGCAGGTTGTCTTGAGCGGCAGAGGGCTGGCCCCGGCACTGCTTGCATTTTCACCGGCCTCGCTCTCCTTCTCGCCGCAAAATAGCAACACCACGTCTCCCTCGCAAGTGCTTACGCTCCAAAACACCGGCGACATTGCTACAAGCCTTGGGGTGCCGGTGCTGACAGGCGAGTACCTTGTCGTTTCCAATTCCTGCGGCAGCAGTCTCTCAGCGGGGGGTACCTGTCAAATTGCTGTGCAACTCGCACCGCAGGACGCAGGCAGTCTTCCGGGGAGCCTCGCCATCGGTAGCGTAAGCGGCTCCCTAAGCGCAAGCGCATCGCTGAGCGGCACCGGGCTGGTACTGGCTATATCGTCGACCGTACCGGCATTTTCTCAGGTGCTGGTAGGTAGTTCTTTCACATCGCCCACTTTCCTCACTATTGAAAACCTGGGTAAAACTACGCTTCCACTCCAGACTTCACTTACGGGTGATTTCTCGCTCGGTGTGTCCAGCTGCGGTCCCACGCTCCCGGCAAACTCGTCTTGCTCTATATCAGGAGTGACGTTTACCCCAACGACAAACGGTTTACGCACAGGCATCTTTACCGCATCCGACGGTGTAGAAACTCACTCCGTGCAGCTATCAGGCACAGGTTTGTTTCCGGCCACCGATACGCTCAGCGTGACAGCTCTTTCTTTCCCGAACACTCAGCTTGGCGGCAAATCCGCGCCGCTGGCGGTTGTAGTGACCAACTCGGGGGACGCAACCCTCACTCTCATCACTACACAAATCAGTGGACCGTTTTCGCCTGCAAACGGTTGTGGAGCGAGCCTGGGTGGCCATCTTTCCTGCACCATTGCAGTCTCGTTTGTGCCCGTCACAGTAGGCTCGGCTACGGGAACACTCACCATCAATGACGCAATCTCAAACGTGTCGCACTCCCAGGTTGTAAACCTGAGCGGCCAGGGGACGCCACCGCCGCAGGCCTACACTGCACCCTCTAACATCGACTTCGGCCCCTACGCCCTCGGCATCGCCACGCCGCCGCAAATTGTAACCGTCAGCAATCCCGGCTCCAGTGCCATCTCCAACCTCGCCCCCAGCATCCTCGGCTCAGATTTCTCGATCGCGTCCAACACCTGCGCTGACAGCCTTACTCCCGGTGCAAGCTGCCAGATCGGAGTGGTTTTCACACCGAGTGCCATCGGCAACCGTCAAGGCACGCTTACAGTGCAGGGTAGCGGCGCATCTTTCGGCGAGCCGCTGGTTGTCTCGCTTACCGGCTCCGGTGAAGACTTCCAGTTCAACATCAGCGGCTCCACAACAGCCACAATCACGAGCGGTCAGACGGCTGTTTTTCAATTCAATGTGATTCCAACCGGTGTCTCCACAGGCAGCCTTACAGTTGCGTGTGCCGGTGCGCCGGTCAATGCCACTTGCACGGTGAACCCGCCTCTGCTCTCGCTTGCGGGCGGTGCCGGAGGGTCGTTTAAAGTGACAGTCGCTACCGGGGTCAATGCAACGACAGCAAGCCTCGCGGACCGGCACCGCTTCCAATCCTGGCTGGGAGCGACAACACTCGCGGCTCTATGTCCCCTGCTCTTGCTGCGTGGCGAGCGCAGGCGGCGTTTCGGATGGCTGCTGGTGGCGCTTGCCCTGCTCGGTTCGCCCATTGCCTGTGGGGTGAGTGCAAGCGGAGCCAAGCTGGCGCAAAATGCAATTATCGCGGGGCAAACGCCGAGCGGGTCGTACCCCATCACCATTACTGTTTCCTTTCCGGGCGCGCAGCGTACGGCAACCGTAACCGTCATCGTGCAGTAAAGCTCCCGCATAGGCCGCAGCGGCTATACTCTCGGTATCGCCAATGTCCACTAGGAGCCAGCGCTTTGAGTCACCAGGAACCAACTATCACCCGCGAGGTTGTCGAGCATGTGGCGGCGCTTGCCGCGCTCGCACTCACGCCCGGTGAACTCGACCGGCTCGGCCAAGACCTTAGCAGCATCCTGGGCTATGTGGCGGAGCTGCAACAGCTTGACACGACCGGCATCGCACCGCTGACTCATGTTTCCGAGTTGTTTCCGTTGATCGAGGCTCCGCACCTGCGCGCCGACGAACCGCGCCCGTCTCTCCCTCGCGAACTCATCATGAGTGGCGCACCTGCAACCGATGGCACCTTCTTCAAAGTTCCTAAAGTGATTGAGCGCTAACAGCGAATCAGGCTAGCGAATCAAGGTAAAGGATCAACGCTCCCTCGCATGAACGAAGTCGATACACAAGCGCTTACTATCCCGCAGCTCCGCGCTGCCATTGCGAGCGGCGAAACCTCCGCCCGCACGGTCACGCAGCAGTGTTTCCAAACTATTGGGAAGCGCGACCCTGACATCCACGCGTTTTTATCACTCGCTGAAGAGCGCGCCATGGTGCAGGCGGCGCGTATCGACGGCATGGCTGCCGCAGGTGACACACTGCCGCCGCTTGCGGGTATTCCGATTGGCATCAAAGACGCGCTGATGGTCGCCGGCTTGCCTGCCACAGCAGGCTCGCGCGTACTTGAAAACCACATTGCCGCATATACCGCCACCTCCGTACAGCGGCTTGAGGACGCAGGCGCTGTGATCCTCGGCAAGCTCAACTGTGATGAGTTCGCCATGGGCTCGTCGAATGAAAACTCGGCGTTTGGCCCTACGCGCAACCCGCACGCGCTTGACCACGTACCCGGCGGGTCCTCCGGCGGCTCGGCGGCTGCGGTTGCGGCAGGCATGGCAGTGGCCTCGCTTGGAACGGATACAGGCGGCTCCATCCGCCAACCGGCCAGCTTCTGCGGCGTGGTCGGCCTGCTGCCCACCTATGGTCGCATCTCTCGCTACGGCCTCATCGCGTTTGCGTCGTCGCTCGACCGTGTCGGCCCTTTTACAAATACAGTCCGCGATGCCGCGAGCGTGCTGGGCGTCATGGCCGGCTCGGATGCGATGGACGCTACCTGCTCGCAGCTGCCCGTACCGGACTACAGCGCCCTGCTTGCAAAGGAAGAAGGTGTCAGCGGCCTGCGCATCGGCGTCCCCGCAGAGTATTTCGCCGATGGCCTGGATCTTGAAGTGCGCGAGGCTGTGGAGCGCGCCATCGACGGCTTGCGGGAAGCAGGCGCGGAAATCAAACAAATTTCACTGCCGCATACCCGCTACGCCGTACCCGCGTACTACCTCATCGCAACCGCTGAAGCCAGCTCGAATCTGGCTCGTTTTGATGGTGTGCGCTACGGTTACCGCGCCCCGCACTCAGCCTCACTCGCCGGCATGTACCGCGAGTCGCGCGACGGCGGCTTTGGTGCCGAGGTCAAGCGCCGCATCCTGCTCGGTACCTATGCGCTTTCCGCCGGGTACTATGACGCTTACTACAAAAAAGCGCAGCAGGTTCGCCGACTTCTGGCGCAGGATTTTCTTTCCGTATTCGATTCTGAAGTAGACGCCATCGTAACCCCGGTAGCACCAACCCCGGCCTTTAAGTTGGGCGAAAAGACTGACGATCCCCTTGCCATGTACCTCGCTGACATTTACACCGTGACTGCCTCACTCGCAGGTATTTGCGGACTGTCCATTCCAGCAGGGTTCTCGAAAACAGGTCTGCCGATCGGCGTACAAGTGCTAGGCAAGCATTTTGATGAAGTGACGGTCTTCCGCGTGGGCGAGGCGATTGAGCGCGGATAAGCAAGGCGATTGCAATTACATCCTTCTTTGCGGGTGAAAGCGATGCGATGTATAACTCAGTAGAGACATACGGGGGGCTACGTGTACATCCCAAAAGCCAACCAAGAGCAGCGCATTCCAGTCATGCACGAGCTGATCCTTGCCAATCCTCTGGGATCCCTGGTCACAATGGGCACAGCGGGTTTGATAGCCTCTCACATTCCTATGGTTCTGGAGCCAGCCGGTTCAGAATTTGGCACTCTGCGGGGCCATATTTCCCGAGCGAATACTCAATGGAAAACTCTAACTCCAGCTCTTGATGCATTAGCTATCTTTGCGGGTCATCATCATTACATCTCTGCTTCCTGGTACCCCGGCAAAGTGGAAGACGGCAAAGAAGTTCCAACGTGGAACTATGCCGTTGTACACGCGTACGGTCCACTAAAAATTATTTATGACAAGCCATGGCTGATGACCCATTTGGAGAGTTTGACTGATATTCATGAAGCTTCTTTTGAAAAGCCATGGAAGGTGAGCGATGCTCCTGAAAGCTTTATCAGGCCACTACTGGACGGAATCGTCGGTTTGGAGCTAACCATTCAACGGCTTGAGGGCAAATGGAAGGTGAGCCAAAACCGGAATGAAAGGGACCGACAGGGCGTCATGGAAGGTCTTAACAGCCTTGACACTCCGGAAAGCCTTGCCATGAGGGAGCTTATCAAGCTAGATGTGTAGACCTATATTTGCGCTTCATAGTTTTCGAAAGGATGCCAATGCCCCTACAGCTTATTAGCGTAGATTCTGCCGAGCACTACAAGTGGGGCGGTCTCCATGGAAGAGATTGCGATGGATGGCATTTAGTCAGGACGCAGGATTTGAGCATCATTGAAGAATGGATGCCTCCTGGAACAAGTGAATCTCGCCACTCACACAATTGCTCTCGTCAGTTCTTCTTTGTCCTTGAAGGGGAACTCACAATTGAGGTTGAACATAGTCATTTCACGTTGCGAGTCGGTCAGGGAATCGAAATTTCACCTGGACAGCAGCATCAAGCTATGAATAACAGTGCAGTTTCAACCCGCATGATCGTTACCAGCCAGCCGCCTAGCCACGGTGACAGGGTTCTTGCCGTATAGCGATGGATTTTTGCAGTAGACCATACCTGTCAGGCTTAAAACTACGTGTCTACGTTTTATAGACTTAGGATTGCCAAAGATTAATCCGTTAGAGGTTCCATGAAAACGCTTTTCCTTCTTTTTGCTTTAAGTGTCATATCACTGCATGCGCAAACCGCTTCACCCAATTCTCAGTATGAAGGAGTTTGGGAGGGCTATGACGGAGAATGGGGCCACGTCTCTCGGCAGCTTATTGCCTTGGCAGAAGCCATTCCTGCTGATAAGTACACATGGCGTCCCGCACAAGGTGTGAGATCCGTAAGTGAGATTTACATGCATATCGCACTCTCTAATTTTTATCTTCTGAGTATTACGGGTCCAAAAATGCCTGCGGACGTTACATCAGACGATATGGAGAAAACCGTGACTTCCAAACCGGAGGTTATCCAATTTCTGAAGCGATCTTTAAGTGCAGTCAAAACTGCCCGGACTCAGCTGAATCCCGGAGATTTGCAGCGCCAGGTTAAAATCGAGGGCAAAACAGTGCCTGTTGACGGCATGTACCTGCGCATCATCGTTCACGATAACGAGCACATGGGGCAGCTAATTGCTTACGCTCGCATGAATGGGATTGTTCCTCCATGGTCGAAGACTACAGCTACTACCGGAAAAAACTAGCCATGAGCATCCACTCAGAAATACTTCATGCCTCACGGTCAAAGTATGTAAGAGTAAATAAGATTTGCCGGTTCAGGCTGTTAAGAATTATTTGCTTGCGCCGACCGGTATTTTTCGATCAGGTTTGATACCGCCTCTGCTATAAGGACTCATGCAGTTCCTGGGCAAGCTCAACGAAATTGAAGTCAAGGAAGCGGCGCGCTTTGTGCGACCGAAGGGCTACGGCGCGCGCATGGCCTTGTCGTACATCCGGCTCATCATCTATGCGGCCATTGTCGTCTACATTCTCTATGCCTCCGTGGTGCAACACGCGCGTATCCCTCCGGCTCTCATTGCGGTCCGGGTAGGCATTCTGCTGCTGCTGGGCGGCTTTTCGTTCTATCGCTACCGCAAAGGATCTAGAGAGGCGGTGGCCAATCTCGATGCCTCCTTGCCGGACACGCTTGAGCTTTCTGCCGAAGGCGTCAAGCTTGAAGGACCGAACGGTGCGCAAGGGTTTCAGCCCTGGGGGAGCTACTCCGGCTTTCGCCAGGGTGAGCACGTGATGCTATTGCAGCGCAAAGAGAAAGGCCTTTACAGCGTGGTGCCCACCTCGGCGCTGGGCACCGCCGGGCGTGAGGTGCTGCGCGGTATGGTGTCAACCTACTTGCCGGAAGTAAAGAAGTGAAACGGTAAGCGACCGATTGCGCGAAACAGGTTTATCCCGAAAAATCATTCGATATCAGGTCATTTTGGGTGAGACCGGTGCAGGTCGTCGGTTGTAGTCGAAGGACCTGTTTTTACCTTTTTGTGCGATAGCGCGAAGTTCAAGAATAAGCAGACCCTTCGACTTCGCTCAGGATGACCCCCAATTGTTGCTTTTAACTGCTACTTGTTCCCAACTGCTACATCTGTTTTCGGACTAACCAGTGGGTACAAGCCTTTGAAGTAATCACTAAATGCAAGCTACTGTTGCGGTATACCGTTATCTCCTGTGGGAGCATTCGGATCTGGTGAACCCTCTTGCGGACGCACTCGCAGAGCGGGTCCCGAGGATGGCGGCAGCATTATCTGCTTGCCGTCGCGCACCGAGATTGGCACCGAAATAGAGGACGATAGAGAGAAGCGCAATAATGTCTCCGCCGGTACTGTGATGTCCTGCCCACGTGTCACTCCATTTGCCCCGGCACCAAGCCCGCCACCGGCAAGCGCACCGACACCCGCACCCAGTCCGCCGCCGGCCAGGCCGCCGATGAGCGCACCGATACCGGCACCGCCTGCCGTCTTTTCAGCAGTGTTAGCCCCGCGGCCTTTTGCTTTGTTTGAAAGAGGGTCAGTCACCACGGCCAGGTTCTGCGTGCCGTTTACCGTATTCAGCTGCAGGCTTACCAGCTCAACAGTCAATGCCGCCGAACCGGCAAAATGTGCTGCTTCCTTGGCTTCGACCACGCGCCCCAGCACTGCGGTGCCCATGGGGATGACGGTGAAACCGTCCTGAATAACGTCAGCGGCAACCGTGCCGTGAAACTCGTCGTTGACCTTGGCAGTTTTGCTGGTAAGCGAGTCACTGGTGCGGACGGAAAGTACCGTGCTGCCGGGTAGAACAACTGAGCGCGTTTCACGCGCTGCCGGTGCCCTGGTTACTGGCGGCGGCGGCAACGACGCAGCCACCTGAATTTTCTGGAATTCCTTAACCGTGAGGTTGTTGAGTACTGTCTTGATACCTGTGACCGAGCCCGCCTCATTGGAGGCAAGGACTTTGGCGGCATCGCTGGTGACCTCTCCGCTCAGCGTGACTACACCATGCGAGACGGTCGGCACCACAGACATGCCATCAAAAACGTGGTCTGCGTTCAAGGCATTTTGCACTTTAACGGCCATAACCTGGTCTGTGGGTGGCACTTTCTTGTGGGCCTGCTGAGCACCGGCAAGGGTCGCAGTAGCAAGCAGCAGGCTAGCTGCGGCACGGTATGTCAGGGGTGTAAAAAAGCGTATAGCCATAGTCAGATTCCTTTCCTCAGCCAGGGGGGATGCAGAGGGTGATGGTGAAAACCCGATGGTGCACCTAAAGTTTTGTGCATCGATTGCCGTTGGCATTTCACAAGGCTTGAGTATGGCAGCCATGGACACGATGCACCAGGGTACCGACGTGCAGGAAGATGCAATCGTGTCCGGATGCTATGCGGGCCGCTCCTTCCGTTCACGCTTCCCAGCAGCATTCTTGCGAATCGCATAGATCAGGATGGCCAGCAGCAGCAGCCCCAGCAACGTAAGCAGGGCAGGGACATGCGCTTGTATCAGGTGTCCGACGCGACCCACCACCTGCGGGCCGTAGCGCACGGTAAGCACCCCCAGTACGCCGAAACGCACCAGCCTGCCCAGAAATACAGCAAGCATGAAGGGCACTACCCGCATCTCGAACACACCAGCCGAAAATACAAACAGCTTCCATGGGGTGGGCGGCGGCAGCATGGAAGGCACCAGCATGGCGACAAATTCCTGCTTCTCAAAACGGTTGCGCAGCCGCTCATAGCGCGCACGGTTGATGCGCTTCAACAGGAACAGCTCCCCACCGGCACGGCCCAGCAAGAATGGCAAGAGACCGCCGATAGCGGAGCCGGCCGCACCCGCAAGTACATAGAGTACGGCGTGGCGGCGGTCGTTCCACATATATGTGGCCAGCAAAAAATCCATCGGCACAGGGATCGTGCTGGAATCAATCAGCGCAATGGCACCTGCACCCCAAAGCCCGAACGGCTTCAGGAAAGCAAGGAGCAACAGAGTCCATTTCTCAAGTAGCAGGAGAAAATGCTTCAACTACTCTGCTCCAAAGTTGGAGCCTTCATGGGTTCCAAAGGGTGTGGCGTTCGCGCGTCCATCAGAAGCTTGAGAGCATGTGGCAGTACAGGCAAGATGGCTCGCAGCGAGGTTACAGCGCCACGCGGCGCACCGGGCAAGTTCACAACCAATGCTTCTCCCCCGGAAATTGCCAGCAGACCGCACACTCCGCGGCTCAGCACGGCAAAGGGTGTTTCCTTCAGCCCTTCAGCTCTCATCTTTTCGCTCAGCCCGTCCAGCAGCCGGGAGCAAACGGCACGGGTTGCCTCCGGGGTTACATCGCGCGCGGTCAATCCTGTACCGCCTGTGGTCACCAACAGGCAGCCGGGCCGCGCAGCTGCGCGCAAGGCGTCCGCAACCAACACGGCTTCGTCAGCGACTACATCGTGATCGCTGACGGTAAAGCCCGATTCGTTGAGCAGGGCTGTCACCGCCGGCCCGGACAAATCCTCACGCTCGCCGCGCGAGCAGCTGTCGCTTACTGTCAGCACGTAGGCTTCAAGTAAAGCTTGCTCGGTCCCCGCAAGTGTTTTCACGCTATCCACGATCCCGATTGTACGGTGGCCGGAAGTGAGCTGCCTCATGCCCCCTTGGGATTGCAAGCAAGCGGCGTTGCCATGCGCTGGGAAAGCGAGATCATGGAGCCGTTATTACGTCTCGATCAAGCGGCCGGCTTTTTGCTTACGCCTTACATGCTGACAATCCCTCAGCAACCCCGGTGCGATAATGAAGTGGCTGCACGGAAAGGCTTCTCGATCCTATTGCATAGTTTCCTACTTGTTCCCGTCCGCCTGCTGCTTGGGGCTTTGTGCCTGCTTTCCATTGCAGGCTGCACCGCGCAGGTACCTGCCGGTACTGCCCTGACGCAAGGGCAAGATCGCCGCATTGAGTTGATGGTGCGCTCGCAATTGAGCGTGCCTGCTGATTGGAATGTTGTCCCGGGCAGCCGAGCGGCGAGCGACGTTCCCGGCTTTGACACCCTACACATGGTATTTTCTCCAATCGCCAACCCCGGTCACCAGGAAACAGTTGACTTTCTTCTATCGAAAGATGGAAAAACGCTGGCAAAATTCACGAAGTACGATCTTGACAAGGTACCCGGTACAGACATCATCACTGCGGGTCGCCCGGTGCGCGGCAGTGAGAGTGCCAAGGTCGAGATTGTAAATTTCGACGATCTGGAGTGCCCTTACTGCGCGCGCATGCACACCGAATTGTTTCCGCAGACACTGGACCACTACAAAGGTCTAGTGAAGGTTATCTACAAGGACGATCCCCTGGTTGAGATTCACCCCTGGGCAATGCATGCTGCAATAGACGCCAATTGCCTGGCCGCGCAAAATGGCCCTGCTTACTGGAACTATGTGGACTATGTGCATGCCCATGGCGAGGATGTTTCCGGACCGGACCATAACTTGCCCAAAGCTGATGCCATGCTCGACAAGCTTGCCACGGATGAAGGTGTACGCTCCGCGCTGAACAAACCCGCGCTGGCTGCCTGCCTGACGCGTCAGGACGAGACTGCGGTACGCGCTTCAGCAAAGGAGGCTGCGGCGCTGCACGTTGACGGCACACCTGCATTGTTTATCGACGGCGAGCGGGTTTCAGGCGCGCAACCGGTCGCATACCTGTGGGCTGTTATTGACCGCGCCTTGCGCGCGCAAGGAATCACGCCGCCTCCCGAGCCTGCCGCAGCTCCCGTAGCTACGGGTGGAACACGATAGACCAAGGCAGTATGTGTCCAAATCTCCACTTGAGTCGGTATTCTGACAGTTGCAGCCCTGCCCTATGCTGCCAAGGAGCCTCGGTGCCCGCAGTAGTTCCATCTTCATCGCACCGTCATGCCGCTGCCGTTACTTCGGCGCTGCTTGCCTTCTCTCTTTTCACTTCCGGCTGCTCGCACGCGCATAGCGCCGACGTCATGGCCAAGGTCAACGGCAAGCCGATAGCCTCGAAGGATGTGCAAACGCTTTACGAGAATTCCCTTGGCGAGAACCAGCAGAAGCCGTCCCTTGAGCAGGAAGATATTGTGCGGCTCAACATTGTTCGGCAACTTATCGATGAGGAGATCCTTGCGCAGCGCGCCGGCAAGCTGAATCTGGCGGCGACGGATGAAGACGTGAACGGGCAGATCACAGAGATGAAGGCTCCGTTTACAGAAGAAGGCTTCAATAAACGGCTGGCAGAAAAGCACTTGTCGCTTGACGACCTGCGTCGTGACATCCGCCGTGCAAAGACCACCGAGAAGCTGTTTAACAAAGAAATTAATTCGAAAATCAACATCACGGATGGCGACATCTCCGGCTACTACAACGCGCATAAAGCCGAGTACAACCTGGCTGAGCCTGAATATCACATGGCGCAGATTGTGGTGACAGCGCAGCCTGAGCCGCCGCAGAGCCAGAATGGTGGTGTAGGCAATCTGCAGAACAGCAAGGCCGGTAACGACTCTGAAGCAAAGAAAAAGATCGAGATGCTGCACAACCGGCTGGAGAGCGGTGAGGACTTCGGTGCGCTTGCGGCTAATTTCTCCGAGCGAGCGGACAATGCCTCCAGCGGCGGCGATATGGGTTTCTTTCAGGAGTCGCAGCTGCGAAGCGATCAGGCCGTCTACGATGCTGTACAGAAGCTCAAGCCGGGTCAGATCAGCGATGTATTGCCACTGCTCGACCCAACGACGCGCAAGCCCATCGGCTATGCAATCTACCGACTTATCGACCGCGAGGCTGCCGGGCAGCGCGACTTGAACGACCCTCGCGTGCAGCAGGCAATCCGGCAGCAACTGCGGGATACCCGGTCACAAATGTTGAAGAACGCCTACCTTGAAGTGCTGCGCGACCAGGCTCGCGTAGAAAACTATTTTGCGGAAGATATCTTCAAAAACGGCGCTAAATAGCAATCCCGTATCGAGTGGAGGAGACGCCGCGTAAAGTACAGTGTCATTCTAAGCGCGGAGAAAAATCTGCTCTAGTGTTGCATCTGCAGTGAAGCAGTGCTGTATGAGGAGGAAATAATGCGCTTTGGGCTTCTGGGTTTCGGACACCATGCAGCGAAGCGGCTAGTGCCTGCGTTTGCGGGCGCACATGTGGCGCGGCTTGCCGGGATGTGGCGGCGCGATGCCGGGAAAGCGGCGACCGACGCGGCCCGCTTCGGCATTGAGCGAGTATTTTCGTCCGCTGAGGAGCTGTGTGCCTCATCTGACATTGACGCGGTATTTGTCGTCTCCCCTGATGCTTTGCACCTGGAACACGTGCTGCTTGCCTTGCGTTACGGCAAGCCCGTGCTTTGCGAAAAGCCCCTTGCCATGAGCGCCGGGGAAGCCGAGCAAATGCTTGCGGCAGCACAGAAGGCAGGTGTGTTGTTCGGCGTGGCGCAGAATATGCGCTACAACCTGGCCATTGACTTGATGCGCCGCTGGATCGCGGAAGGGTGTATCGGCAAGCCGCAGCTGGCGCATGCACAGTTTTGCTACATGACCAGCCAAAGCCCCCGGACATGGATCAACGACCCTACTCTTGCGCTCGGAGGACCTATAGGCGATGTCGGTATTCATTGCATCGATGCTCTTTGCTATGTTCTTGGAGATACTGTTCATGCAGTCAGCACACTTGCTCATCAGGACTCTACCTCGGGCGAGGTAGAGTCGCATGCAATAGTAAGTCTTGAGTTTGCTTCCGGCACGATGGGAGCAGTTACCCTGACGACGCGTGCTGCGTATCGTACGTTAATCGAAGTCGTAGGCGAGCGTGGCTCTTTGAGCTGCGAGGATGCTATGACAGTCGATCATCCCGTGTCCTTGGTGCAACGAGAAGGTGGCAAAGTAGTACTAGAACAGCCTGTTTCAAACCAGGATGCTTTCTCACGCATGCTGGATGGGTTTGCCGAAGCAGCACAGGGCGGTGCAGTTCCATTTCGAGCAACGGCTGCCGACGGTTTAGTAAACCAGCGCGCTCTCGATGCTGCTTACAGATCCTGGAAGATGGGTCAGCGGCAAGTCTTGTAGTTGTTTCCGAGAAGTCTATATAGGTCTACAGAAACAGAAAAGCCCCGGCATTGACCGGGGCTTCTTCGCAGCATCCCGCTACTTGGTACTATCCAGCACAATACCGCCGGAGTTTGCTTTTTCTTTTTGCGCTTCATTCGCCTTACGGGCACCCATGGCCTTGTTCAGCCACTCCTCTGCCTGAGCTATATCAGCAGTCTGAGCAGTGGGATTACCGCAATCTATATCAGCTTGCCTGCGGTTTAATAGGCTCAAATAGGACATGGCATCATCATAGGAAGGACGAATTTCAACTGCACGACGAAGGTACTGCAACCCTTCTGTAACTGGCTCTGTATTGTCCGCCTTGATCTTGGCACAAACCTGTTTGGACATTTTAGAATTGCCCTTATCGTCATTTGTTAAACCGTTTGACGAAAGGTCTCTCACGGCATTCTTGAAGGATGCTCGCCAGTCAATGACGCCTACAGTGTAGGGTGCTTCCGCATCTGCGGGATCTGCCTTTATGACCTTCTGCTGCCACTCCTTGGCTTTGTCCAAATTTTCTGTACTGAAGTACAAACTTGCAATTCCCTTCAGGCTTGTAATGTCATTTGGATGCTCATCAAGAACCTTTTTGTAGCTATCGATCGCCATACCGGCCGTCTTGAGGTTTGCCGGCGTTATCAGATCGGGAACGACTTCTTGCGCGTACGCAGTGGCGAGATAAATCCGGGTCATAGGGTATTTGGGATCCAGATTGACGGCATTTTGGAAGTGGTTGATGGCTTCTTCATACCGAGCTCCCTTATACGCTTGAACACCTTTTACCAGCTGGTCGCGTGCCTTGAGCTTGTTGCATCCAGTCGATAGGAGCAAAAGCGACAATGCAGCCGCAGCCAACACAGGAACACGTGCGATTCGATTCATTCTGTCTCTTATCTCCTCTAATCAGCAGAGCGGCCCTGACATCCGTATGGTATGGCACTTGCGGAGCAAACTTGCACTTCATTGTATCGGCCCGGCGGGCAAATCAATGTAGAGACGACTCTATACTACATACATGAAGAAACGCTCTCCGCAACTACAGAGTGCTCTTCAAATTGCTACTGGCCTGCTTCGATCTTTGGAGTGATGAGACCGATATGGTCAACACCGACAGACTTTGCGACGTCCACAATTTGAGCTACGCTTTGGAAATTTAGTTCTGCATCGCCCTTCACGAACATAACTTTTTGCTCGCGAACAGCGTAAATCTGTGTAAGGCGTGCCGGTAATTCTCCAAAAGAAACTGGGTCCTGGTTGATCTTGTAAGTAGGCTGCCCTGTACCGGTACCAAGAACCTGCACAACAATTGTTTTATCGTTCGGCTGCTCGTTATGGGTCTTCGGCGGTTGAGGCACCATGGCATCTAGGCCATGGGGAGTGACCGGTACGATGACCATGAAGATGATCAGCAGTACAAGCAGAACGTCGATAAGCGGCGTTACATTGATATCTGCGCTAAGCCCACCTGGGCCGCTACTTCCCATTGACATGTTTATTTCCTCAATTTCTTAATGTCTCTGTAGCAGTTATTGGCCGCCAGCAACAGGCGGAGCGGCTGAATGCTGGTCAGTGAGTAGACCCACTTCTTCAACACCGGCTGTGCGCACTGCATCGATCGCATCTTCAACCGCGCCGTAGTGAGCCCGAGAATCCGCACGGAAATAGACGACCTTATTTGTTTTGTCCTTCAGGCGATCCTGTACTTCACTGCCCAGCTGGTCCAACGCAATTTGATTCTGCCCGAGATAAACCTTGCTATCCCTTGTGACTGCAATCGTGACCGCATCTTCTTTACTGGCATCTTCCATCGCAATAGCATTTTTGGAGTTCACCAGGGTTACATTTACCTTATTAGTAAGCATGGGAGTGATTACCATGAATATAATCAGCAACACCAACATTACATCCACCATGGGGGTGACGTTGATGTTGGAATTAACTTTTCGTCCTTCGTCCCGCTTGAGAATCGGCATATACTCGCTCATCCTCCGCACCGGCTGGCATACTGCTGAAATGCAGCACATAGTAGCCGGTGCGGAATATAGCCGCTGTTAGCGGCGGTTCTGTTTCAGGAAATAATCAACCAGCTCGCTTGCGGAATTGTCCATCTCCACATCAAAAGCTTCCACCTTATTGGTGAAGTAGTTGAAGGTCATAACGGCAGGAATTGCAACAAGCAAACCGAAAGCAGTCGTTACGAGAGCTTCAGAAATACCGCTGGCAACTGCGCCGATACCGGGAGTCTTTTGTACCGCAATCTCTTGAAACGCCTTCAAAATACCGGCTACAGTACCGAACAAGCCAACAAATGGTGCTGTGGAACCAATGGTCGCCAGACCACCCAGACCGCGCTTCAGCTTGGCATGTACAATCGCTTCCGAGCGCTCAAGAGCACGCTTGGAGGATTCCACCTGCTCAACTGTTACTTGTCCGCCGCCATAGTTGCGGAACTCCTGCAGGCCGGCCGTAACTACCTCAGCCAGATGTGACTTTTTGTTGCGATCCGCAACCTTGATGGCTTCATCCAACTTGTTCTCACGCAATGCGCCCGCAACACGGGGAGCAAAATCACGTGACTGCTTCTTGGCTGCCGCAAAATACAGGTAGCGATCGATAATGACCGCCAGCGACCAGATCGACATAATGAAGAGTACAGCGACTACACCAAGAGCCACAGGACCCATGTTGTGTGCAAGTTCAAGTGGGGAAAAGCCGACCGTAGGGGCGGCTGCTTCCTGAAACCAAAGGCCAAGTGTTGCCGGTGCTGCCGTAAGGTGAGCGAGAATCACTAGAATCATCCCTCCTGGGATCAGTGCTGTTAGTTGCTACTTCTAAACCCGAGTTATACAGGAAGCTGCAACCGAAAGTACAAGGATGCTGACCTCGCTGCCCGATTTTGCAACCGGTCCATCCCAGATTGGGACAGACCAGCTTCTTGTACTAACCGCCCAGAGTAAACGTGACGTTGACTTGTGTTTGTACTTCAACCGGCTCGCCATTCAGCAGATACGGCTTGTACTTCCAACGCCTGACGGCATCAAGTGCCGAGGCTGCCAGCATTTGCGGGCCGCTTACTACTGTAAGGTTTTCAATGCTGCCGGTTTTCGAGATTGTGGCTGATAAAACCACGGTCCCTTGAATGCGTGCCGCCTTGGCAATGGCCGGGTAGGTCGGCTCAGGCTTTGACAGCAGGTTACCGGCTGCAACACCTGATGAAACCGCGATTTTCTTTGGCGCGGCTGCCTTGACGACCGGTGCCGGGCCGCTGCCCAAGCCGCCTAGAATGCCCGCACCGGCGCTTGGATCGCCTGTGCCGCCCAACACTCCAACAGTCTGTGGTGGCGGTGGAGCATCATTCACAATTTTGACAACCTTGGGAATTTTTGTCGGCGCAACCATTTCATCAACCTGGGGCACAATCTTCTGAATGTGCACTACCGGCGGTGGCGGTGGCGGTGGGGGTGGAGGCGGCGGAGGAGCTACCAATGCCGTCGTTATGGAAGCCGTAGGCAGCGCTTCAGGATACAGCAGCGGGATAAGTATCAAAGCCCCGATGATCGAGGCATTGAGAGCTATACCCACAAGCGTGTAGTACTTGCTTTTGGTCTTGAGCTTGCCGCCTGATTCCATCATTGAATCTTCAAACATGGTCCACCTCGAAGAGGAGCAAAACTTTGTTGTGTTGGTAGACACCGGATGGTGCCAACTTGTTCCCGGCAATTACAGACTGCTGAAGACGATGCCTCACTTGGGTGAGCTTTTCAGCTGCACTAAGAACCAAAGTTGTATCACAGGGAACACGCGGCTGAAAACCGGGAACAACAGAAAGGCTCCCAGCAAGGCGCTAATTTGCGCACTAGGGCAGGGTAGACGCCACTTGGTCGCAATGTGAATCACCGATCAAGAGGCTTCATAAAGTTGCAGCTATTCAGGATTCCGCTCAAGTACCCACCTTGCAAGTGGTTAGACTGCGTCTCGACTACCAGATTATAAGTACCCTACGCCTTCGCGCGCCGTGCAGCAGGCAAAGCTGCCTGGCGTGCCGAGCCCGCGCGATGTTCCTGCCAAGCCACAAGCATGGGAGCTGCCACGGCAATTGAGGAGTATGTGCCGATCAGGATGCCCACCACCAGCGCGAATGAGAAAGGGTGCAATACCTCGCCGCCGAAGACAAACAGCGACAGCACAGTCAGGAATGTGAGGCCTGAGGTCAATACAGTCCGGCTCAGCGTCTGGTTGATAGAGCGGTTCACAACATCGGCCAGCGGCTCGCGCCGGGCCTGGCGCAGATTTTCACGAATACGGTCAAACACCACAATAGTGTCATTCATGGAATAGCCGATGAGCGTCAAAATCGCTGCAATGACGGTAAGCGACATCTCCTTATCTGCCAGCGAGAATGCGCCGATCGTGATCAGCGTGTCGTGGAACACTGCAACCACTGCCGCCACACCGTAAATCAGCTC
>CAXSFX010000010.1:0-40687 GCA_964236655.1 uncultured Acidobacteriaceae bacterium | reverse complement strand
AAATTTTGGTTGATTGTATTGCCTGGTTCTGGCACGCCATGGGTGCGTTCTGGCTTTTATTGTTTGCACTTCTAATTCTGAAGCACGGAGCTTGAAGCTTACCAGGAAAGCCCTTTCGCTCTGGTGGTGTGAACAGGGGTGTTAGCCCCGCCCCCTACGAAATGTACGATCTCCACCCGATCTCCACTGCAAAGCAGTGTCTCATTCCATTTCTGCCGAGACACAATCTCGCCGTTATGCTCTAGTGCGACCCGATCGGCCTGCATGGCAAGGGCCTCCACCAGATCCGCCACCGTACTAGCTTCGCCCAACTTTTCCAGCTCTCGTTCCTGCCCATTAAGGATCAGTCGCATGAGCTCAGCTTAACAAACATGTTCCTGATTGCTCGGATAGGTAACTAATTGCGCAGCATGACTACCGATCCGTCGAAGTCGAAGTTAAAGTCCATCTCTGCAACTCCCGCGCCCTCCATGACACAGCGCAGCTTTTTACGGTCTTCAGCCTGCAACAACAGAAAGCCGCAGCCACCTGCGCCGACAAGCTTGCCCCCGCTGGCTCCACCCTGACCCAGTGCAAGTTCATAAAGTTCATCCACACGGTTATTGCTCATCCCTTTGCTGCGACCGCGTTTGCGCAACCAATGCTGGTGCATCATGGCGCCATACCGCCACACGTCACCGCCGGTCAGCATCTCTTCAATTTCATATCCAAGTTGCTTGGTAAAGTGCAGGTCATCGAGCATCTTCTTATCGCGAGCCTCTGATTGGGTCTTCTGCTCCTGCAGCAGTGTGGACGCGGATCGCGTTGAACCGACGAAGAAAAGCATCAAGCCCTCCTGCAACTCACGTGCTTTCCCCGCAGGCATTCGCACCGGTGCTATCCCGACAGTGCCATCGCGCCGGTAATCCTGTCCCTGGATGCCCCCAAACGCGGCAATGTAGTGGTCCTGCTTGCCTACCGGTTGCCCCAGCCGGTTCATTTCAATCTCCACTGCTTCCTGCGCAAGAGTCTCGCTGGCTACATGCCTTTGCTTGTAGGCATATAGCGCGTGCAGAAGACCAACCGTGAACGCCCCCGAGGAACCCAGGCCGGTACCGGCGGGCACATCTGCAACACTGGTCAGCTCAAGATAATCTTCCATATCGTGCATGTTCAAGGCTTCCCGAAACAGCGGGTGCCGAATCGCATCGCGTGTCGCAGCATGCTCCATTTCGGAGTACTTCAGAAAGTAGCCGGGAAAGAACGACCGGTTCGCTGTGATGTACACGTACTTGTTGATGGCAGCCGAGATGACAAAGCCGCCGAACTCGCGGTAGTACGAAGGCAGGTCGGTGCCTCCGCCGCCCAGCGAGATACGGAGGGGTGTCTTCGCGATGATCATGCAGTCATCCTGGGGGCTACGGCACGCTGACGCAGCATGAGTTCAGCTTCAACCATGCCCGCCGGCGAACCGATCTCATAGAATCGCTCCTTCACTTCGTACCCAGCCAGTTTGCCTCGCGTCACCAGTGCTGAGGAGACGTCCGCCAGATCAAAGCGCTCGCCAGGCTGCCATCCAAAAAATGCTTCGGCACGATACGCGCTCAATCCGTAGTCAATATGCTGCATCGCGGGGGTTTGTTCCGTTTTGCTGTAGCGCACGATGCGGCCTTGTTCAAACTCGACATTGCTGCAGTCCCAGCGGCCTTCGTTACGGAAAACTGTCATCAAGCCTTGTGTATCGGCCTTGATGAAGTTCTCCCAAACAGCCCTGAAATCAGCCGGCAGATAACTGTCGCCATACATCACCATGAAGGCCGGGCCAAGTATCGGCAGAGCTTGCCGCAAGGCACCTCCCGTTCCCAGCGGTACGGGTCCGTCAGGCGAGTAGCGTATCCGGCAGCCCCATCGTGATCCATTGCCTGCATAATCACGCAGCTGCTCCTCAAAATGGCCGCAGCAGATCACAATGTCTCGGAATCTCTGGCGGGCAAGCAGCTTGAGTTGATGTCCTAAAAACGGTTCACCGGCAAGCGGCAGCATCGACTTTGCTACGCTGCGTGTAGCCGGCCACATGCGGCTGGCAAGGCCGCCTGCTAGTAAAGCTACAGTTGGCATTCGGAAATCATGCATAAAGCACCCGCTCTTCTTCGCGCATTGAGTCGAGTGCCGCGCGCACTGCCTCTCGGCTGGTCCATCGTGAAGTCCATCCGAGCGCACGGATGCGGTCGCTGTTAAGCCGTACCACCGGAACATCACCCTTCCATCCGCGTGTGCCGCCGGTATAAGCGTAGGTCGGGGTGCGGCTCAGTCCCAGGCAGCAGACCACTTCATCGGCGATTTCATTGACAGTAATTGCATCGAGCGTTGACACATTGAAGGCCTGGAAGGGCAGTTCGCAGCAATCCAGTGCCAGCAGAACTGCCGCCACTACATCCAGCACATGAATGTAGGATTTGCTCTGCTGCCCATCGCCCAGGATGCGCAAAGAAGCGGGATTGCTGGACAATCTTCGTAGAAAATCAAAGCCCACGCCGTGTGTTTGCCTCGGTCCAACAACATTGGCGAAGCGAAATGCGCAAGCATGCAGACCGAACATGGCGCAGTAGCTGGCGATGAGCGCTTCACCGGCCAGCTTGCTTGCCCCGTATGTAGAGACCGGTTGAAATGAGCCGTTATCTTCGCAAACCGGCACTTCCCCCAGTTCCCCGTACACGCCGCTTCCCGAGGCATACAGCAGCCGCCCTACACCGGATCGCCGCATGGCTTCTACCACGTTGTTCGTGAGCAGTGTCCCCTGATAAAAGTCAATTTCCGGCTCCGTCGCGGCACGGGCAATGTCGGGGTTCGATGCGAGATGGATAACAACATCGTGGCCCGCCATGGCAGAAGTGAGCCGGGGCAGGTCGGCAGCCTCGGCATGGATTATTTTCAGCCGGGAGTCTTGCAAGTGGTGCTCATAATGCCAGGATCGGCCCGAGGAGAAATTATCGTAGATCGTGACAGCGCTCGCCAAGTCGGGTGCGCCCAAAAGTTGATCCACAAAGTGGCTGCCGATAAAGCCGGCACCGCCGACGATGAAAAAGCGGCGTCCCGCAGGTGCTGCGGCTTGTGTAAAGGGGACTACTACCATGACCGGTGCTCCTCATGTCCCGTGCGGCTCCCATCGCCCACGGGTTCAAATCCACCCGTAAGAGAGTGACCTCCTACGCTGGCTCCTGCTCACAAACAAGGTTGATTTGTTAAAACGAGCATACGCATGATGAACAACGTGACAGAGAAGAATTTTCCCTGTTCAGGACTTTCGTAACTAGCGAAGCTGTAATTTTCTTCATGCTTTGAAGGCGATGCTCCTACAGTTTGCACAGCCCACCACACCCACTGCTTCCCCGGAGACTCATCATGAACCTAAGCACTGACCTACAAGTGAAACTCTTCTGCGATGCCGCAGATATTGAAAGCCTGCTCAAGATGTACAGCAAGCCTCATATCAAGGGATTTACGACAAATCCTTCGTTAATGAAAAAAGCAGGTGTCAAGGATTTTCAAGCCTTTGCCCATGCCGTGCTTTCAGCAATTCCCGATCTGCCGGTTTCCTTTGAAGTGTTTGCCGACGATGAAGTCGGTATGGAACAGCAGGCCCGCCTGATCGCCTCATGGGGAGAAAACGTGTATGTAAAAATTCCCATCACGAATACACAAGGCTTTTCAACCATGCCGCTGGTGCGGCGGCTTTCGCGCGACGGCATCGCGCTCAATGTCACGGCGTTGATGACGCTGGAGCAGGTAGGGCGGGTTGCATCCGCTCTGGATCGCAATACGCCGGCAATCGTTTCTGTCTTTGCGGGACGGATCGCCGACACCGGTGTTGACCCTGTGCCGTTGATGCGCCGCGCGGTCGATATTCTTTCAGAGAAGCCGCGCGCCGAGCTGCTTTGGGCCAGCTCGCGCGAACTGCTTAACATTTTTCATGCTGAAGAATCCGGTACGCACATCATCACGGCCACGCCCGACATCCTGAACAAGCTTTCGCTTGTCGGTAAGGATCTGAACGCATTTTCGCTTGAGACTGTGCGCATGCTTTACAGCGACGCCATGTCAGCCGGCTTCACACTAGGCAACCGCGTGCCCCTGCCGACGGCGCTACCGGCAGCCGGACGCTATGCAAGCCACGGCAGCTCGCTTGCCGCTTCCTGATATCCCATGGCACGATGCGCCTCTCACTGCATTGTGAGGGGCGCAATCCTGTTTAGAAGTGGGCTAAGATCTGGCGAACTGCATCCGGTAAAGACTTGCTCCATATATCCACTGATGTGGAATCAGGTACCTCAGGCTCCTGGCCGGTGCGCACCCATACTGTCCGTACGCCGGCAGCCCGGCCACAAGCTACATCTGTACTCCGATCACCGATGATCCAGCACTCAGAAATCGATAGCTTATGTACCCGCGCGGCTTCATTCAGGAAGTATGGGCTGGGTTTCCGACACAGGCAGGGTCCGGTAAATTCCGGATGATGTACGCAGTAAAATGCCTCCGCAAGCACTATCCCGGCACCTGCGAGCTGCTCTGTCAATGAGCCGTGCATAGCCTCAAGCGTGCCGGGAGGCGATTTGCCTTTTGCAACATTCGGCTGGTTTGACACAAGAAACAGCAGGTACCCAGCGTCGCGGAGCAATGCCAGTGCGGGAAGAACTCCTTCAGCCAGCCGAAACTCCGCCCACCGGCGTGGGGACTCCCATGCGCCGGTGTCGGGGTACCAGACATTGCAGTTCAACACTCCGTCACGATCGAGGAACACAGCGCGCCTGCTCATATACGGTCTAGACAGCAGCCATGGCAGCCGTGCTTTCCCACTTCATTTCGCGGGCCCGCATCATGGGGTGTGAGACCAGCAAGTGCCAAATTACAGCCTGAAACGACTCGGTAAGCGCAGTAACTGTATCGGCGGAAAGAGTCGGGATTAACAAAGCTTCTTCGGCAACCTGGGCGGTATAACCACCATCGCGGCCTACGATACCGAGAATACGTGCGCCGACTTCCTTGGCCAGCCAAAGGCTGTTTACCAGGTTCATGCTGACTTTCTTCTCAATCGAGCCGCCGCCTACGGAAAACACAAACAGGGCGTCCTTGGCACACAGGCGGCTGCCGCGTAACCAGTTGGCATAGCATGTGTCCCAGCCGTCGTCATTGATGCGCGCGGTTAGCTCGGAGACATTATCAGAGGGTGCATAGCACTCCATCCCGGCAATTTTGCGAAAGTCGTTGACGGCATGCCCTGCATGGCCGGCCCCGCCGCCCACTCCAAGGAAGAACAAGCGACCGCCGTTCCTGCGTACATCGTCAAGAATGTTCAGCATGCGCTCAATTTGAGCCGGTTGCACGCTGGCCGCAGCCGCGCAGACTTCCTGCAAATACCGTGAAGTGTAATCCATCCGTAGCCCCCTGGCGGCTGTTTGTAATCCAGCCTGCCGAACGCGTTATCGGCGTGGGGATGTCCGCTTTCTAGGTTACCGTCGTCAGTTTTCCCGAATCGGGAACAAATTCAAGCCGCAGTTTTCTGGACCGGTACCGTCACGCGCGGCAGCTGCAGTGCGGCGATGATATGGCGATGTGCGTACACAATCAGTGCAATCCCGGCTAGCACACTGCCGAGGCTTGCAGCCTGGGCGTTGGTCAGGCCCCAGTACACCCGTGGGTTGATGCGGATGAACTCGACCAGAAAGCGCGCAATGCCGCTCAGGATCAGGTACTCGCCCGTAATCTGCCCTGTATGCAGTAGTCGCCCGAGCGCCGGGGCACTGCGCCGCCACAGCAGGTATGCAATGCCCATGCCCACCAGGCACTCATAAATAGGCGTCGGATGCACAGGGTAGTTCACCGGGTCGAGACCATTGGGAAAGCTCATCGCCCATGGCAGATTGCTCGCCTTGCCATAGTCGCCATCGCCTGAAGTCAAGCAGCCGATTCGGCCGATGGCATAGCCGAGCGCAGCCGAGGGAGCGCATAGATCGAGCATGGTCAGGCGGCGCAAACCATTGCTGCGTGCCTGCAGCAGCAAGGCTCCGATGCCGCCTGCCAAGCCGCCGAACCACGCCACACCGGCCCGGTCAAGCAGTACAGAGGGGTGCGCTATCAGCGTGGCAGGGTCTTGCAGTACATGCCAAAGTTTGGCCCCTACTTCGCCGGTGATGGTGGCAATGGCGATGATGCTGATTGCATCGGCATCGACACGGAAGCGACGCAAATTAGCTTGGAGCAGAAAACCGGCAGTAAGCGCGGCGATAGCCAGCATCAGCCCAAATGTCGGTAGCGCGAAGTGCCAGATGTGGATGAAAGGAAGCATGCTCTACACTCTCCACTATAGACGGCTCCCAATCTGCTTCCACACCGGCTACAAGGTTCCTCTTCCGCATGCAACCACGCTCCAAGCTTCCTGTTTTGTTTTCGAGCGCGCAAATCCAGGCGCGAGTCGCTGAACTTGGCTCTGCCATCACCCATGACTTCGAGGGCGAATCGGTCGTACTCATCGGTGTTCTCAAAGGAGCTGCAATTTTCCTGGCCGATCTGGCACGAGTCGTTGATCTCGACTGTTCCTTCGACTTTCTTTCCGTATCAAGTTATGGGGAGAGCACCGTATCCAGCGGACAGGTTCAACTGGTTCTTGATCTGAGCGCGTCTATCCACGGCAGAAACGTGATCCTGGTCGAAGACATTCTTGACACAGGTCTCACGCTCTCGTTTTTGCAGAAACTGCTGCTGGCTCGACAGCCTCGTACCCTGCGGCTTGCCGCGCTGCTCGACAAACCCAGTCGGCGCATTGAGCCGGTCGAGGCGGACTACACAGGCTTCAGCATTCCTAACCATTTCGTCGTCGGCTATGGAATGGACTTTGCTGAACGCTACCGCAATCTCCCCGACATCCGCATCCTGCCGGCCCAGGTCTGAGCTGTTTGTGCGGATGGGAGAAGCCGCGCGCTATCATGCTATTCACGGTGTCCCGTAAGCGAGGAGAGGAGTGGACGGAGGCGAGCACAATCCGGAGCAGCAACCGGAACAAGCCCCGGCACATACTCCCGAACCAGGCTGTGACGCCGCCATCGCTCTTGAGAGGCCTACCCCTGCTGCGGTAAACCTGCGCGATGCCGTGCCGCAAGTAGCGCGTGCGCCCAGTGCCACCGAGTTCCTGATCCGCCTGGCGGAAACCCTCAGCACCACCCTGGACCTGAATACACTGCTGCAGCAGACCGGCGAGCTGGTACGCGAGGTGCTTGATTTCCGCATTTTCGCCATCTTCCTGGTGAACGATCGCTTCGGTGATCTCCGCATGCGCTTCCAGATCGGTCATGAACCGGAAACAGAGCGCGTTCGCCTGCAAATAGGCCAAGGCATCGTCGGCAAGGTTGCCGAAACCCGGCAAGCCCAGCTGGTCAATGATGTGAGCCGTTCGGCAGACTACATCGAAGCCAACCCGCGCGTCTGCTCTGAGCTCGCTGTTCCGTTGATCGCCAAGGGCCGGCTCATCGGCGTCATCGACATTGAAAGTGAGCAGCTCAACTATTTCCGGCCGGAGCACTTGCACCTGCTCACGCTTACGGCCTCGCGCATCTCGCAGGCGGTTGAAAACGCGCGGCTCTACTCGCGCGTGGCGCGTCAGGCGCAAACCCTCAAGGTGCTCAATGACATTGCCCGAGAGTTCACCGCGATCCTCGACCTCCCTGCCCTGTTCACACGCATCGGCGAGCTGCTGCGCCGCCTGCTCGATTTTCAGTTCTTTACCATCTGGATCATCAACGAGACCGACGGCGTGCTTGAAAGCCGCTTTGCCACTCGCTTCAGTGAGCCGGTAGAGGTGCATGAGCGGCTGCCGGTCAACCGCGGCCTGGTGGGCGCGGCTATCGCGCTGGGTAAGCTGGTGCACGCGCCCGATGTGCGAAAAGATCCCCGCTACTTTCTCAAGAACAAGGAGACGCGCTCCGAGTTGATTGTGCCGCTGATCTACAAAAGCGAAGTAATCGGTGTGCTGGAGCTGGAACACACCCGTGCCAACTACTTTACTGAAGAGCATGAGCGCGCACTGACCACGCTGGCCTCGCAGGTGGCTATCTCGATTGAAAACGCACGCCTGTACCAGAAGGTTGCTCAGCAGGAGCAGCGGCTTGAGCACGACATGGATATGGCGCGTGAAGTGCAGCTGCGTCTGATGCCGCATGGCGTACCGCAGCATGAGCATGCCGAGTTTGCCGCACGCTTTCTACCGGCGCGCGCTATCGGCGGCGACCTGTACGACTTTCTCCGTTATGACGCATTTCGCTCTGCGCTTGCCGTGGGTGACGTCAGCGGCAAGGCTGCTCCTGCGGCCCTGTACGCTGCATTGGTCAGCGGCATCATGCGGTCGGCAGGGGTCAGCCGCCTTGGCCCTGCAGAGATGCTGGCCCTGCTTAACGATGCGCTCCAGGAGCGCCATGTCTCTGCGCAGTATGTCGCCATGGTGTATGCCGTGTGGAACGACGAGAACATGACCCTCCAGATCGCAAATGCCGGTGCTACGCAACCCATCTTCTACCGCGCGCGACCCAATGGTGGCACGGTCGACATCGTGCGCGCAGAGGGTTTCCCGCTGGGGCTGTTTCCAGACGTTCGCTATGAGGAAATCTCGGTTGCGACGCGCCCCGGCGATGTGCTCGTCTTCCTGAGCGACGGTATTACAGACGCACAGGATGCGAGCGGTGAGATGTTCGGCACAGAGCGGGTGGTCGACCTGGTACGTGCATACTGCCAAGCTAGCGCTTCGGAGCTGGCGTCGATCATCCTTGCCTCCGTAGCACGGTTCCAGGGTGAAGCAGAACGCTTTGACGATGAAACAGTAGTTGTACTGCGGGTACGCTGAAATGGAGAGGTGCATGAGCGCCGCCAGAAGTTGCAATGCGACTCGGTAACTCGGTGGAAGAAGCGCATCCGTTACCATGAGGAACAGTCCAGCCTAATGGAGTAACGACCCTTTGCACGATCCACTTCAGCCATCTCAGACCCATCTCATACAGCCCGCGCGCAGCATCGGCGGCAGCGTGCAGCTGCCCGGCGATAAAAGTATTTCGCACCGATACGCACTGCTGGCCGCGCTTGCCGAAGGCACCACACGCCTCACCAACTTCTCCTCCGGTGCTGATCCGTGGAGCTCCCTAAGCTGTAGCCAGGATTTAGGCGCAACTGTTACGGAAACCGACGAAGGTGTAGTCGAGGTGACAGGCACCGGCGGTGTGCTGCGCGCTCCCTCCGCGCCGCTCGACTGCGGCAACTCCGGCTCGACCATGCGCATGCTCAGCGGCCTGCTCGCACCGCAGGCAGGCACGTTCACCCTGGTAGGCGATGCTTCGCTCACACGCCGACCCATGGAGCGGGTGCGTAAGCCGCTCGGTGCGATGGGTGCTGACATCACCCTGACGGACGGGCATGCCCCCGTCATCATCCACGGCAAGCCTCTGCATGCCACCGACTACACCACACCCACACCCAGCGCGCAGGTAAAAACAGCCGTGTTGTTCGCCGGTTTGCAGGCCAAAGGTGTAACCACCTTGCGGGAAGCCGTGCGTACCCGCGACCACAGCGAGCTGGCGCTGCGCGCTTTCGGTGCGGAACTCGACCGTGACATTGACAGCGTGAGCATCCGCGGCGGGCAAAAGCTCTCTGCCATTGACGCAACAGTACCGGGCGATTTGTCCTCAGCCGCGTTCTTTCTATGCGCCACCCTGCTGTTTCCCGGTTCGTCCCTTCTGTTCAACCTGCTCAGCATGAATCCGACCCGCGCCGCACTCCTTGACGTATGCACGGCGCTCGGTGGCCGCTTTACCGTAATGGACCTAAAGGAGCAGCACGGCGAGCTTGTCGGCACCGTGCAGATGCATGCGCCGGATGACGGCATGGGCGGCACAACTATCTCCGGTTCCCTTGCCGCGCAGATCATTGACGAGCTGCCGGTACTGGCAGCCATTGCGCCCTACACAGACGGCGGCATCCGCATCCGCGATGCAAAGGAGCTGCGCGTCAAGGAGTCCGACCGGATCGCGCTGATGGCTCAAAATCTGCGCGCCATGGGTGCTGAAGTGGAAGAGTTCGAAGACGGCCT
The DNA here is from genome assembly GCA_964236655.1 of uncultured Acidobacteriaceae bacterium. GTDB lineage: Bacteria > Acidobacteriota > Terriglobia > Terriglobales > Acidobacteriaceae > EB88. The sequence continues at coordinate 30,585 of CAXSFX010000010.1, read as the reverse complement.
CGACGTACCCGGCGGTCAGCAGTTGCACGGCGCTGAGATCCAGTCCGGTGGTGACCACCGCATCGCCATGGCATTTGCCGTGGCCGCGCTGCGCGCTACCGGCGACACGCTGATCCACGGCTCCGAGTGCGCGGCTATCTCGTTTCCCGAGTTCTTCAATTTGCTGGACGCGGTTGCCATCCGCTGAGCCGGACGTTTTATAAACTGGAACCGGGTGGGGGCGGAGGCACCGGCAGCGGCTTGCCGTCCGGACCTAACCCGTCATTCGGGCTTCCACCGGGCTGCCCCGGAGTCGGCAGGCTCGGCAGCGGCTTGTCCTGCTTTGAAGCCGGCTCCAAGCCCGGAATGGTAGGTGTCTGTGTAACCCTGCCGGTAACGGCATCACCCAGGCTGATGCCGTACTTATCCAACGTATTCGCCAGTACATTGCCCAGTGTGGCTCTGTCCTTGCCATAGGTAGCCCTGGCGATAATCAGGTTGTCTTCCGCGATAGATAGGTTGCGTCCCTGCTGCAGTACATTCGCGGTGGTCGACGCGCCAAGCTTGAGCCTTCGCTGTTCCGCGTCCTGGCTTTGGTAGGCAAACTCGCGAGCAGCATCCGCCGCAGCCACCTGGGCACGATCATTGGTAAGTGCGTACTGCGAGTTGATAACCTGGATACGCACCTGCACCCGCAGCTGTTGGAGTCTCAACTGCTCTTGCCGGTATTCGAGCACCGAGCGCGCCTGCTCCGATTGTGCCTGCCGATTGCGGATGGGAATGGAAAGTGTGAGCCCGGCACCCTTGTTGGGCGAAGAGTTATTGAACGTGTTTTGGAAAACATCTCCATACCCCACAGGTGGGGGTGCCGTTGTGGACCCGGAGGTTGCGAAACTACCCGTCCCTAACAAGGGGTTCGCGGAACCGCCCAAAGCAGATCCGCCATAGAAGGCAAAAGCGTCGACCACAGGCAACAGGCCGTTCTTTTCGCCCTTCAACGTAATTTCATCATTTTTAAGCGCCAGCAATGCCTGCTCAATTTCGGGACGATTCGCCTCCGCCTGGCGTACCAGGTCGTCAACCGGGGTCCGCTCCTCGGGGGTCTCAGCCAAGTCCACGCGGTCCGTGGGGATTACCGGCGCTCCTGAAAGAATCGGGTCTTCGAGATTGCGAGAAATCGCCTGCTTCATAATCAGCTGCTGGTACTCAAGGGTGCTCTTGGCCGAGACCAGGGATTGCTGATCGCTTGACACCTGACTCTTGGCATTGACTACATCGAGCGGTGCCAGCGTCCCAATCGCAAGCTGCTTCTCATCATCCGCCTCCAGCCGGGTTGACTGATCGAGCGCGCCTTGCTTCGCCTGCACGTCTTCATATGCGCTCACCAGGCCCCAGTAGATCGTCTCTACCTGGTTGACGGTGTAGAGCACCTGCTGCCGAAAGGCTGAATCGGCAACACGCCGGTCATTTTTAGCCTGCACGATAAAGCGACCGTTGATGCCTGTTCCGAAGCCGCGCAGCAGGTGCTGTGTCAGCTGCAGGTTGAACGTTCCCTGCGTTTGCGGGCTGAACGTCTGAAACGGATTGGTCTCAGTCAGGTAATTGTTGTTCCAAACCAGCTGTGCTTGTGTGCCGGTCTCAAAGCCTTGCGTGTAAGTGAAGTTGTACTGATTCAGGTTTTCGTTGAGCCGTGGAGTGCCTGTGAACACCGGGCTTCCCTGGGGGATATACTCCCGCTGCAGCTCAATAGTGCCGCTTAAAACCGGGTCCAGGAGTTCTACCTGGGTGCCGCCCTGATTGGTAGTAAATGCCAGGCCGGATGCGCCGGTAGCTGCGCCGCCCGAGCTGACACTGGTGCCGCCGGGGCCGCCGCCGGTGGCAAGCGAGGTAGAAGACCCGCCGATAGTGCCGGTGAGCAGGCCCGCATTTACACCTAGCAAGGTGTAACCGGCGTGCGCGCGCAGCAGGTCTGTATCGGCGATGTCCAGGTTGTAGCGTTGAATGGCGATGTCGTAGTTGTTTTCAAGCCCCAGAATGATGGCATCGCTTAGGCTGAGCAAAAGACGTCCGTTCTTCAGCAAATCGCCCATGCGCGGCGTATTTGTGAAGTGAGGAAGCTCAACCGTCGTCGCTGTATAAGGGGCTATCGGATTCGGAAAGTACCCGCGCGGACGGGTAAAATCGCGGGCACTGGGCCGCATGAAGAGAGGTCCTGTCGCGTTCGGCTGCGGAGACGGCGGCAGCCCTTCTACTGTTTTGCTGATGCTGGGGGCTGGGGGCGGTGTGGTTCCCTTTTGCCCTGCGGCAGCGGCAGCGGCTGAGTCCGGCGCGGGCGCTGTTTGCACATCCGTTGTTTGCGCGGGCAAAGCTTGCGGGGCAAGGGCGCTCAGTAGTGCCGCCGTCCGCAAAGCTCTAAAAGTTTTATTTCTCTGCTGCCGTGCGCTGCGCGTCTTGCCCTGGTGCATCCCGATCCTTTTGTCTATTACGCCTGAAATTGACTCGCGGAGCAGCATGCACACCGCAGGAGTTGCCGCGAGTATAACTGAGGGAACAGATGCCGCTGCACTAGGAAAGGCTCAGAATCCGGTACCCTTGGCTCATGGCAGCACAGAGGGGCGGCGTGCCGGGAAGTATGTGGAAGCTGACCCTCTGCTATGACGGCGGCCCGTTTGCCGGCTGGCAGGTGCAGCCTGGGCAGCATACGGTGCAGGGTGAGCTCGCCCGGGCTATCACCCGTGTCACCGGCGAGCGGGTGCTGCCGCAAGGCTCCGGCCGTACCGATGCAGGGGTACACGCACTGGCCCAGGTTGCCTCTGTACAGCTCCAAGCCCCCATAAAGCCGGGGAACCTCGTGCGTGCCCTCAACAATATATTGCCCCAAGCCATCCGCATACTGGGAGCCGAGTACGCACCGCCGGGCTTCCACGCACGGCACAGTGCCGTCCGCAAAACGTATGAGTACCGCGTCTGGCGTGACCCGCTATGCCCTCCCTGGCAGGCACCGTACGTGTGCTCCTATACCTTCCCGCTGGAACTTGCACCCATGCAACAGGCCGCGCAGGCCGTGCTTGGACAACATGATTTCCTCTCCTTCCAGGCCCAGGACCCGGATAAAACAGCCCAGAGAGAGCGAGCGGCTGCAGGGGAATCTTCCACTGTCAAAACACTGTTCTCGTCCATGTGGAAGACGCATCCGGAAACAGGGCTGCTGGTGTACCGGATATGCGGCTCCGGCTTTCTGCACCACATGGTGCGCAATCTCGTAGGAACGTTTCTGGACGTTGGCCGAGGCCGAATCGCCCCGGAGGCACTGCCGGGCATCCTGGAAGCGCGCGAGCGTGCGGCGGCAGGGCCTACCGCGCCTGCCTGCGGCTTGTGGCTGCACGCAGTCGAGTACGGCGACTGAGAAGCCGGTGCTACGCTTGAACGTCCCCCATGTCCACACCGGCCCTCAGCTCGCCCTCCGCATTTGCCCACATCGGACAGATTGCATCGCGGCGGCAGGTCCACGCCGCGCTCGGCTGGCTCCACCTGCATGAGCAGCAGATCATGCGCTGGCAAAGCGAGTGTGTCGCCATCCCGGCACCGCCGTTTGCCGAAGGGTTGCGGGCGGCCTGGCTCGCCGCCAAATTTTCCGATCTGGGACTGAGTGGAGTCCACACGGACGAGGCCGGAAATGTGTTGGGCGGACTACACCTGGAATCGCAAAACCTGGAATCGCAAAACCTGGAGTCCCAAAACCTGGAGTCGCACGATGGGCAGGCAGTCACCCCGGTGATCCTGCTCTCCGCGCATCTCGACACCGTCTTCCCCATTGAGACGCCGCTCACGCCGGTATTGCATGGTACGCGGCTCACAGCACCCGGGGCCTGCGACAACGGAGCCGGTCTCGCCGCACTGCTCGGCATCGCCGCGGCCCTGCGCCATTCCGCGATCCTGCCTGCTTGTCATGTCCTGTTCCTGGGCAATGTCGGTGAAGAGGGTGAAGGCGACCTGCGCGGCATTCGTCATATCTACGAGCATGCTGCCTGGCGGGAGCGTATTGAGGCCCACCTGGTGCTTGACGGGGCCGGTCACACAGTTGCAGTCACAGCAGCGCTCGGCAGTCGGCGGTTTGAGGTCGCCCTGCGCGGCTCCGGCGGCCACTCCTGGACCGATGCAGGCCGTCCCAACCCCATTGCAGCCATCAGTCACGCCATTGTGCGCATGGCGCAGCGGCAGCCCGCGCTTTCTGCATCGCACGAGGCCGACGGCAGCCGCAGCAGCATTCGAAGTACATGGAGCGTAGGCACCATCGAGGGCGGTTCTGCCATCAACGCTATCCCCGCAGATGCCAGGGCGCGTTTCGACCTGCGTTCCACGGATGCCGCCGACCTCCTGCGGCTTGAGGTGGAGCTGCACCGCGCGGTCGAGGACGCCACCCTCGCCGCCAACGCCGGTGTGCCCGCCGAACACGCCCTGCATGCAACCTCGCGGCTCATCGGCGAGCGTCCCGCAGGCGCGCTTCCCGGTGATGCCCGCATGCTGGCCTTGTTGCGTGCGGTTGACCGTCACCTGGGCTTGCGCACGGAGCTGCGTACCGCCTCCACTGACGCCAACATCCCGCTGTCACTCGGCATTGAGGCCATCAGCCTGGGTGCCGGGGGTGAGGGCGGCGGCATCCACACGCGCGCCGAATGGTTTGACGCCCGGGGCCGCGACCTTGGCCTGCGCCGCATCCTGCTGCTGTTGCTGGCGCTGGCTGATTGCCGCACGGCGGCTGCGTAACGTCGTGCCTTCCACACTGTTTTTCAACGGCCGCATCCTGACCGGCGAGCAGCTGCTTTCGCCATCCCCGCGCTTTGTTTCGGCATTGCTGGTGCGCGACGGCCTCGTGGTTGCTGTCGGAAGCGACGAATACCTGGCCGGTGTCTCAGCCGAGCGCATCGACCTCCGGGGAAGTTTTGCCATGCCCGGCTTCAACGATGCGCATCTTCATCTGGGCGAAGGAGCACGGCTGCACCGCGAAGTGGACCTCTCCGGCACCCGCTCGCTGGCCGAAGCACTGGACCGCATTGCCTCGGCTGCCAAAAAAGCTCCGGATGGCGGCTGGCTCACCGGCGGCGGCTGGGATGAGCATCTCTGGAATCACCCGGCACTACCCACCCGGTACGATCTCGACCGGGTCACCGGCAGCCGCCCAGCCGTTTTTGTCCGCATCGATGTCCACGTTTCCGTGGCGAACTCGGCAGCACTGGCACTTGGCAGCGTCACGCGCGATACCATTGCACCGCCCGGCTCAGCCATCGACCGCGATGTACAAGGCGAGCCCACCGGCATTCTGCGCGAGCGTGCCGCACGTGATTTAGTAGAGCAGCATATCCCCCCGGCCACGTTGGAGGATCGTAAACGCGATCTGCGCACCGTGCTTGGGGAGGCCATCGCGTTCGGCATCACCTCCGTGCAAGACAACTCGACCGGCGAGGATTTTGCGGCACTGCGCGAGCTCCACGTAGAAGGCCGCCTGCCGCTACGCATTAGCGAGTGGCTGCCCTTTGACGCGCCCATCTCTGAGCTCCTGCACCGCCGCACCGCCGCGCCGACAGACCGCTTTCTGCGCACGACCATGCTCAAGGCCTTTCTCGACGGCTCGCTCGGCTCCCGTACCGCCGCGCTGCACGAGCCGTACTCTGACGCACCGGGCATAACCGGCTTTGCCTTCTACCCCCAGGAACTATTGAACGCGATGGCGCTGGAGCGTAGCCTGGCCGGTTTTCAACTGGGTTTCCATGCCATCGGCGACCGCGCGCTTACCATGGCGCTCGTTGCCTTCACCGCGGCGCAGCAAGCTGGAGCCGCGCAAACCAATGAGTCCCGCTTCCGCATCGAACATGCCCAGTTTGCCTCTCCGCAAGCCTTTGCGGAAGCAAAAGCCGTAGGCGCGATTGCCTCCATGCAACCCGGCCACCTGCTGAGTGACGCGCGCTGGATCGAGGCGCGGCTGGGGCCGGAGCGCATGGCCCGCGCCTACGCATGGCGCAGCTGGCTGGCTGCCGGTGTCCCGCTTGCCTTCGGCACGGACTACCCCGTGGAACCGCTCGACCCATTCCGCACCTTGTATGCGGCAGTCACGCGCCGAACGGACAGAGGCGTCTCCCACCCGGAACAGAGATTGACCATGCCGGAAGCAATCTTTGCCTACACGCAAGGCTCTGCCTACGCCGAGCAGGCCGAAAGCTGGAAGGGCAAGCTGTGCCCCGGTCACGTCGCCGATATGGTCGTGCTCGACCGGGACTTGTGGACGTGCGAGCCGGAAAACATAATGGCTGTGAAGGTTTTGCGCACAGTGGTTGACGGTAAAACGATTTATAACGCTGAGGCAGGCTAAGCCATGCGGCGCGAAACCCTGGCTCACCTGCTGCTGCTGGCCGTGGTGCTGGTGTGGGGCACTACGTTTGTCCTGGTCAAGGCGGCGCTTGCCACCGTCTCTCCGCTGTTGTTCAACCTGCTGCGCATGGTGCTGGCCGCGTCGGTGCTGCTGTTGGCATACCGGCGGTACCTGCGCAATCTTCCGCCCAAAGCCTGGCGCGTCGGCATGCTGGCAGGTGTACTGCTGGCTACCGGCTACCAGTTGCAGACCACGGGCCTGCGTCTCACCACGCCTTCACGCTCTGCTTTCCTGACAGGCATGGTGGTGATCTTTGTGCCGTTCCTGTCGCTCACACGCAGGCTGCGCGCCCCCGGTGCGAGTCGCCCCGGAGCAGGTGCCTTCCTCGGCGCGGCAATCGGCTTTGCCGGGCTGGCGTTGCTTGCCATCCCCCCGGGTATGAATCCGCTCCAGCCATGGGCGCTGACATCGGCCGGCACCGGCGACCTGCTCACGGTAGGCTGCGCCTTCGCATTCGCCTTACACCTGCTCACCTTGGCGCACGGCTCCCTGCATGTGCCGTTTCAAGCGCTGGCGACAGTACAGATCGGTACCGCCGCGCTCGTCATGGCCGTGACACTGCCCCTGTTTGAGCGGCATCCGGTCTTCCACGCGACCCCGACCTTCTTCTTCGCCTGGTCGGTCGCAGCTCTGCTGGCTACCGCCGCTGCGTTTTCCATTCAGAGCTGGGCGCAGGGCTTTCTGCCGGCCAGTCATACCGCGCTCATCCTGTCGCTGGAACCGGTGTTCGCCGCAGGCACTTCCTTCCTGGTACTGGGTGAGCGCCTGCGCGGCCGCGCACTCGCCGGTGGGGCGCTTGTGCTTCTTGCCATCGCCGTCTCGGAACTGTTTCCATCGGGTGGCGTGCAACCCTCCGCGCATGAGGCAGCTCCACGCATCTGAGTCACTACCCGGATCACAAATTTCCTACTTGGACCATGTATCTGGACCGCAGATTGAAACGGATCCAAATTGTCCTGAAACCCTTACACACAAGCCGCGTCTAACACCGCAGAAGCATCAACTGGTTCCTTAGTAGTTCGTAGCGGAACCGGTACACTAAGGGAGATGCAGGACGCTCGAAGCCTCACGGCTTCCATGCAATTGAACTTCCGCTCCTGATGTGACGATCTACAAGCACGAGGAAAGGTACGAGGGTAGACCTGAAATGAACGCACCGATTCACTATTTCCGGATACGCCGCCTGGCATCCGCTTTCACCATCCTGGCCACCCTGTCAGCCGGCATCCTGATCGGCTCGGTTGTGGCGCACGGCGTGCACGGGCAAGACAAGGCTGTTGACACGCGTGACGCAACACCGTTGCACGTCCCAGACCCGCGCAGCCTATCCAACACTTTTACGCAGATCGCAAAAGAGGTTGGCCCCGCTATCGTCAACGTCAATGTAGAAACCTTGCCCAAGGAAGCCAAGACCACCAGTCGTCGCGGTGGGGGTCGCCAACGGCAGGGGGATCCCTCACAGGGTCCCGGCTCCAACGACGGCCAGGGCGGTGACGATGACAATGGCGGCGGGGATGGTGGCCCGGGCGGCGGCTCCGGTGGTGACGGCAATCTCCAGGACTTCTTCAACCGCTTTTTCGGCGGCCAGGGTGGCCCCGGCGGTGGTGGCGGCGACCGGCAAGACCAGGAGAGCAAGGCGCTCGGCTCAGGCTTCATCGTGGACGCACGCGGCTACATCGTGACTAATAACCATGTCGTCGACAAGGCCGACCGTATCTACGTCAAGCTGACAACAGACCCTGAAAATGACCAGGGCCACAAGGCCACGCTCATCGGCGTGGACAAGGCAACCGACCTTGCGGTAATCAAGATCGACGTAGGCCACCCGCTGCCTACCGTCAAGCTCGGCAACTCCGAGGGTGCACAAGTCGGCGACTGGGTCGAAGCAATCGGTTCACCGTTTGACCTGTCACAGACTGTCACAGCCGGCATCATCTCTGCCAAAAACCGTACCATTGACCAGGGTCAGGGCGGCCAGTTTCAGCACTTTATCCAGACCGACGCCGCCATCAATCCAGGCAACTCCGGCGGCCCGCTGCTCAACATGGATGCGGAAGTGATCGGTGTAAACGCTGCGCTGTTTACCCAGACAAACGGCTACCAGGGCATCGGTTTCGCCATTCCATCGAATACGGTTATCAACGTCTACAACCAGCTCATCGGGCCGGATCATAAGGTGATTCGCGGCTCTATCGGGATCTCGTTCCAGCCGGTCCTGTCGAGCGCAGTAGCTAAGGCATATGGTGCCAGCAGCGGTGTGCTTATCTCCGCTGTCACGCCGGGCGGCCCAGCTGATAAGGCAGGCCTGAAAGCGAACGATGTCATTGTGAGCGTTGACGGCACGCCGGTCAAAAGCGGCAACGACCTGGTGGACAACATCTCGCCTCGCCATCCTGGAAGCACTGCCGCAATCGGCTACAAACGCAATAGTCAAAGCATGACAGCAACGGTCGGCATTGTGGATCGCACCAAGACCGCGAACATACTAAACGCAGACAATAGCGGCGGTGACACACCGGATGCTCCGGCTCCAAGTGCGTCGCAAAGCAAACTTGGTCTCACCGTGGCCGATCTGCCCTCAAACGCTCCTTCGGGATTGCATGGAGTGATGATCCAGGCAGTGAAGCCGGGCTCGTTCGCTGACGATCTTAACCCCCCTGTGCAGCCCGGCCTCATCATCCAGTCTGTCAACAAGAAGCCGGTGAAAAACAAGGCAGAATTCGATGCGATTGTTTCCACTCTGAAGTCCGGTGATGACATAGTGTTCGAGTATGTCGCACCCCGCGGTCCCCACAATGTAACCTTAACCGGCGGTACACTACCGTAACTGCAATAATGCAAATCGAACCTCTGCAAGGCGGGTCCAGGTTACTTTAGAGGTTCCAAAATGGAATGGCCTTTAGCAAATCGCTAAAGGCCTTTTCCATTCGCGTTGCATTCTTTCGGTTCCGCATTTACCCTTTGCCAATAGATATTCACTCCTCATAGAGGTTTTTGCATGTTTTTTCGTTCCAAGCGGTTCATCACAGCACAGTGCAGCGGCCTCGCTGTCTTGATGGCGGTGACACCGGTTTTTGCATCGCACTCGCATGTGTTAGCCGCAAGTCGCCACAAGGTTCTACACGCCATCACACATGGCCGCCATAAGGCTGCAACCGTCGCAGTTCATGCAGTTCCCGGCCAGCGTGGCATCGACTCGGACCGCACCCGCGCCATCCAAACCGCATTGATCGGCAAGAGCTACCTGACCGGCGAGCCGAGCGGTGAGTGGGATACGGAAACAGAAGCCGCCATGCAAAAGTTTCAAAATGACAATGGCTGGCAGACCAAGCTGATGCCCGACTCGCGTGCTTTGATCATGCTTGGCCTGGGACCGAACGGTACCGGCAGCGCGATCACAAGCAACGCGCCCAAGCCTGTCTTGCAGCCTTCCACCATGGTGGATTCTCTCGCCTCCATCCACTCCATATCAAACTAGGCTGCTTTAGAAGCAAAAAGGCCGCCCCTTGCAGGGCGGCTTTTTGCTGCTGAAGATCGCCTAGCCGCCCTGATATTCAAACTTTTTCCGGCCTAAGCAGTTCCTTGACCGTCTCGCGCCGCCGAATCAGCCGAACACGCTTACCCTCAACCATCACCTCAGCCGGACGTGGCCGGGTGTTGTAGTTCGAGGAAAGTGACAGTCCATAAGCGCCCGCATCGAGAATTGCCAGCAGGTCACCCCGATCCAGGTGCGGCAAGGCTCGATCGCGCGCAAAGAAGTCTCCACTCTCGCACACCGGGCCGACGACATCGATCGCCTCCAGTGCCTCTTTCTCTGGTGCCGCTACCGGCTCAATCGCGTGGTAGGCGTTGTAGAGCGAAGGGCGGATCAAGTCATTCATACCGGCATCGGTGATGGCAAAGCACTTCCCGCCATTTTGCTTGGTGTACACCACTTCCGTCAGCAGCGCCCCAGCCTGCGCAACCAGGAAGCGCCCCGGCTCCAGCAGCAGTTCCATACCGACCAGTGCACCAAGCCCCCCGCGTATGGCAGCCGCGTACTCCGCAACACGAGCGCGTGGGTCCCACTCAGTAGCCAGGTCATACTCGATGCCCAAACCTCCACCAATATCAAGCGATCTCAGCGCCTTTTCACCATCGGCACGCAGCTCCGCGATGAGTGCGGCTACACGGGCCGCCGTAGCGCCAAATGGCCCGGCATCCCGTATCTGCGAGCCGATATGAACGCTCACTCCAACAGCTTGCAACGACTTCAAACGACGTGCCCGCGCGTACAAACCACGCGCTTGCGCCATGCCGACCCCGAACTTGTGCTCGCTCAGCCCGGTGGAGATGTAGGGGTGTGTCTCGGCAAATACATCCGGGTTTACGCGTAGTGCAAACGGCGCGCGCACACTTCGCCGCGCCGCGCGCTCCGCCAGCAGCTCCAGTTCTTCTTCGCTTTCTACATTGAAGACGCGGATTTTTGCTCGCAGCGCCAGGTCGAGCTCCGGCGCAGTTTTCCCCACACCTGAAAACACGACCCGCGGCCCAGCCCGACGATCCACGGCAAGCACGCGCTCCAGCTCGCCGCCGGAAACGATATCAAACCCGGCACCCCGGCCCGCAAGCAGCTTCAATATTGCCAGTGCGGAATTTGCCTTGACGGAGTAGCAAATAAGGTGCGGCTGCCCTGCAAATGCTTCGGCAAACATGCGGTATCGTTCCAGGATCGCCGTCGCGGAGTACACGTAGAGCGGCGTTCCCCAACGTTTTGCAAGCTTCGGCAACGGCACAGCATCGCAGTGCAGCGAAGCCTTGCGGTGGGGACGAGTAAACGGGCGCGGTTGCGAAGAGGAACGAGGTGCGGTCACCCTTTGAGCCTACATGGCGGCAGGTGCCCGACCAAGACATGGAACAGGCTCTATCTACCTTTTCAGGAGAACGCTTAGGAGGACACCGCACTCCCGGGTGCCGGGCTACCTGCCGGAAGCATCCAGGACTCTTCCGGCATTACCAGCCAGAACACGATGTACGCCACTACCCCGGCACCGCTCGAAACAATCGCCAGCAGCACCGTAACGACTCGCACCCAGGTCAAATCCCACCGGTGCTGCCGGGCCAACCCTGCGCATACCCCGGCTACCATTCGATTGGTACGTGGGCGCTGCAGCCGGGTCATGGGGTCCAGCCAGACCGGCTGAGACACTATGCCGGCAAGTGCCGGTGCCCCGCATGCAGAACAGAAATTTGCCCCAGCCGCCAATTGCGTCCCACATCGTGCACAGAACATTTTGAGCTCCTTTTGTATGCGCCCAGCCGACACGCACATCATATGCGTAAAGCCAAATACGCAAGAATCCAGATGCACGCGTCCTATACGCAAAGCCAAATACGTAAAGCCAGATGCGTGTATCAGGTACGCAAAGCTCAACCGGATAGTTCCCTAAGCTCCTTCATAGGGCTTGCGGATCAGCTTGCGTGCTTCCTGCCCCTGTGTCGTGTCCTGCCCCGCATCGACCGCTTCCTGGTAGTTCTCCGTCGCGCGGGCGTGATCGTGCATCAGGTCCAGGCTCTTGCCTGCCGCAACCAGGCAGCGCTGTTTCAGCTCGGGGCTGGTGGTAGTCAGATGCGCGGCGTTACGGTAGGCCTCCGCAGCAGGTTCGTACATCTTCTGACCGCGCAGGGTGTCGCCCAGGCCAAAGTAGTCCAGTTCAAGGTGCGCGCTATGGAAGTAGTCTTCTCGCTGTGTTTCGGCAAGTACCCGCTTGTACTGGCTGATGGCCTTGGGGCCGTCGCCCGAGTCCTTCTCAAGATTGGCCAGCTCCAGCTGAAACAGGTAGCCGTGCGGATACTTTGCGGCAAGCTCCCGCGCAAGGCTTTCAGCATCCTTGTAGTTGGTTTCACGGCGTAGAAACAGCATCATGCATGTGCGCGCATCGACCGGGCTCAAGGCTCCATGGTCTGCCGCGGTGCGCAGCTTCTCCATGCCTTTTTCTTTCGAGCCGGTGATACCGGCAATCCCGACCACAATCCGGAATGAAAACGGCAGCGCACCCACCACATACTGGTAGGCACCCACAATCAGGTTCGCGTCCACGTACTGCGGGTCGAGCTTCAGTACTTCTTCACCATCGTTTTTGGCGCTGATGCCCAGCTTCAGCGCGGAGCCGAAGCTGCGCTCTACCAGCGTGTTGTAGACGGCTTCAAGCGCGCGTGCCCAGGCCCGTGCGTAGAGCGCGTCCACATCCTTGGGGTTTTTGGCAAGCAGTACGTTTGCCTGGTCGATGGCTTTACCGGCCAGCCCGCGCACATGGTCGCGTACCGCGGAATCTTCAACAACCGCGTGCTTACCGCTCAGAAAGCCGTCATTTGCGTAAAACGTGGTATCGAGCAGGTCGAGCCGGATCAGTTCCTTGAAGACCGTACCGTCAAGCACAAATACAGTTGCAAGCGGGTCATCAGGGCGCTCGGTCGCAATTTGCTCAAACCGTTGCAAGGCAAGGTCATAGTCCATGTCGTAGAAAGCTGCGAAGCCGTTGCGCACATCGGCTTCCTTGCTGAGTGCGGCTGTGTGTACGGGTGCCGCCTGCGCCCTACACAGCGGTGCCAGTGAAATGGTGCCTGCCAGCAGCAGAGCCGCGCCGGCTACTTGCCATGTTGCTTGTAACTTCACCGAAGCTCCTGAAAACGTTTTATGAGTATGCCGCACGTTCTATTGTGACGTGTGCCGCCGCATTACGGTTCCCTATCGGGGTCCACGCTCTCCCGGGTTTCCGGTGAAAAGGCATACAGGTGGTGCATGGGTCCGCGCCCGTGGCCTACCGGGTAGGCTGCCTCCAGGGCCGCATGCACATAGTGCTTGGCTGCTGCCACTGCCGCAGGTGTCGCCAAACCCTGCACCAGGCCGCACAGCAGCGCAGAAGAGAACGCGCAGCCTGTGCCATGCGTGGCGCGCGTGTGTACCCAGGTGCCTGTAAACCATTGCGCAGCTGCATCAGGGTGCTCCATCAGCAGGTCGTCCGGCGTCTGCTCCGGATTGAAGTGCCCTCCCGTAACTACAACGGCAGCACTCGGCCTGGGCATCCGGCGCAGCAAGCCGCGGGCGGCTCGCACCGCATCCTCGCGCATGTTTTCAGATTGTATGTCTCCACTCAGCAGGAGTGCTTCCCCAAGGTTGGGCGTCAGGACGGTAACAAGCGGAAGCAGCTTCCTCCGCAGCACCGCAACTGCTTCCGGAGCAAGTAAATCCTTGCCGGAGGAGGACCGTAACACAGGGTCCAGTACGACCGGGATCGGACCTTTCCGCTCCAGGTAGTGCCCCAGCCAGGCTGCCACAGCTTCTATGACATCTGCTTGCGCCAGCATGCCGATTTTGATCCCTGCAAACTCGACATCCTGCTCCAGGCATTCCAGAATTTCTGTGATGAGCGCCGGGTTGACTGCCTCCACCCGTCTTACCCCTTGTGTCGATTGCACGGTCAAGGCAGTCAGGCACGACATTCCATAAAGTCCATGAGCGGCAAACACCTTCAAATCCGCCGTCATCCCGGCACCGGATGAAGGATCGAAGCCGGCAATTGTCAGCACGATCTTGTTTTTTTTGGAGTTCGACGTGCTTCCGAGATTGTTACGTACATCTTGCATGGCACCAGTTTATAGATTGTTACTACGTTGTAAGTCATGCAAAGCAGCAAGTATCCCTATCTGCAAAACTTGCATTGTTACGACATTTGCATAAATTTTCAATCCCACACAGAGCTTCTAAATACAATGAGAACTTTGACTTACGCAATTTCATCTGCTTCAATTTGTAGATGATCGACCTTTTCTACGCCGCCCCTTATTTTCCGGGCTTTAGCGGCACTGCCAAGGTACGGCTCGATATCCTGAATCATGTCGGTGAGCTTGCAAGTATCCAAACCTTTGCCCGCAGTGGCCAGTAAGTTCGTCTTCAGAGAAGAGCGTGAGCGTCTTATCCTGGCGCTCGACTTCCCTGCCGCTTCCATTGCGCTTGACTTTCTAACTCAACTGCAAGGTTCACTTCTTCCTGAGACTCGCCTGCGCTGGGTCAAGGTTGGTCTTGAGCTGTTCCTGGCAGCCGGTCCCGACTTTGTGAAAGAGCTGCACAAGCTGGGCTACCAGGTCTTTCTGGATTTGAAGTTCCATGACATTCCCAATACTGTCGCCGGTGCGGTACGCAGCGCTGTTGCACTAGGTCCCGCGCTGCTGACAGTCCATGCAAGCGGTGGACCTGCCATGCTTGCTGCTGCTGTCAAGGCCGCGCGAGGATCGCAAACGAAACTGCTTGCAGTTACCGTACTTACCAGCATGGACGCGCGGGAACTGGTGTCGGCAGGCGTCATACGCTCCCCTGCGGAACAAGTGCTTGCCTTGGCCCAGATGGCCTCTTCTGCGGGGTTTGAGGGGCTTGTATGCTCTGCGCAAGAGGCAGCGAGCTTGCGCATCCTGTTGCCGGGCATGCACCTGGTCACACCGGGCATCCGCCTCGCAGGCACAACAACTGGAGACCAGCAGCGAACCGGAACCCCGGCCCAGGCGCTTGCAAGCGGAGCCGATCAGCTTGTGATCGGACGGCCCATTACAGAAGCTACGGACCCGGCAAGCGCGTACATGGCAATTTTGGCCGAGATGAAAAGCCCTACATGGAAAAAGCCCGGCCTGTAAGCCGGGCTCCATACCTTACCTAAAACTTACAGTTTCTCGTGGAACTCGCACACAGAACACGAGATATAGACGCCGCCCGGCGTTCCGCGCTCGCGGTCCTTAACACGTTTGACAATCCGCGTCGGCTTGCTGCACTTGGGGCAGTCCGTGCTCTTGGTTGTATCCATGACCTTTTTGCGGTCACCCGTTTTTGCAATCTTCGCCATTCCTTACTCCTCTTCCAAATAATCTGTCAGGCAGTCCGCAACGAGCTCTACCGCAAAGGGAGCTTGCTGCACTAATGCTGCTGCATACCGCTAGATTACACCAGGAGAGATTCCTGAGAAGCCGGGAACAAGCTACTGACTCGGAGCATGTGCCGGCTTTTGCGGGAACTGCACCGGGCCTTCGCTTTGCTGAGAGGTGTCCTTGTCCGCCGGTAAGGTCTCGCCCGGTTTACGCAGGGTAGGCCGGGGTGCTGTGGGAGCGTTCTGCGCGGCCCGGTCTGCCGCAGTCTCGTCACCCAGTTTAATGACCCGCTCCGTGCTTTGGATACCGCCCTGAGTTTGCCAGTAATCCCCTACTTCATTGGCGGTGCGTACCAGCGGCGTTGTCCCTACCGAGGCCTCTTCCACCCGGGTCACCCGGTCATGTTGCAGCCGTACAAACTGCGTTTTCTCCGGTGGGGTACCGTAAATCCATTCGTCAAATGGTCTTCCGGTATCGCTCTCGTGCATCTTCTGTCCGGGCGCGCCTACCGCATGCAGCACCATGTCGCCGTCCATGCCTACCAGAACCTGGTGTTTCATAATTGCTGCTTTGAGAAACGGCGGCAAGGTTTCCACGTAGGCTTCCAGAGGCGATTTCTCACCGAATCCCACAATGGGCGCGATGAGTGCCTTGACCTCATCGCCGGTTACGTTCGGCACGCCCTCCGGAAAAATCAGCGTGAGTCGTGAGCCGATAGCCTGCTCCCCATTGCCCCGCGCTACAGGCGTGGTCATATTGCCTGCGCCGACCTCCAGGTGGCGCAGATACTGGTGCGGCAAGTCGGGGCCACCATTAAACTCCAGGATCAGCTTCTCTTTCCTGACAATAATTTTGGTAACCGTGACGCGATCCCCGGGATGAGAGGAGATACCTTTACTGTTGAGTTCATCGACGTAGTCGGAACCGCGGGGTGTAAGCGGCCCATTGGCTACAAGCTGTAACCCCTTGGAAGCTAACGGCAGCGGCCGCATGGCAAAGCCCTGCTCCGAGGCAAGCGTACGTTGCAACGCCAATACGGTAAACGGTCCGGCGTGCATCTTGGGCAGTTCTACATGCGTTGGCTGGAACTGGAGAAAGCGGCCTTCAATCTGCTCGGTACTGACCGTGAAAACCTGGGCCCGCGGGACCTGGACAGGTATCGACAGACCAAGGGCAATGAAGGCTATTTGTTTAACCGGCAGCGTACAAGCCATGGCATGTCTCCAAGGATATACCTGAGCATGCGCCTGATTGGGTGGCTAGTGCAAGCGCAACGTGCCACATAGCATAAAGCATATGGAATACAACGTCTGTATAGCAGGCAACTCAATCAGACTTGGGTGGAAGCTCACTCGGCAACCTGTCGCCCGGTACGTTTAGAGGAGCACCGGCAGGCGCGATCTGCACCAGTGAAGCTCCGGCAGGTGCCGGGACTGCCGGGCCCATGCCCTGGGCATGCTGACGCTGCGACATCCCATCAATGTCAACCGGCAAGCCTGCACCCACGACAAGGGGCATGGCCCAGCGGTGGCGCAGCTCGCGCGTGGCACGTGCCATCACAAATAGAAGCACCAGTAGAACCAACACTGCCAGTGCCGAACCTTCAGGCCCGTAGCCGCCGCCGGTAAGCCAGGCATGCCCGCTTGTGTAGCTTGAAAACACGGGGGAAAAATCGGTAAGTCCGCTTACAGGCAGCCCGAAGAGTACGGCCATGCTGGCGTTCCAGGCAAAGTGGAAACCCCAGCCTACGTACAAGGCGCGGGTGCGCAGGTAGGCCATACCCAGCAGAAAGCCCAGTAACAGCGTGGCAAGAACGCCACCCCCGCTGCCAACCGAAAAGCCTGTGTGGCCCAGCGTAAACAGCACAGCCATCAAGCTTGCGCCCAATGTTGTGCCGACTGCCTCAAGCAACCGCTGAAAAGGAAATCCTCGGAAAATGAGTTCGTCCGTGAGCGCGGCCAGCAGCAGTGTCAACACATCCAGAACCAGCGTCCCGACAGTGCCTGCATCCACATGGCCCACGGTAACGATCAGGCTGCCGGTAAGCGCGATGGGCAGCACGCAAGCGACGATGCCCATCCATCCCAGTGAGGCTCCCAGCGCCCATTCTCGACCGATACCGGGACGGCGCGGCAAGCCCAGGGCGGCAACGGAAGAGCCCTGCCGCAAGCCCCGGAGCCCCATTGCAAGCCCCATCGCCCCAAAGCCTGCCAGCAGTACGGCCAGCAGGATGAGGCGGTTCACAAACGGGTAGAGAGCGTTACCAGCCAGAAAGGAAGCAGCACGTTCCGCGAACTGTTGCGCAAATGCGGCAAACACCACTGCCAGCAGAAACCAGACGAATGCACGAAGACGCGCCGCCCTGGCATGAACCTTGGCTGCACGCAGCTCTGCCCGGTGCTGCTGCCAGTCAGCCAGTGTAGACCCCGCTAGCTGGCATAGAACTGCGCCATGTTGCGGAACTTGGTGTAGCGCTGTTCTACCAGCTGCTCGGTCGTAAGCTGCTTGAGAGCGACCAGGTGATTTGTAAGCTCCACGGCCAGCAGCCCCGCCGCAGCTTCAGGATCGGTGTGCGCCCCGCCCGGCGGTTCCGACACCAGCCCATCCACGCAGCCCAATCCAAGCGCATCCTGTGCAGTGGCGCGCAATGCTTCAGCAGCTTGTGCACGCTTGCTTGCATCGCGCCACATGATTGAAGCGCAAGCCTCGGGTGAAATCACTGAGTAAATCGCCTTTTCAAGCATGAGTACACGGTCCGCAACGGCCAGTGCCAACGCCCCGCCGGAGCCGCCTTCACCGGTAATAATGGCGATGGTCGGCACACGCAGCCGGGCCATCTCGCGTAGATTGCGCGCAATAGCCTCCGCCTGGCCGCGTTCCTCGGCACCCAGACCGGGGTTTGCTCCCATTAAATCGATGAGTGTAATTACAGGCCGACCGAACTTTTCCGCCAGCTTCATGGCACGCAGCGCCTTGCGGTAGCCCTCCGGGTCAGGCATGCCGAACCGGTGCGCTACCTTCTCCTTGGTCGTGCGGCCCTTGATGTTGGCGATTACCAGCACCTCTTCACCGCCGAAACGGGCAAAGCCGCAGCGTACTGCCGGGTCGTCCGCAAACAACCGGTCACCATGGATCGCGATGAAGTCTGTAAACAGGTGCTCCAGGAAGAAAAGCGGGTCGGGTCGCAGGGGGTGACGTGCCAGCTCCGTCTTGGCCCATCGCTCCGGCACCGCAGGTGGTGTCTGTGCTTCAGCCATCGATGCGGGCGGCTTCTCCTGTGTTTTAGCTGACTGCAAGTTCAACTGGGGTGCAATGCGCGACATTTCTGTGATTGTACTCGTCACTTTAATCCATTACCTGCACCGCTCCGCGGCCCAGCAGTGTTTCGGCACGATCAATGAAAGCCCGGTCCGCAGTCACCTGAAAGCCGGCCGGCTCCAACACTACGCAATACTCCCCGCGCTGCTCCAGGTTAATCATCACGCGGCCCGGGCCGGGTGCGGCGTCGATCATGCCGCGTAGCTCCTGGAGCAGTGCACCGCTGGCCACATCGAGCTGAATTTTGATTCGCAAATTCTTCGGCAGGCGGACCTTGACATCTTCAATCGGCTGGATCGACGACAGGCATAGTTTGTTGGCCGCATCCTCATCCGCGCGCAGCGCACCGCGCACTACTACCGGCACCTCAATTTTGAGGCTTTCCGCCAACGCCGCATAGTCCTTGGGAAAGCAGATCAGGTCGATCTTGCCCACTGTGTCTTCAAGCTGGGCCTGCGCGTAGAGCTCACCTGACCGCTTCGACTTGGCCACCTTCAACCCCACGATGACGCCCGCGATTTGTACTTCGTTTTCAGCGCGCTCCCCGCGTCGCGTCGGCGCGGGCGAAGGCTTCATCTCCAGGGCAGTTGCCGTATCTACAACCCCCGGCAGGTTCCGCAGTTTATCGGCATATTTGTCCAGCGGATGCCCTGACACAAAGAATCCAAGCACCTCTTTTTCTGCTTGCAATCGCTCATTTTCATCCCAGTCCGGAATGTTCGGCAGCGCATCAGCAATCGTCGTGGTCGCAGGGTGGTCGTCGAAGATGCCGAACAACCCGTGCTGCCCACTCGCCATGTCGCGTTGAGCTTTCTGCGCACGCTCAATCGCTTTATCGGCTGCCGCTACCAGCTGCGCACGGCGGCCGAAAGAGTCCAGCGCACCGGCCTTGATAAGCGACTCCAGAACCCGCTTGTTCATCAAACGCAGGTCCACCTGCTCGCAGAATTCCCAGTAGCTGCCGAAGCTTTTGCCTGTCTCCTCCAGCCCCCGCCGGACTGCCAGGATCGAATCGATTGCATTGCGTCCGACGTTTTTGATCGCGGTCAGCCCAAACCGGATCGCGCCCGCATTCGGCGTAAAATCGGCACCGCTCAGCCGTACATCCGGCGGCTCCACGGAAATGCCGATCTCACGGCACTCCTTGATGTATTTCACGACATTTTCCGGCTTCGAAATTTCGCTCGTCAGCAGTGCTGACATGAACTCAATCGGGTGGTGCGTCTTGAGGTAAGCCGTGTGGTACGCCAGTAGCGCGTAGGCTGCGGAGTGCGACTTGTTGAAACCGTATCCCGCGAACTGCTCCATCAGGTCAAATACGCGCGTGACAATGTCCTTCTTAAAGCCTTTCTCGGCAGCACCTGAGACAAACCGGCTTCGCTGCATTGCCATCTCTTCAAGATTCTTTTTGCCCATGGCGCGGCGCAGCAGGTCAGCCTCGCCCAGCGAGTAGCCGGCCACCGAGTTTGCAATCTGCATCACTTGTTCCTGGTACACAATGACGCCGAGCGTTTCCTTGAGAATGGTTTCCATCGGCGGCAAGTCATACTCCACCTTGCGGCGGCCCCACTTGCGCTCGATAAAGTCGTCAATCATGCCGCCCTGGATCGGACCCGGACGGTACAGGGCGTTCAGCGCGGTCAAGTCTTCAACAGTAGTTGGGCGATAACGCCGCAGAACGTCGCGCATGCCGCCTGATTCAAACTGAAACACGCCCGAGGTCAGCGCGCGATGGAATACCTTTTCGTAGGTCTCCTGGTCATCGAGCGGAATAACGTCGAGGTCAACAATAACACCGCTTTTTTTCAGCAGCTTCAGGCAGTCGTCGATTACCGTCAGCGTCGTCAGCCCAAGGAAGTCCATCTTGAGCAAGCCGAGCTTTTCAATCGCCTTCATGTCGTAGGCGGTGACGATTTCCTCGTTCTTCGAGCGCGATAGGGGAACCAGATCGGTAAGCGGTCGCGGCGCAATCACGACACCGGCAGCGTGTACGCCCGCGCCGCGTACGAGCCCTTCAAGCTTCAGCGCAGTATCCAGAACCTCGCGCATTTGCGGGTCTTTGTCGTAGGCTTCTTGCAGAGGCGGCGAGTCTCTAAGCGCCTGCTCAAGCGTGATACCGATGGTGGTCGGGATCATTTTTGCCAGACGATCCACATCACCGTAGGGCAGATCCAGCGCGCGGCCTACATCCTTGACCGCCGCTTTGGCCGCCATGGTGTTGAAAGTGATGATTTGCGCAACCTGCTCGCGCCCGTACTTGCGCGTGACGTAGTCGATGACCTCGCCGCGGCGGTTCATGCAGAAGTCGATGTCGATATCGGGCATCGATACCCGCTCCGGGTTCAGGAACCGCTCAAACAGCAGCGCATTCTGTAGCGGATCGATGTCAGTAATGCCCATCACGTATGCAACCAGCGAGCCCGCCGCCGAGCCGCGACCCGGACCTACCGGGATGTCCTGCTCGCGCGCGTAACGGATGAAGTCCCACACAATGAGGAAGTAGCCGGGAAATTTCATCGCCTTGATGCATTCGATCTCGCGCTCCAGTCGCGCATGGTAATCGGTAAGCGGCTGGCGCAGCAGGCCCTTGTCCTGCAAGTGGCGGATCGATGTATCGAGCCGCTTGCGGAAGCCCTCCCGGCAAATTTGCTCAAAAAAGCTGTCGATGGTGTGCCCGGCGGGCACTGCAAACTCCGGAAACGGGTTTTCGACTTTGTTCAGCTTCAGCTGGCAGCGCTCGGCAAACTGCATGGTGCGGCTTACCACCTGCGGCGCATGCGAAAACACCTGCTCCATCTCAGCCGCAGTCTTTACATAGAACTGGTCCGAGTCGAATTTGAACCGCTTCGGGTCGTGAATGGACCCGGCAGTCTGCACGCACAGCAAAATTTCATGCGCGTGATGGTCGTCCTCGCACAAATAGTGGCTGTCGTTAGTGGCCACCAATGGAATATCGAGCTCTTTTTCAAGGCGAAACAGGTCGGCATGAATCTTCTTCTCAAGCTCCAGTCCCTGGTCCTGAATTTCAAGAAAAAAGTTGCCGCGCCCAAAAATGTCCTGATACTGCGAGGCGGTGCGCTTGGCTCCCTCGTAGTTGTCCTTCATCAGGTTTTGCGAGAGCTCCCCGGCAAGGCAGCCTGAAAAACCCACCAACCCTTGCGCGTGTTCCGCTAAATACTTCTTGCTGATGCGCGGCTTGCGGTAGAACCCGTGCAGCGAAGCCTCAGACGTAATGCGGACGAGATTGCGGTAGCCTTCTTCATTTTCGGCGAGCACCAGCAGGTGGTTGTACTCGTCACCCTGCGGGTCGGCCCGGTGGTCTTCCTTTTGGCATACGTATAGCTCGCAACCCAGGATGGGCTTGATACCCTGCTTCTTGGCCGCTTCAAAAAAGTGGACTGCGCCGTAGATGTTGCCGTGATCGGTAATGGCGACAGAAGTCTGCCCGATATCCTGGACACGTTTGACGAGCTTGTCGACGTCGCAAGCGCCGTCAAGGAGGGAGAAGTCGGTGTGGAGATGCAGGTGTGTGAATTCAGCCATGGGGACTAGCCCATTTTAATCCGTGCGGCCACCCAAGCATGGTGCCTCTGGATTCAAGCAAGCTTTGAGGAAGACCGAAGTTTGCTGAGGAAATCCAGACATAATCCAAGCAGAACCATCCGGCAATCGCACTATCGAAGAATATTGACAGGCGTGGGAGAGTGGCTCGGATTGTTCCGTTCCAACCGGTACCAGGGATGCATCAACCCGGTCAAGCTCCAAAACCAGTCGTGCGTGTACTGGAAGCCGAGCCGGGCAATGAGCGCCTGCGATGCATGGTTCTCCGGATGATGGGCCGCAACCAGGGCATGCGCGCCATGCTCTCGGAAGGCTAGTTCTATGACTGCATGGGCGGCTTCCTCCCCGTAGCGTCCGCTCCAGAACTGCCGCCGGATGTGTACCCCCATCTCTAGTACACCCGGTGTTGGAGTCTCTTCAAAGATGGGTAGGCGGAGCCCGGCGCAGCCGACATGCTCCCCGGTTGCCGGCAGAAAGATGGGCCAGTACTGTATGCCGAGCTGTTGCTGCCGTAGCATCTCGCCCTGCATCCGTGTTTGGGCGGCAAGAGGTTCCAGTGAACCGCCGATGTAGCGCATCACTAAAGGGTCTCCCCACAAGGCCTGGGCGAGCGGCAGGTCCTCTACGCGCCAATGTCGAAAACCCAGGCGCTCGCTGCGCAGGAAGTATTCGGCGTGGTCTGGATTGGTGCTCATTTGTCCTGGATGGTGAGATTCATCCGCTATCTCGCACTGCTTGCAAGGGGAGTGATCATGCTGAGGTCCGATGGGCTCCAAAGAAGCTCAGTTTTCATGAGCAATTTGCTGTGCTGCTTTCAGGTGTTTATGGGCTTCCTGACGCAGTGCAAGATCAAGCGGAGTAGCCGGTCCACTTCCCTTTCCTTCTGCCCAAAGCTGCCGAAGATGTTTTAGATCCTCGCCACGCAACTCACGTTTCCATTGCCAATCCCGTAGAGCTTCGCGCATGATCTCGCTCGTTGTGGCATATTCTCCCGCCTCTACTACGGCTTTAAGAGACGCGACCTGCTCGCCGGTAAGAGCGATGCTGATTTTCTGAATGGCTGACATAAGCATTAATGGTAGCAATAATTGCTACTTTCTGCTAAAAATAGCGGCATTAGGCGAGTGTATCTTTGCAAGTGCGAATAATCTCAGCAACTTGCACCAGCTCCGCACGCGTTGTCAGGCAATCCGGGCACACTCTCAATCGCCCGTTCCGCTGGTCGAGCACAATCCCTTGTTCAGCAAGCCGAAGCACCACCTCCGCCGCTTGCGGCATAGCCACCGTCAGGTATGCTCCATGGCCGCGATCCCCGCCCTCACCGGCGATGCCGCGCGTCGCCAGCTCGCTTCTGAGAAAGCGCAACTGCTCCAGCGAGTACGCCCGCAGCCGCTCCACGCCCATGGCCTGCGTAAATGCGAGCCCGCTACGCACCTGGTAGTACGTCAGCGTGGACGGCGAGCCATCCAGCCATCCATCGCCGCCCGGGCGCAGCTGCGGACCACCACTTTGCCATGGGTCCGTGCCCGGCTCCAGCGCAAACCAGCCGCTGTGGTGCGGCTGCCGGTCCGTACGATCGGCCACATGCGGAGCTAGTGCCAGGAACGCAGCACCCGGCCCTCCGCGCAGATACTTGTAGCACCCGCCGATCAGGTAATCGCAGCCCAGCTCCTGCATGGAAAACGGCACGATGCCCAGCGAGTGGTAGCAGTCCACCAGCAGCTCGGCCCCTTGCTCATGGCAGGCTGCCGCGATCTCCGGCATGCCTTCAAGTAGCTGCCCATCCGCGTAAAACACATGCGAAATCACAACGAGTTTCACCGGTGATGCCGAGCGGAGCGCGTCGATGACCTGCGAAGCGTTCCAGCAGCCTTGCGCATCCGGCTCTGCAAAGCACACCTGGATACGCCCTTGCGCCGCGTGCTGCGCCAGCACTACCGCAACGGCAGCAAACTCGCCGCGCGTAGTCAGCACCGTTGCACCGGCAGGCAGGCCGCTCAATACGGTACGCAGAGCAGGCCCCGCGGAAAGCTTCGGAATCACGCAATCGGGTCGCGCCACCCCTACCAGTGAGGCGATGGCTGCGCGGTAACGCTGTTCCTCCGCAAGCCACGGGTCCCAGGCACCGCGTAGCTCTTCAGCCCATAACTGCATACCTTCAGCCACATCCGCTTGCACCCGGTCCAGCGGGCGGCCCAGCATGTGGTTCGCTAGGTAGATACCCGGCCGAGCCAGTGTCCGCGAGAACAGCGGCCGCACCACGGCGGCAACTCCATCTTCTGTCAGCGGCCCGCGTCCAAGTGCCTCTACCGCTTTGCCGATTTCCAAGCTACCATCCTGTTCCATCCATGGGCTCCCGTGTTAGCGTACCCGCATGCGAGCCCTCTCCGCTTCCCTGCTGCTTTCGCTTGCCCTCTCCGCTCCAGCTTTTTCTCAACAAACCGCACAGCCTGTTGACCCGGCGGCCCAAGCCAAGGAGCTTGATCATTTCCGCAAGCTCGCCAACGACTACGGCCAGCTAGGCCGTTACGCTGCCGCTAACGCCTCCTTGCCTGTAGCCTCGGCAGCCGATAAGCGCGTGATCTTCTACGGGGATTCCATCACCGACGGCTGGCACCTGGACCAGTTTTTCCCCGGCAAAGGCTACATCAACCGCGGCATCAGCGGCCAGACCACGCCGCAGATGCTGGTGCGCTTTCGGCAGGATGTCATCGACCTGCACCCGGCGGTGCTGGTGGTGCTGGCAGGTACCAACGACTTGTCCGGCAACACCGGTCCTGAGACTACCCGGCAAATCGAGGACGACTATGCCACGATCGCTGAACTGGCCAGGGCACATGACATCCACATGGTGTTTGCCTCGGTAACGCCGGTCAACAGCTACGGTCCATCCGGCGCTGCCATGCCGGCAGGTCGTCCGCCGGCAAAGATTCTGGAGCTTAACCAGTGGCTGAAGCAGTACTGCGCCGAGAACCGGCTTACCTACCTCGATTACTACCCGGCCATGGTGGATGAGAGCGGCATGCTGAAACGCGACTACTCAGCCGATGGCCTGCACCCCAACGCGGCAGGCTATGCCGTGATGGCTCCGCTTGCCCAGGCTGCAGTTAACCGGGCGCTCCCCTCTCGATGACGCAGTGCAATTTGCTATACTCAGGCTCGGAGCGGCAAGGCATCCCTCAGCCTGTAACATGCCCGACCAAGCTGTAGTGCGGCAAAGCGGAAGTGGTGAAATGGCAGACACACCATCTTGAGGGGGTGGCGCCGAGAGGCGTGGGGGTTCAAGTCCCCCCTTCCGCACCAAATTGTTGTACTGAAATGAAGGAATCCGCATGACGATCCTGCTCACCATCATCCATGTCCTGCTCTGCATCTTCCTTATCGGTATGATCCTTCTACAACAGGGCAAAAGTGCCGACTTGGCGAGCGCATTCGGTGGACAGGGTTCGCAGACTGCCTTCGGCCCTCGCGGTGCGGCCAACATCCTCTCGAAGAGCACCACCTGGTGTGCCATCGCTTTTATGCTCACTACAATCGGTCTGTTCGCCCTGATGCAGCGTACCTCGGGCGTGGGCCACTCCGTACTTGAAGGCACCAAGACGACCCACAGCACGCCTGCGACACCCGCCAAGAAATAGTCGTTGCCTATACGCAAAGGGGAGGCCACCGGGCCTCCCCTTTGGTGTCTACAAGTGTTGCGGCACAGGCCCATGCTGCCGCAACAGCTCGTCTATGTTGCTCACGGTTTTCGAGCGCCAGGTCTCTTCGGCACTCACCTGGGCTTCAGGCGATCTGCTCGTTTCCACTTCCTTGTACACATAGGAAAGCACCCGTTCCTCGGGCTCGTCGGCCCATGTGTTGCCTTGGCCTTGTACGCGCGTCGCGCCCTTGCTCCACCCTGCCGGAGTCAGATGCCACTCAGTCCATTCAATTCGCATTGCCATGCTTCCATTATCGCAAGCGACTGTCCCGCATCCCGGCGACAATAGACCCATGACTCTCCCCTACTTGCGTGAAACTTTCCCGGTCGGCCTGCTGGCTTGCAACTGCACCCTGCTGGGCGATCCGGTAACAGGCGAGGCTATCGTCATTGATCCGGGTCTCGCGGTTACCGGCGGCCCGGCGCACTTGCTGGCCCGGCTGGGGGCGCTTGGGCTCAAGCTCAAGCAAATCATCGTGACGCACGCGCACATCGACCACATAGGCGGCGCGCTTGCGCTGAAGCAGGCTACCGGAGCGCCCATCCTGCTGCACCAGGCTGACCTACCGCTGCTCCGCATGATGGACCAGCAGGCTGGATGGCTGGGCATTGCGCCGCCCTCCATTGCTGAACCGGATGCAAGCGCCGATGACGGTCTTGCCGTCGGACTATCGAGCCTTCCCGGCCAGGTACTGCACACGCCGGGACATACGGAAGGCAGTATTTGTGTGTTCTTTGAGCAAGCCGGGCTGCTGCTGGCAGGCGATACCCTGTTCGCCGGATCTATCGGGCGCACAGACTTGCCGGGGGGTGACAGCGGCAAGATTCTTCGCTCGATTCAGAGTCGGCTGCTGCCGCTGCCGGAGACCACGCTCGTCATCCCCGGCCACGGAGAGGAAACTACCATCGGCATGGAGCGGGAGACTAATCCCTTTCTTCAAAATTTGCCAATGCGTTACTTTAAGAAATGACTCCATCTGTTGAAGGTAAATGACTTATAAGTAATTTCAAGCCTCTCAGAAATACCTCAGGCTCCGGTAGCAGGCTCACCACGATCCATCCAGCCTCTGCAAACCCGAACGCCGCACCCGGATGCACCAACACTCCTGTGCGCTCCAGCAACGCAAGCGCAAACTCCTCATCCGGCATCAACGCCGGGATGCGAAGCACCGCATACCAGCCACCCTCTCCGACCAGCCGTGACACGGCGCTACCTGCCAGCACCTCCTCTAAAGACTGAAGATTGCCGGCCACCCGATTTTTGACCGCGGCCTGCATGGTGTCGCACCCGGCTAACCACCCCGGTAGTGCCTGCTGTACGGGAGCGTTCACTGACAGAAAAGTATCGGCGATGACTTCAAGCCGTGCGCGTGCTTCTTCGCGCAGCGGCTCCGGCCCGCCGATTACCAGCCAGGAAAGCTTCATCTGCGGCAATGCCGCGACTTTGCTCAGCCCGCTCAGCACAAATGTCAGAGGGGGATTGAGCCCGGCAATAAAGCTGCGTACCGGCGGCACACCCGGCCATGCATAGTCGAGAAACACTTCATCGACGATTAAGGCCAAGCTGTGCCGAACACAGATAGCTTCAAGCATTGCGCGTTCCGCCTCGCCGGCAAAGTGCCCGGTCGGATTGTTCGGATGCACCAACGCGATAGCCTTGGTACGCGCCGTGATCCGGCTCTCGATCGCACCCGGCTCTACCTGCCAGCCATGATCGTAGAGCAGCGGATAGCTCACCAGTCGCACATCGTCGAGCGCGGCCAGGTAGTCGAACAGGGGGTAGCTCGGCGTTGCAATCAGCACTTCATCGCCGGGATTGCACAGCAGCCGGAACAAAAAGCTGTATGCCTCGCTGGTGCTTGCTGTCAGACATACGTTACGCGGGTCTAGCGCCGCGTCGCGCTGCCGGTAGTACTCGCAAACCGCTTCCCGAGCCTGCATTTGACCGAAGGCCTGGGGGTCATAATCCAGCGTAGCGGGCGAAGCAAGCCCCGCAAGTGAAACTTCTACAGAAAGCCCGCAACGGGTCGGGTTTGAGGCCGTCAGGTCCAGAATCGGCAGCCCGGCGACGCGGCGCGCAGCCACGGCACGCGCTAATGGCGCTTCTTCCCGGTCCCAGGCGGTACGGTCAGAAAACAGGTGTGGCCTCCTTGCAACGGCAATGCATCAGCGTCCAGCATAATAAAAGCGGATGAGGTGAGCATGGCATTGAAGGCGGTAATCTTCGACTACGGCATGGTGTTGAGCACCGCGCAGGAACCGCAGGCTCTTGCTGCACTCCGGTCCATTACACGGCTTGACGCGGACGCCTTTGAAAAGCACTACTGGCGTCACCGCCACTCCTATGACCTGGGCGACTTGAACGGTGCAGCCTTCTGGACACGTATCTCCGACGATGCCGGGCTTCGTTTAAGTCCGACAGAGATCGAGCGCCTAATTGAGAACGATGTACTAATGTGGAGCACCTTGAACGAACCCATGATTCGGTGGGTGCATGCTGTGCAGGATGCTGGCTTTAAAACCGCCATCCTGTCCAACATGGGTGAAGAACTGGTGCGCTACATGCGGCAGGAGTTCGGATGGCTTGGCCGGTTCGACCATCACACCTGGTCGTGCGAGCTGCGCATCGCCAAGCCCGATCCGGCGATTTATACCTACACTTGCGAGAAGTTGGGGGTCGCGCCGGAGGATGCCTTGTTCCTTGACGACAAGCCGGAGAACATCGCAGCTGCTCATTCGGTGGGGCTGCAGGCAATTCAGTTCTCAACTGTGACAGCCTTACAAGCGGAGCTTGAACAACGCGGTTTGCTCAACCTGTTGCCTGCTGTCCTCAGCTCGCCTGTACATGCCTGATGCCTGTGCCTCCGTTTGCCCTGTATGCGGGCAGATGAAGCGACCATGCCACTGCAAAGAGGCCGCCTGTCACGTAGGTGCAGGGCTTTAGAAGTGATAGTGCGATCGAATAAGGAATGCATAATTCGATCGTACGATGACGGCGTCCCTTAAAATTCCTGTGAATGCAATGGTGCTATTCCACCAGGCATTACCTTTGTACTCTTCATCACACTAATCTTTTAGCGTACTGTCTTATTTAAAAGAACTACGCAAAGCTGCCATAAAATGCTTGTTTCCTTTGTTTTCACCGTAATCCTACTGCTTGGATTTTGTGGACTTGTATTGGATGTAGGTGTGCTTGAACTTACGCAGATCAAGGCGCAAAATGCGGCGGACGCAGCGGCACTCGGGGCCATGCAATCACTTAAAAGCGGTTCCGATAAAACAACCTGGCAGATGGCGGGTAAAGCAGATGCGGCCCTGAATGGTTTCACGGACAATGCTTCTTCAACCATAGTTCAGGTGGATTCTCCTGCTACAGGCGTTTATGCGAGCAACCCACTTGCAGTTCAGGCTACTGTGAATCAGCAGGTACAACCTATTTTCTTTCCTGATTTACGTACTGTTTCGGCAACAGCCATAGCTGTAGCCCCGATTACTGCGTGCACGTACCTTATGTCGAATGTATTTACTCAACAACTTTCTTTCGATTCAGTCAACGAGGCTGTGACAACTGACTGTTCTATTTATTTAGGAAATGGATATGCTCTAAGTAGCTCCAGTGGAGGACAGTTCTATGTAAACGCTCAAAGCGGTAGCAGCAGCGGCTCAGTCAGTCCCACACCTCTCTTTAACATACCCAGGCAGTCAGATCCACTCAGTTACCTGGCAGCACCGGCAGTAGGCAGCTGCACCAGCACAAATCTTACCGTTACAAGCAACAGCACTCTGCATCCAGGAACGTACTGCGGTGGATTGACAATAAACAACAACGCACGTGTCTCGTTCAAGGCAGGAACATACATCATTTTAGGAAATCTCAGTATTACAAATGCGACACTTTCTAACGACGCGAGTGGAATCTCCTTTTACATGACCGGCAATACAACCTACCCATCCGGCGTTATAAAGCTTGCAGATGACGCGTTCACACTTTCCGCATCAAATTCGGGTTCTCTTGCGGGCATTCTCTTCTTTTCGGACCGCTCACTTGCTTCCGGGCAAACTATGATTGATATCGAAAGTAATGACCCTAACTCGACTCTTGACGGTATTATCTACTTGCCGGGACAGGAAGTCCTGGCCTCAGCGACACCGATGCAGGGCAAATCCTATTTCAGCATAGTCGCTGACTACTTCAATCTACATAATGTTCAACTCGCTTTCCGCTCCAACTACGCTTCCCTCCCCGGAGGCAGTCCTTTCCATCCCACCGGCGGCGGACTTGTTCAGTAAACATGTGATGTTTTCTGTCACGGGGCGCTCAATGGCAGCCTGGTGCTGGGTTTTCTAAACCGGCTCCTGCTACCTGCTGAAGGAAGTGCCTCATCCGTTCTGCTCTCCGGAGGGATATACGTCCCTTCTCCCCAGAGATGTAATAGCCGGGCTCGCCAGCAGCTCGCGCGTCTTCCGCCAGGCGGCGGTGATATCTTCACGATCCATACCGGCTACGCTTGCCAGGGTCGCGGTTTCAAGTACCGCATCGGCTTGCTCGATTAGTGCGGTCCGATCCTCCTGCCGCTCCAGTTTGGAAGCAAGCCGCCCGATGGTTGCAAGCAGGCGGATGGAAACAGCAGGCGTGCCGGAAGCAGCTTGTCGCACCTGGTCAAAGGCCTGCTTGATGAGGCGCGTGATCAGCAGGGGCCGTATT
>CAXSFX010000009.1:0-41326 GCA_964236655.1 uncultured Acidobacteriaceae bacterium | reverse complement strand
GTCCGGGGCAACCGGAGCTTTGCTTTCTGCCACGGCATGCGGACGGTACAGCGTTTGGAACACAAGGGTGCCGCCGGGCTTGATCTTCTGCACCACTCGATCCAGCGCGTACAAAGGGTAGCGCAGATGGTAGAAGAGCCCCATAAACAACACGATATCGAACTGGCCGGCAATGGAAAGCACGTCGTAAGCGGAGCCATGCCGATAGTCAATGTCGAGCGCGAGTTCGTCGCGCGCGATCCGCGCTTGATTGAGGTAAAACTCTTCCGTGTCAATGCCGAGCACGTGGCTTGCTCCCCGCTTTTTAAGCTCAATGCTGTAAAAGCCGGCATTGCAGCCGATGTCAAGCACGCTTTTGCCGCCCAGATCCATCGGTAGCGCCGCGCCCAGCGATACCCACTTCACCTGCGGGTAGTCGCCCAGGAAATGTTCCGGCGCGGTTTGAACATCGCCGATACGCAGGTTGTGGAACCACGGGCCGGCGTCGCGTAGGCGCGTTTCCAAATCATGCGCGTGGTCGTGCGCGTGTGAGAGTGCCAAGTGTTGAGAGCCTGCCTTTCCGTGCTGCAGCTTTATAGATGCCTACTATACCCTTCGCGGGGCTGCATGCAAGTCCCTGGGTAGATACATACCGATGTTTTCAGCATGTATCGCAGTGTTGTCACAGCAATGTCTGTCGCCGACACAACCAAAGCGGCAGGCACCTGCTCTCTTCGAGAAGCGGCATACTCGCCTGCTCACATTCGCTAAGGAGAAATCATGGCACGCAATCCCCTGACCTTTGGCCCTAAGCCGCCGTTTCAGCAACAAAAGCAATCCATTCCAGGTACCGAGGCAGAGATGGAGCCCAAGCCGGACCACGGCCTTGAGAGCTACACCGGGCGCAACCGGCTTACGGACCGCGTCGCGCTGGTTACCGGTGCCGACAGCGGCATTGGGCGCGCAGTAGCGATTCTGTTTGCCAAGGAAGGCGCGGACGTAGTCATCACCTACCTGGCCGAGGAAGAAGCCGACGCGCAAACCACGGTCAAAGCCATTGAGCAGCAGGGCCGTAAAGGGCATGCCATCGTCGTTGACTTCGCGCAGCCCGCAACTGCCGTCAAGGTGGTTGAGGAGACTGTGGCCAAGTTCGGCAAGCTCGACATTGTCGTAAACAACGCCGCCTACCAGCGTACCTACGCCAAGCTGGAAGATGTACCGGGCGAGGAGTTCGCCATGGCATTTACTGTGAACGTGGGCGGTACCTTCGCCGTCTCGCAGGCTGCGGCCAAGCACCTCAAGCCGGGCGGCGTTATTATCAACACGACTTCCATCCAGGCGCTTGACCCTGATCCAGGCATCTTCGTTTACGCCGCGACCAAGGCCGCTATCAGCAACCTGACTAAGGGTATGGCCAAGGTGCTTGCAAAAAAAGGCATCCGCGTCAATGGCGTGGCCCCTGGGCCGGTATGGACGCCTCTAATTCCAGCGACGATGAATGAGAGCAGCCTGAAGGACTTCGGCGCGAAAACCGTCTTTGAACGGCCTGCGCAGCCCGTGGAGCTTGGGGCGTTGTATGTCTTTCTCGCGTCTGATGATGCCAGCTTTGTGACCGGTGAAATCTATGGTGCTACAGGTGGGATAACGCCACTGTAGAGCTTCTC
Source organism: uncultured Acidobacteriaceae bacterium (assembly GCA_964236655.1). Taxonomy (GTDB): domain Bacteria; phylum Acidobacteriota; class Terriglobia; order Terriglobales; family Acidobacteriaceae; genus EB88. Next base: position 39,683 of record CAXSFX010000009.1, on the reverse strand, counting down.
AATACCTGTTCAACCATGCCTATCATGGCAGTTGTTTGCGCGGCAACCGCAATTGCCGCGCTAAACTGCTCGTGAGCGGAGCGAATGGCGGATCAGGCGAAAACAGGCAGCGCGTGGGGCGAGCGCATCGCGGCACTCAAAAATGTGCCGCCGGTGCTGCGAATACTTTGGGACTCAGGCCCTTCGGTAGTCACCTGGGGTTTGATCCTGCGGGTACTGGTAGCGGGTGGGCCGGTTATCGGCGGCTACGTGGCGGCACGCATTGTCAGCGGCGTACAGCAGGCTATCGGCGGCCACGGCACGCCTCCCCGGTTCTGGTGGATCGTCGGGCTTGAAGTCGCCATCGTCATTCTTACCGGTGTCGTTCAGCGGCTCATCGACTACACCGATTCCCTACTCGGTGACCGCTACACGCACTATGTTTCTATCCGCGTAATGCGGCAAGCCGCGCAGCTTGACCTGACTACCTACGAAAACCCTGAGTATTATGACCGGCTGGAACGTGCCCGCGTGCAGGCTACCGACCGCCTGGCCATGATCCAGATGATGGGTAGACTGTTCCAGCAGGTTCTCACTACCCTGTTCTTCACCGGCGTGCTGATCTTCAAGGCCCCGCTGCTCATCCTGCTGCTGCTCATCGCGGTAGTGCCGTCTTTCCTAGGCGAGACGCACTTCGCTTTCCTGGGATATGCAAAAAACTTCCGTCAGACTCCGGCCAAGCGTGAAATGGACTACATTCGCCAGGTCGGCGGATCGAAGGAAGCCGCCAAGGAGCTCAAGCTCTTCAACCTGAGCAACTACTTCACAGACCGGTTTGCCCGGCTCTCCCTCGGCATTTACGAGGAGAATATCGCGCTCTCAAAGCGGCGGCTGTTCTGGGGCGGCTTGTTCGCCATCATCGGCACAGCCGGGTACTACTCGTCCTATGTATACGTGATCTGGCGCGCTGTGACAGGCCACTACAGCCTGCAGGATTTTGTCTTTATCACGGCATCCGTACAGCAGGCGCAGGCCAATCTTCAGCAGGTGTTTTCAATAGCTTCCGGCATCGCCGACCAGGCACTGTTCCTCACGGACCTTATCGGCTTCTTCGACATGAAGCCGACCGTCGTCTCCAAGCCCAATGGCCTGCCCATGCCCCGCCCCGTCCGGAGCGGCTTCGAGTTCCGCAACGTGTCCTTTGCTTACCCCGGCACTACCCGCCGCGTGCTCAAGGACTTCAACTTCCACCTGCGCCCCGGCGAGCGTATCGCCCTGATCGGCGAGAACGGCCAAGGTAAAACCACGGTCGTCAAGCTCATCACCCGGCTGTATGACCCGACCGAGGGTCAGATCCTGCTCGACGGCGTGGACTTGCGCGAGTACGCACTCGACGACCTCCACCAGGAGATGGGCGTCATCTTTCAGGACTTCATGCGCTACGAAATGACCGTCCGCGACAACATTGCCGTAGGCCGTGTGGAGCTGCCGCATACGGAGCAAGACATCGCCGGCGCGGCGGAAAAATCGCTTGCCGCAAGTGTGATCCGCAAGCTGGGCAACGGCTACGATCAAATGCTCGGTCGCCGCTTTGAAAACGGCGTGGACCTTTCAGGCGGCGAGTGGCAGCGGATTGCGCTGGCGCGCGCCTACCTGCGCGATGCTCAACTACTGATCCTCGACGAACCGACTGCCGCCCTCGATGCCAAGTCAGAGATGGAAGTGTTTGAACGGTTTTCTGAACTGACAACGGGCAAGATGGCCTTGTTCGTGTCGCACCGGTTTTCGACTGTCCGCATGGCCGACCGTATCGTGGTGCTCGCCGGGGGGCAGCTGGTAGAGGAAGGTGACCACATACGCCTGATGGCGCTGGGCGGCCGCTATGCGGAAATGTTTGAAATGCAGGCAGCCAGCTATCGCTAGGCTTCCCTGCACATGGAGTCGTGAGTCGAATCAACAGCAATCTTGGAGTCGGTGTGACGGAGACAACGAAAGTGGACCAGCCCGGGCAAGTGCGGATATGGGAACAAGCCCCTTGGCAACCCGATGCACTGCGCGCCCGGGGCCTTGCTGATGCACGCGGCTGGAGCACGGCGCGGCGGCCCAAGGGTCCCAGCGGGCTGCGTGCCCGTGCCGAAGCCGCACGCACGGCGCTCAATGCCCTCGTGGTCAAGCTCGATGCGCTACCCGAGCCGGATTACGCGAATGGGGCACAAGACCCGCTGCTGGTATTGCGAGAGAACCCCCGGCTGCTGCGCTCCGCGGTGAATGAAGTTGCCAATGGCCGCAGGATTCTGGATCGACTGCCCCGCCTCGCCGTCCAAACCGATCAAGGCGATGACGATGGCCTCCCGCGCATCTTTGCCGTGGCAGGGAGCTACCTGGACGGCACCGGTAACGCGTGGGACGCGAAAGCGCTCCCCGTCTACATGGGCGGCGTACAAGCGGCTGAGCCGTTGGAACTGCAGGAGCTGTGGTCGCTCCCTTCACTGATGAAGTTTCAGTTGATGGAGCGCGCGGTAAGCGAAGGCGAAGCAGTGCTGGCGGCAGGCATCCCGCCGGGCCGCAATCCGGTGATCGACAACTGCATCAAGAGCCTGCGGGAGCTTGGCTATGCCGACTGGGCCATTGTGGCGGAGCCGCTGATCGCCTTTGACGAAGCCTTGCGCCAGGACCCGGCAGGCGCTTACGGACGCATGGATTTTGACAGCCGCGAAGGGTATCGCAAACGTGTGGCGCAGCTGGCCCGCTATGCGGATTTCTCAGAGCTGGAAGTCGCGCAGGAGGCGCTTCGATTTGCCCGCGAGGCACAGGGCCGGCCTTTCAGCGACCCGCGCGTGCACGAACGTGAGAGCCACGTCGGCTACTACCTGATCGATGGCGGCGTTGACGCCCTTTCACACGCCATCGGCTACCAACCGCCCTTCCCAGAGCGCTTCCGTATCGCCGCCAAGCGCGATCCTGACCTGTTCTACATCGCCCCGGTTGAAGTGCTCTCCGTGCTGCTCATCGCCTCCCTGCTGCTGCCGCTGGTGCCGGGTTCCCACAGCTACGGCGCGCTGGTGCTTGCATTTCTGCTGCTGATACTGCCCGCCACGCAAGGCGTTGTGGACCTGGTAAACAACACCGTCACCGCCCTGTTTGAAGCGCGTTCGCTGCCCAAGCTTGCTTTCGCCAAGACCGGCATCCCCGCCGACTGCAACACGCTGGTCGCGGTGCCCACGCTGCTGCTGAGTGAAAAACAGCTGCGCGAGCTGGTCGCGGAGCTTGAGGTGCGCTACCTGGCCAACCAGGACCGGCACCTGCATTTCGCCCTCATCACCGACTTGCCCGATGCCGTGACGCGTCCGCGTGAAAATGACTCGGATCAACTGGTAGACCTTGCCGTCAATCTCATCAACGACCTCAACGAGCGCTACCGCGGTCAAAAGGGCGGCTGCTTTGTACTGTTTCACCGGCACCGTATCTTCAACTCGCGGCAGGGCGTGTGGATGGGCTGGGAGCGCAAACGCGGCAAGCTGCTCGACCTGAACAAGTTTCTTGAAGGTGCCTATGACGCATTCCCGGTCAAGGCCGGCGGTGTAGACCAGGTGCGTAGTGCCCGCTATATCATCACCCTCGACAGCGACACGCAGCTGCCGCGCGGCACCGCTGCCACCATGGTCGGGGCCATGGCGCACCCGCTCAACCGCGCCGTCATCGACCCGGAGCGCCGCATCGTGACCGCAGGTTACGGTATCCTGCAGCCGCGCGTGGGCGTCAGCGTGCAATCGGCATCGCGCTCACGCCTGGCCGGGCTGTTCAGCGGGCAAACGGGCTTTGACATCTACACACGCGCCGTCTCTGACGTGTACCAGGACCTCTACGGCGAGGGCATCTTTACCGGCAAAGGCATCTACGAGGTTTCAACGCTGCACGCCGTGCTCGACCGGCGCTTTCCGCGCAACTCCCTGCTCTCGCATGACCTGATCGAAGGTGCTTACGCACGTGCGGGGCTTGCAACAGACATTGAAGTTATCGATGATTACCCTTCGCACTACTCCGCTTACACCAAGCGCAAACACCGCTGGGTACGGGGCGACTGGCAGATCGCGCAGTGGCTGTTCCCGTCCGTTCCGGATGAGTCAGGCAAGACGGTGCGCAATCCCATCTCGACCATCTCTCGCTGGAAGATCTTCGACAACCTGCGGCGCTCGCTGGTTGAGCCGTTCACCATGCTGCTGTTCATCGCGGGCTGGCTGGGGCTGGAAGGCGGCGCGCTGTATTGGACGCTGCTTACGCTGCTGCTGATGTTTTTGCCGACCTTGGTCCAGCTGGTTTTCTCACTCGGGCGCAGCCTGGTGTCAGACCGGGCCGGTGCCGTAGGTGAGGCACTTGCGGGTGCCGGGCAGGCAGCGATCATCACGCTTTTAAATGTGATATTCCTGCCGCATTCAACGTTTCTATCGCTCGACGCCATTGTGCGCGCGCTGGTACGCCGCTTCATCACCGGGCAGCGCCTGCTTGAGTGGGAAACGGCCGCTGAAGCAGAAGCCGGCAAACGCGTGACCCCGGTAGACCGCTACCTGACCGCGAGCCCCCTGTTCGCGTTCGTGGTGGGCCTGCTGGTTCTATGGTTGCAGCCTCACGCGCTCCTCATCGCGCTGCCGGTACTGCTGCTGTGGGCCGCCGCACCGGCTATTACCGCATGGCTCAACCAGCCGCGCCGCGAGGCCGTGGCAGCGCTCAGCGGTAAGGAAGCTGCCTTCCTCGGTGAGCATGCCCTGCGTATCTGGCGTTATTTTTACCAGTTCGGCGGCGCGCAGCACCACTACCTCATTCCTGACAACGTGGAAGAGCAAAACCTGTTTGAAGCAGCCCGCGTCTCCCCTACAAACCTGGGGCTGCTGCTCAATGCCCGGCAGGCAGCGGTCGAGTTCGGCTGGCTTACCGTGCCGGAGTTTACAGAACTCACAAGTGCAACACTCGCCACGTTCGAAAGGCTGCCCAAGTACCGCGGTCACCTCTACAACTGGTACAACACGCACACGCTGGAGCCGCTGCTGCCCATCACGGTTTCGTCAGTGGACAGCGGCAACTTCGCTGCTTCTCTCTACACCCTGCGCATGGGCGCGGCAGAGCTTGGGGAGCGTCCGCTGATCGAGCCTCGGCTGTTCACAGGTTTGCGGCTGCAACACGCAACTTCAGGCATACCGGACAACGGCATGCCCGCCGGGGATGCCTCGCTCGACGCGCTGCTGCGTTGGGCCTTAGATCGCGCCGCCTTTGAAGGGCTCGCACCCGTTGAGACATTTGCGGCAGAAACCGGCATGGACGAAACGAACTGGTGGCGTCAGGAGCAGAGGAAGCGCATTGCCGCCGTTGCCTCGCTGGTAAACGAACTGGAGCCATGGCTGCTGCTCCGCTTTGCGCCGTTGCGCGCCGTACCCCAGCTTGCGCTTGAAGGCACGGCTGCACATCCCCGTTTGAGCGCCGCCGAAGCCTTTGCGCAGCAGCTCCGCACACGCCTTGGGCAGTTCATCGCAACTCGTGACGCGGGTGCGGACACCGCCACGGTAATGCTCGCGGAGCAGCTGGAAGCCCTGCTCCCGGCAGCCGCGGACAAGCTGCACACTGCCGCGGAAGCTGTCACACGGTGTTCCCGCGAGGCCTTCCGGCTGGCAATGGAGATGGACTTCGGGTTCCTTATAGAGCGCGACCGGCAGATGCTGTCGATCGGCTACGAAGTGCAGCGAGAGGAGCTGCACTCCGCCTGCTACGACATGCTGGCGTCGGAAGCACGCATCGCGGCTTTTATCTCTGTGGCCAAGGGTGACCTTGAACAAACCAGCTGGTTCAAAATGGGTCGCACGCACACGCTTGCCTTCGGCCATGCTGTGCTGCTCTCCTGGACCGGCACCATGTTCGAGTACCTGATGCCGAATTTGTGGATGCGCACCTACCCGGACACGCTGATGGCGCGCACGCTGAGCGGCGTGGTTGAAGTGCAGCGTGCATACGGCAAGAAACTGGGGATTCCGTGGGGTATTTCAGAGTCAGGCTACGCCGAGCTTGACGACGGCGGCCACTACCACTACAAGGCTTTCGGCATCCCGCAGATTGCCCTCAAATGGGACGCGACCGCAGGCCCGGTGGTGGCACCATACGCCAGCTATCTGGCGCTAGGCATTGACCGTGAAGCGGCCCTGCGGAACCTGCACACCATGTCCAAATCCGGCTGGGGTGGTGCGTACGGCCTGTATGAAGCCGTGGATTACACGCAAGGCCGTGAGCGGCCCCGCCTGGTGCGCGAGTGGATGGCGCACCACCAGGGTATGTCCCTGATGGCGCTGCTGAACCTGCTGCACGACGATGCCTGCAAGCGTTGGTTCCATGCCAATCCGCACCTGCAGGCTACTGAACTGTTGCTGCATGAAAAACCGATTCGTGAAGCCGCACTGCGGCAGGAAGTGAAGCAGTCGCCGGTCAAAGTCGAGCCGCAGCCGGCTTAAGCAATCAGCTAGGCAATCAGAACTTGCGAGCCGGCAAAGTGCTTGTGAAACACGCTCAACACTTTAGCCGCTCGCTGTGGGTCGGTCGACCACCGCTGCGAGACCGCCGCCACAAACTGCTCACCGGTTTGCGCAGCCAGCGCCGCGCGGTACTGCGGAAACTCACCCGCAAGCCGCTGCAGCACCGCCATACGCTCCGCAAAGCAGCTTTGCCAGTCATTGAAGATCATCCATTCAGCAGGCACAGTCACCCAGGCGCCGCATAGAAATTCACGCGTATGCATTGACAATGACGTACCGCACGGCGGGTGCGCCTGCTTCTGCCCGAAAAGATTGTTGGCACGCACGGCCAGCGCAGAGCTGCCCCAGGCCGACTCCAGCGCAGCCTCGCACGCGGCATGCTCGGGGAAAATGTGGCCCGCGGCACGCGCGGCTGCGGTGGCTTTCGGCAAAAACTCTTCTGGTGTCATCGGCTTGTCTCTCCAATAGAAAAGGCACACCCGGAGGTGTGCCTTTCATTCAGTATTTCAGGCCGGGCTGAAATTACCTGCCAACCTGCTTACAACACAGGCTCCACCGGGTCCACCACCCAGATCACCAGCTCCCCATCGAGCAACAGCTCCATGGCGTCACCTGCCAGTTTGAAATGGTCTGAACTTTTATGCGCTTCAAACTCCGGCTGCCCTGCGTATTCCTCATTGAACAGAAACTCGCCGCCGTCGGTGGTCTCAAACAGCTCGTAGAAAATGACACCTTCCTCAATCCTGCTTGCCTTGACCAATTCCAACAGCACCTCGCGCAGCTTCTGCTCCTGGCCCGCCTTGGCCTTTGCCTGTGCAAACACTCGTACACTCGCCATGCTCAACCCTCCGTCTTGTGGGATGCTGCAAATGGAAAACGGCGACCCGTGGGCCGCCGCTCTTACACTTGCAGCATTTATTTCGCCGAGTCGGCCCCGGAAGCAGTGGTACCTGGCAGGCCCACATTCGCTACCAGCATGTCTTCCTTGCGCATCAGCAGGCTGGTCGCGTTGAAGGTTGCCAGTTCAAAGCCGTGGCCATGCGTAATCGCATCCGTAGGGCAAGCCTCGACGCAGTAGCCGCAAAAAATGCAGCGGTTGTAGTCGATGTTGTAGACCTTTGCATAGCGTTCGGCGCTAGAAATGCGCTTCTCTTCCGTGTTCTCGGCAGCTTCAATGTAGATACAATTGGCCGGGCAGGCTGCTGCGCACAGGTAGCAGGCCACGCACTTTTCCAGGCCGTTTTCATCGCGCTGCAGTACGTGCGCACCGCGGAACCGCTCCTGAAACACGGCACCGCGCAGCGGTCCGGGACCATCCGGGTAATTCTCCACTTCCGTCGGCTGGAACATCTCCCCGAAGGTGATGCTCATACCCTTGGCAATGCCTTTGATATTGCGAACGATCGACATAACGGAAGTATACGATGAGGCTGTCAGAAATTGTCCCAGGATCGGAACTGGATATTACCCATGCGCAAAGCCGCTGCTCTCCTTGCCCTTGCTCTTTTCGTCGGCTCAGCACATGCGCAAAGCACTTCCCTGGCTGTCGACGGCGCACAGGGGCAGCTTTCATTCTCCCCGGAGGCACTGAAGGCCCTGCACCATGTACAGCTCACCGTGACAGACGGCCACTCGCACGCAAAGCAAACCTACTCCGGAGTTCCGCTCGTTGAGCTTATGGAAAAGATCGGCGCACCAGTGCCTGAAGCCGTAAAAGGCAAGGCGCTTGCAGAGTATGTAGTGGCTACCGGCAGTGACGGCTACAAAGCTGTGTTGTCCCTAGCCGAGGTTGAGCCCGGCTTCCATCCGGGTACTGTCATCGTGGCCGATACTCTTGACGGCAAGCCGCTCGGTGCGCAGGGAGGGCCTTTCAAGCTGGTTGTCGAAGAAGACCAGAAGCCGGCTCGCTGGGTGCATAACCTGGTCAAGCTGGAACTGAAGCAGGCGGAGTAAAGCGAGCTCAGCATCGATTAACAAAAACGTTACTTTGAGAGTCCTCCTGAGAAGCGAAGCGACAAAGGACCTGCTTTATATGCGGATAAAAAAGTAAAGCAGATCCTTCGCTACTCTCAGGATGACACTTTGTCTTGCTTATCTTGCTTACCTGTTTTGATTAGAGGATGTGTGAAGAGTTCCCACCCCTCCAAAATGGGTCATCCTGAGCGTAGCGAAGGATCTGCTTTTACATTGTCCCGGCAGCAATGCGCCCCATCAAGCGTAACTAGCAACCGCAATCCTGCGCGCCGTACACTGGGCAGGCCATGCGCCTCCGCTCAAACCTCCAACCTCTGCGCGCCCCATACCGGCTGCTCCTCACCCTGCTGCTTTGCCTCGCATGGTTGCCGAGCATCGCAAGCGCCCCCGCCGCGCAGCCTATCGTCACGGTCATCCATCTCGACAGCACCATCCAGCCGGTCAGCGCCATGTACCTGCAGCGCGGTCTCGACCAGGCAAACAAGGATCACGCAGCCGCCGTGCTGATCCTGATGAACACACCCGGCGGCCTGCTGGAATCCATGCGCGAGATGGTCCACAGCATTCTTGCTTCACCCATCCCGGTCATCGTCTATGTGGACCCGGCAGGCAGCCGCGCAGGTTCCGCGGGCTTCTTTCTGCTTGAAGCGGCAGACGTAGCCGCCATGGCACCGGGCACCAATGCCGGTGCCGCGCACCCGGTGATTGAGGGCAAGACGCTTGACCCGATCATGAAGCAGAAGCTCGAAAATGACGCGACCGCGTTCCTGCGCTCTTTCGTTTCACTAAGAAAGCGCAACATCAACGCCGCGCAGGATGCCGTGCTGAACTCGAAGTCCTACTCGGAAGCGGAAGCCATGCAGCTCGGCCTGCTCACGCTGGTTTCGCCCGATGTGCCGTCACTGCTTCGTTCGCTCGACGGTCAGAGCGTCACGCGTATCTCCGGGAAAACTGCCGTGCTGCACCTGCACGATGCGCGGCTCCAAACCATTGAGCCCTCACCCCGCGAGCACATCCTGGGCGCGCTCACCGACCCCAACATCGCCGTGCTGATCCTGGTCGCGGGCGTCCTGCTCATCTACCTTGAGTTCAATGTGCCGGGCACCATCATTCCCGGCGCAATCGGCACGCTGCTGGTAGTCACGGCCCTGTTTGCGCTCAACCTGCTGCCGCTGCGCTACACCGCCATCATGCTGCTCATCGCAGCACTCACATTGTTGCTGCTTGAGGTCAAGGCACCCAGCCATGGCATCCTGGCGACTGCCGGGGTCGCGTGCCTGGTCACAGGGCTGCTGACGCTGGTTGCAGGGCCTATCCCTGAGCTGCAGGTGCAGCTGGCTACCGCGCTGGGTGTAGGCACCGGCTTCGGCCTCATCACATTATTCCTGGTTCGCATCGCCATGCAAGCCCTTCATAACAAGGTACTTACCGGTCCTGGCGCCATGGTCGGGGCAGTCGCCGTAGCGCAGGAGCCGCTAAGCGGATTGCCTACGCCGGGACAGTTTGCGCGAGTGCAGGTGCTGGTACGCGGCGAACTCTGGTTTGCAGAGGCACCTGGCCCTGTACCGGCCGGTGCACATCTCAGGGTACTGGGCGTACGCGGTCTCACCCTGCTGGTGGAACCCGTTCCCGCATTCGATCGGTAATCCCATAACGGAACTTGAGTTTACCGTCAAGATGCACACGGAGCTGGAAACTGCTCGCGCTGCTATAAACTTTTGATCGAACGAGAGGCTTTTCCATGAGCATCTTCGGCATCGCGGCATTGCTGATCGTCGCATTTTACCTGTTTACCTCCGTCATCATCCTGCGCGAGTACGAGCGCGGCGTCATCTTTCGCCTTGGCCGCGCATTGGTGCCGCCCAAGGGCCCCGGCGTTATCTTCGTCTTTCGTCCTTTCGACCAGATCGTGCGCATCTCGCTCCGGCAGGAGGTGCTGGAAGTGCCGCCGCAGGACGTCATCACCCGCGACAATGTGACGTTGAAGGTCAATGCAGTCATCACCCTGCGCGTGCTTGACCCGGCGCGGGCGGTGATCGAAGTGGCAAATTACGTCTACCAGACTTCGCAGTTCGCGCAGACCACACTGCGTTCCGTGCTCGGTGAAGTGGATCTTGACGGTCTGCTGTCGCATCGTGACGCGTTGAACCAGCGCATCCAGACCATCATCGACGCCCGCACCGAGCCGTGGGGCGTCAAGGTTGTCAGCGTCGAGGTCAAGCAGGTGGACCTCCCTGAGTCGATGCTGCGCGCCATGGCTCGTCAGGCGGAAGCCGAGCGTGACAAGCGCGGCAAGATCATCAACTCCGAAGGTGAGTACGAAGCCGCGCAGCGCCTGGTTGACGCTGCCAAACTGCTTGCCGAGCAACCCACCACCATGCAGTTGCGCTACCTGCAAACCCTGCGCGACATCGGCACGGAGAAAAATACAACTATCATCTTTCCTTTGCCGATTGAAATGCTGTCCCTGCTGCAGCACACCGTAAGCTCAATCACCAACAAGACCGGTGCTGTTGTTCGTCCGGAAAACAGTTCGGGAGACATAAACGAGCCAAGGGATGAACCCCGGTGAGGCCCGCGCTTGAGCCGGACCATGATCTGTACGCGAGTGAAGCACCGGCAGACCTGGTGCTGGGTGCCCCGGCTCTGCTCGGCATTTTTTTCGCTATCGCCGTTGTGTGTGCGGTGTGCTTCGGCTTCGGCTACTCTGCTCGCAGCAGCCTGCCGCAAACCAGGGTCACAACGGCACACTCAGCCGGCCACATCCCACGGCCATTAGGTCCATCCCCCTCATCAACGAGGCAGGACACCGACGCCGAAAATGAAAATGGGGATGCTCCCGGAGAGTTGAGCGGTCTGCCGCCTGAGCCGGACCATACCGGTGGAGTAGCACTGACTCAGGCGAAGCCGAAACCCACCCCGGCTGTTCACTTGGGAACCCGGCTCGCAACTGCGCAGCCCGATACCTTGGGTGAAGCGTCCATCGGCACCGCATCCGTACCGAGCGTCAAGTCCTACCCCGCCCCTGTTCCTCTCCATGCTCCTTTGATCACGCCCTCAATTGCGAATGTGCCGGTACCAGGGGGGTCTGCACTGCTTGAAGGCTTGATGGTGCAGATCGCCGCCGTATCCCGCGCGGCTGACGCACAAACACTCGCCGCTGCGCTGCGGCATGACGGCTTTGATGCGATCGTGCGTTCGGCAACCGGAGATCCGCTGTTTCATGTGCAGGTAGGGCCGTTTGCCACGCAGGAAGCCGCCAAGGCCATGCGGACCAGGCTGGCCGACAATGGCTATAACGCTTTCATCAGGAACTAATTACCGCTGTTCCTCGGGGAGTGCCGACCCGATCGCGGCACGCACGGCATCCATTAGCGCCTCGCGCCGGGCAAAGTCGGCGGGCAGCAATGGCGCATGCACAACTACCTCAATTACACCGGATTTCAGGCGCAGTGAACCTTTAGGCATCAGCCCGCCCGTACCTACCAGCGTGACCGGAACTACCGGCACTTTACACGCCATCGCGAGAAAGAACGGCCCTTTTTTGAACGGCAGCAGTTTGCCCGTCGTGGACCGTGTTCCTTCCACAAACACCGTCATCGACAGCCCTGAGCGGATCGCCGCAGCCGCTTGATCGAGCGAGCGCCGGGCGTCCTCAACACTGCCCGACCGCGCCACCGGCACAAAACCGGCCAGGCTCATGCCCCAGCCCAGGATCGGAATTTTTAGCAGCTCCTGCTTGATGAGCATCGCCGTGCGCCGCGGCAGCAGCACCGCTGCCAGCAACGGCGGGTCCAGGTTGGAAGCATGGTTGACCAGAAACAGGCATGGGCCTTCAGGTAGCGGAGCCTCGAAGCGCACGCGCGGCCTGACGCCGGCCGCCAGCAATCCCATCTTGCCGATCCACACGCCCCAGCGATACATAGGCCCCGCGTTGCCTGTCAGCAGGGTCCACGGCACTGTGACCAGGCCGACAGGGATCGCAAGCAGCGCCCACACCGCGAGCAGAACAAGAGCCCGCAGCACCGGTTACTGCTCCGACAGCGCGAGGAGGCGCGCAGGCAGTTTCTCGTAAATACCGTCAAAACCGCCGTTCGAAAGAATGGCGACCACATCGCCCTCAGCCAGTTCGGGCGCGATTGCGTCCACAATGTCATCGGCATGGGCATAGAGCGCGGCTTCGTGGCCCCGCTCGGCAAGCGCCAGCATAACCTGCTCAGGATGCAACCGCTCCTGCTCCGGGATGCTGTCCCCCTTGAACACGCCGGCAAGCACAATGCGATCCGCCAGCGACAGGCTCTCAACCAGCTCACGCTCAAAGATGTTGCGGCGCAGTGTGTTCGACCTCGGCTCAAGCACCGCCCATATGCGGCTTCCCGGATATGCCGACCGCAGGGCGCGCAGCGTCTCGCGGATGGCGGTAGGGTGGTGCGCGAAGTCATCGATCACCGTAATGCCGTTGACAACTGCACGGACCTCAAGCCGCCGCTTGACGCTTTGAAAGGTGGCGAGTGCTTCCTCAATCGCTGCTTGCGGCACGCCCTGCCCTGCCGCAAGCGCGGCAGCAGCGGTCGCGTTTAACGCGTTGTGCTCGCCCGCCATGGGCAGGCGTAACTGCGTCCAGCGTTCACCGGCACGCAGAACCGTCCAGTGCGTTACACCCTCCCGATATTCCATGCCGCTCACGTTCCAATGCGAATCGGGCGCAAAGCCGTAGAACTCCACCGGGCATAGCGCCTTGCCAACGCATTCGCGCACGTTCGGCGCGCCGTCAAAGGCAACAATGCGGCCTCGTCTCGGCACGAGGTTTACCAGCCGCTTGAACGCGATTTTGACTGCTTCAAGATCCTTGTAAATATCAGCATGGTCAAACTCGACATGGGTCAGGATCAACGCATCCGGAAAATAGTGCATGAACTTCGGACCCTTGTCGAAGAACGCCGTGTCGTACTCATCGCCTTCAATCAGGAAAGGCCGGCCCGTGCCGAGCTGAAAGCTGGTTCCAAAGTTTTCCGCTACGCCGCCTATCAGAAACGAAGGCGTCAGCTCGGGTTGGGTGCGTGCGGCCACCTGGTAAATCCATGCCAGCATGCTGGTTGTGGTTGTTTTGCCGTGGGTGCCTGACACCACTAGCGACTCATGCCCCCGCAAGAACTCTTCCTCTATGAACCGGGCCATGGAGGTAAATGGAATCCGCATGTCAAGCACGTACTCCAGCTCCGGATTGCCGCGAGAGAGCGCATTGCCGATCACAACGAGATCGGGATGCGGTTGGAGGTTGCGCTCTCCAAATGGCTCCGCTACCGGGATGTGAAGCGAGCGCAGCAGGTCCGACATGGGCGGGTAGGCGGCCTGGTCGGAGCCTGTGATGCGGTGGCCCTTGGCCTGCAGCAGCCCGGCGAGTGAGGCCATGGCGGTCCCGCAAATGCCGATCAGGTGGATGTGTTTTGGGGTGCTGATTGCGTCTATCACAAGGGGGCTCGCTTCATAGCTTCGCACATCAGGCTTTGTACAGGGGTCTTTATACATCGGCGCACGGCAGGACGGCCGGCTCCAACAGCTCAAGCCGGGCTTCACCCTCCCGCGTAACCAGCTGTGCCTCCACACCCAGGGGAAGCGTCACATTGCGGCGCGATACATGCCCGGAACGCAGCCCAATCGCAATCGGGCCGGGGAACGACGAAAGCGCATGCAAAATGCTCTGTTCCAGCAACCCGGCAGGCGCGCCGGGAGAGACGCAATCGAGCATTTCACCGAAAATGATGCCTGAAACACCTTCAAGCTTGCCCGCGAGCACCAAGTGCCGCAGCATGCGGTCCAGTTGGTATGGCTTCACACCGACATCTTCAAGAAACAGCAGCGCGCCCTCAGTCATAGGCGCATACGGCGTACCCAACGCGGCAGTTAAAAGCGACAGGCATCCGCCGTGCAACCGACCATCAGCGGTACCCGGTTGCAACATGCGCAGGCCCTCTGCGGCTCCATAGCTGTACGTGCGTCCGCCCAAAATAGCCGCGAGACTCGCCTCATCCACACCGTCTGCACGGTCAAAGTCGGCAGTCAGCATCGGCGCGTGGAAGGCGGGCAACCCGGTTTGATCCAGCAGCCAACTTTGCAGGGCTGTCAGGTCGCTGTAGCCCAGCAGCGGCTTGGGGTTTGCTCGAATCAGGCCGAGGTCGAGGCCGGGCAGCAGGTAGCTGCTGCCGTAACCGCCGCGCGTACACAGGATCGCGTCTACTTCCGGATCAGCAAATGCGGCATGGAGGTCGGCAAGCCTCTCTCCGACAGTCGCGCTGAAGTATGGCAAGCTCCTGCCCTGCGCATGCCTGCCGAAACGCACCTGCCAGCCGCGAGCAGCCAGCCCCCTTGCTCCTGCATCGATACGTGCCTGCTGTGCACTGCTCGCCGGGGCCACAATGGCGAGCACAGGGTTGGCAGGTAGTGCCCAGGGCTTGAGACTCAAGCAGACTGCCCTGGCGTGGATAGCGTTAACAGGGCTTCACCGGTTGCGATCAGCTCGGCAGGCCCGGTTAACTCCATTTCTTCGGTATCGCCCGGCCAGCTCACGGTTTGTGTGCCGCCCGGCGCATGCACCTGCAATACCCGCTCGCATCCATACAGCCGCATGGCCGCCGCAGCGCTGGCGCAGGTGCCGGTACCCGATGAGCTTGTAGGTCCGGCACCACGCTCAAAGATACGAATCGCAATCTCTCCCGGTCCCAGCACGTGGACAAACTCAACATTTGTCTGGGCCGGAAACTGCGGATGAAAGCAGATGGCGCGGCCCAGTGTCTGCCAGTCCATGCCGCCGACCTCGAAGCGTTCATCCTGCACCCGGATCACGAAGTGCGGGTTTCCGGTTGAAACCACCGCACCTTCCACCAGCACTGCATCTTCATCGAGCGCGACCGATGCTGGAACAACTGTAGGCACCCCCATGCCGCTGCGCAACTGCATGTGCGCGCCCCGGCGTACCTCCAGCACACAGCGGCGTTCACCCGCGCCGGTGTGCAGCACAAATTGCTCACCAACCTGTGCGTTTCCCTTGTGCGCCATCCAGGCAGCCACGCAGCGCGTGCCGTTGCCGCTGATCTCTGCAACGCCCCCGTCAGCATTGCGCAGGTGGATGGTCCCGGCGCGCTCTCCGGTCCACTCCAGAAACTCGACACCATCCGCACCTACGCCCGTGGTGCGCGCGCACAAGGCAATGGAGAGTGCTCGCTGCTCGTCGTCAGCAAGATGCAACGGCCCTTCCATTTCAACGATAAGAAAGTCATTGCCGCAGGCATGCGCCTTAATGAATTGCACAGTTTCTCTCCCATTCAAAAGCTGCGCCGCACTGTGGATTGATAAATTCGGGCGCACGGCTGCCCGGTGGAGCAAATTACATGGAGCAGCTGCAACCCATCAGCATGCGTCTGCACTGCCGTAGCTACCGCATCCCCGTCAAGCGCTACAACAAACCGGGCGAAGTGGGCAGGATCAGAGAGTGCACGACGCCACAGCAGCCAGTCCGAGTCGTTGATGGTGCGAGCCAGGGGGATGCCGGCCCGCTGCAACGCGCCTACATGATCCGAGGTATACATCAGAATAATTCCCGCAGGTGGCAGCTCATCCAAAGCGCTTGCCAGCCCTGCCTCGAACGGAATGCGTGTGCGAGAGTTTACGGTTGCCTCGCCCAGCACCAGCGGGCGGGCGCGCATCAGCACGGCATCGTTGAGCACAATCAGAAATGCAACTGTCACAGTGGCAAAGGGGGCTATGCGCGGTCTGTGCGCCCGTAGCCACCCGGCTCCTTGCGCGGACAGGCAGGCCAGCCCCAGCGCAAACACCGGCAGCAGCTCAAGCCCATAGCGCGTGTTGTACCAGCCGTGCGGGTACCATCGCGGAATAAAAATCGGCACCGAGCCATACGCGACGGAGTACATGTAGAACGGCAGCGGAATCCAGAGCAGGAAGAATGCGCCGCGCAGGTACCCACCACGAACCGCAAGCGCCGTACCGGCAAGCGCAGCCGTCAGTAGTACATCCGCAAACCAGCGGGTTGTCGCGTTCAGTTCAGCGGCCTTGGCAAAGTACAACGCGGCAACGGGTATGTTGTGCCAGCCGGGATAATGCCCGGCACCATGCGCGCTGGTTTTGGCATCGATGGCGGCAGCAGAGTACGGCCCGTGCATAAAGTCCAGGGGATCGCCGAATTGCTTGGCATTGTAGGCAAGCCAGCCGAGCGGGGCGGCCAACAGGATCGCGGTACACAGCAGGAATGCGCCGCCTGAGCGGCCTTTCAAAAGCTGGAAGCGGTACGTGTGCCATGCCAGCAGGCACCACGCCACCGCGGTAAACACCCAACCGTCGTAGCGGGTGTAGACGGCTGCGGCAAGTACCAGCGCGGCAGCCGTAAGCGTGCGGCCCAGGGTGCGCTCGCGGCCCGGGCTTGCGGGCCACTGCGCAGCGCGGCCATGCTCAGTTACAAAAACCGCGGCCCAAACGACTTCCGCGAGAAAGATGGGCTCGGTCATGGCGGTAGTTTGCAGGTAGAGCAGGCCCGGGTTCAGCGCATAGAAGAGCGCTGCCAGCAACGCAAACTCCGCTGCAAGCGCTGTGCGCGCCAGCCGGTACATCCCGGCCGCGCCCAGGATGTAGGCAAGCATGGACGGCGGCGCACCGGCCAGGCCGTTCTGCCAAAGCTGCATGCTTTGCGCAAACGGGTACTCCAGCAGGTGCGGCAGCGGCAGCCACACTGAACCCAACTGCCGAAAGCCGGGATAGAGCGAGTCACCCAGGCGGCGCGCGATGTGCAGGTGCGCCACCGCATCGCCGTATAACAGCAGCATGCCGTGGCGGGTGCAGTACCCCAGTGCGATGAATGAAAGGATTGCGGCCACGCAGCCTACCAGCACACACTCCTGCCGGAGGCTGCTCGCAGGCAATGGTGGCAGTGTTGCCTGCGGTGTTAGCGGACGCGTGTGCATGCGGGTGCCGGGTTCAATCCAGATGCGAGAGCGCGCGCAGCTCGGCGAAGCGGCTGTCGATTTCCTTGCGCGTTAGCAACTGTACCCGCTCCGTACCGAAGCGCTCGCAGGCAAACGCGCCCATGGCGGCACCGTAGAACATGGCGCGTTTCCAGTTGGCGGGTGTGACCTCTCCGGACTCGGCGAGCGACCCGAAAAAGCCGCCGGCAAATGAGTCACCCGCGCCGGTCGGGTCCACAACCTCGGCCAATGGCAGTGTGGGCGCTCGAAAGGCAACTGATTGCGTGCCATGCTCGCCGGGGAAGGAACGCTCGCTGAAAAAGGCAGTGGCACCATACTCGCCGTGCTTCACAATCAGGCTTTTAGGACCGAGCGTCAGGATTTTTTCAGCAGCCCGGCGCAGGTTAGCTTCCCCGGCCAGCAGTCGCGCTTCGCCGTCGTTGATCAGCAGCGTGTCAATGCCCTTGAGCACGCGCAGCAGGTTCTCTCGCGCGCCGGTGATCCAGTAGTTCATGGTATCGCCGCACACCATGCGCACATGCGGCAGCTGGGCGCGCACACGCTCCTGCAGCACAGGGTCGATGTTGGCCAGGAACAGGTATTCGGAGTCTGCGTACGCGGCTGGGATCTTCGGGGCGAAGCTCTCAAAAACATTCAGCTCCGTCGCCAATGTCTGCGCGCTGTTCAGGTCGTCCACATAGGAGCCGCGCCAAAAGAAGCTCTTGCCCGCAGCATGCTCAATGCCCTGCGTATCGATCCCGCGGCTGGTCAGCACGGCTTCTTCGGTCGCGGTAAAGTCCTCGCCGACCACGGCGATCACGCGTACAGGTGTAAAGAACGAAGCCGCCAGCGCAAAGTGCGTTGCCGCTCCCCCCAGCACACGGTCGCGCTTGCCGGAGGGGCTCTCGATACCATCAAATGCGACACTGCCGACTACCAGGATGCTCATCGTATCTCTTTCTGTAATTGTTGCCGTACCCAATCAAGCCTATGCATTCGGCTAGGCATTCAGGTACTTGCCGAACAGCAGCTGCAGCTTCTCACGAGTCGCTGCAGGGATCGCTTCGCGCGCGGTCATAATTGCAAACTGCGCTGCCGTGGCACAGGCGCAGGTGCGCTCATGCGGCAGCGCCGCTACAGCCGTCCGCACCACACGCGCCGCGTTGGCCGTATTCTGATGCATGACCGCGATCACCTGGTCCACTGTCACATCCGCATGCCCCTCATGCCAGCAGTCGTAGTCCGTGACCATGGCAAGCGTGGCGTAGCACATCTCGGCCTCGCGGGCCAGCTTGGCCTCCTGCAGGTTGGTCATGCCGATAATGTCCGCACCCCACGACCGATACAGTTTCGACTCAGCACGCGTGGAAAACTGCGGGCCTTCCATACAGACGTAGGTGCCGCCGAGTTTGCCTGTGACCTCGGCAGTCGTACAGGCTGCCTGCAACGTCTCGGCAGCCATTCCGCACACGGGATCGCCGAAGGCGATGTGGCCCACAATGCCGTCGCCGAAAAATGTACCGATACGGTTAAATGTTCGATCGATGAACTGGTCAGGAATCACAAAATCTGTCGGTTTATGCTCTTCCTTGAGCGAGCCGACTGCGGAGACTGAAAGAATCTGCTCAACGCCGACTGACTTGAGTGCATAAATGTTGGCCCTGAACGGCAACTCACTCGGCAGCAGCCGGTGGCCGCGTCCATGGCGTGCGAGAAAGGCAACACGGCGTCCATCGAGTGTACCCAGTACGAGCGGGTCGCTCGGCTCGCCCCACGGGGTAGAAACTTGCTGCTCTCGTACATCCGTAAGCCCCGGCATGGCGTACAGGCCGCTGCCTCCGATAATGCCGATCTCTGCCTGTGCCACGCATTCTCTCCAAGTGCCCGGCTCAGTATACCCGCCGCCGCATAGGAGAATAGGGTACCGCCGGATCGCTTCCGTGTCATGGGTGCATCATGGGTGCATCGTCATGGGTGCACTCGCCGCAGTGCAACACGCATCATGCCCGCCTGCGCCAGCATATGCCGCAGCGGTGCTGTCAGTTCCGGCTGCGACTGCGCAAGTGCGGCGCTTGCCGTCGGCTCCTGCGCGGCGAGCATGGCCGACATTACGGTTTCAGCCAGCGGCACCGGCAGGCTGTGGCTGGTAAACACATAGCGCCCCTGCTGCCGCACCAGCACCGGACCTTCTTCAGTCATTTGCGCCCCGTTCTCACCGGCTTCCACATGCTTGTAACGCTTCGGCAGGCTCGCGCGATACAGGCGAGCGAAGCTCACGGCGGCATCCGCCGTTTTCCATCGTGACAGGTAGACCAGCGCAATGGAGGCCGTGTCGTTCTTCGCGGCCTCTGTAACGGCGGTGCGAGCCTGCGCGGCGTAGTACAGGCCGCCGTCCCATGCCGGCGCGGCATCGGCACCGGCACCTTTATCGGCCATAGCTTCAGCAAGCATGCGCACGTCCAGCGCCCCTATTACGCCCACGTCATACGGGGCCCACTGCTTGTCAAGCAATGGGTGCAGGTCCGGTATGGAAAGCAGCGGTGCGGTGCCGCCCTGCTCATAAAAATGCGGGTGCAGAATCTCGTAACTCGTGCTGGGCGGCTTGCTCAGCACCGCCGCAAACGCCCCGGCAGTGCCGCGATCCTTGAGCAACTGTTGTTCAAACATCAGCCCTTCCTGGTACGGAAACAGCAAGGAATCCCGCAAAACCGGCGGCGCGCTGTCAAGCACCGGCGACTCGGAAGCCTTGTCGGAATTCTTTTCGGCGGCGTCTGCCAACGTGTTCGGCAAAATGTCGGGCAGTGTACGCAAGGTTCGCCCTTTGCCTTCCACGCTCAGATCGTAGTCATAGTAAGCCACCATGGCCTGACCTTCGAGCACCGCCTCACGCGCGGTACCGGTCTCGTCAAAACGCAGATGCTCACGATCTTCGGTCAAATTACGCGGCGTACCGTCAGGCCCGGCATTCTCCCACTTGTCGAGCGTAATGCCGTGCGCAGTCTGGTACTGATCCTGCAAGGCATGGGTCAGCTCATGCGCCAGCACAGGCTTTTGCGTATCGGCGTCGATCCAGTTCAGCAGGTTGACGGTCTTTGTTTTGCTGTCGTAAAAGCCCGCTACCTGCTCGCCCAGCAGCTTTAGCAAAAAAGGGCGCAAGGCAAAGTGCTGCGGCAGCAGGCCGAACTTTTCAAGCACGATAGCCGACCGCTCAATGCGCGCGGTGTCCTTGTCCTCGTCCATTTTCTGCTTCAAAATGGCGACAACCTGCTCGCGCGTTAACAGCTTGCGCTTCACGCTTTCACGCACTGTAAGGCCGGTGTCCCCTGCGTCAAAGCGCAGGATGGTATCGACAGACTGGAACAGCTCTTTCGCCTGCCCTTCACTAATAGGGGCGTGGCTGTTCCCTTGCGCGCGCCCGCTGCCGTGCAGCATCAACAGCGCGGTGAAGGTAAGGGCAAGCACGGCCAGCGGTCGGGCGTACCGTCGATTCTGTTTCCGGCAAAAGCTCATCTGCCAAGGATGGTAGCGCGGCCGGGTCGCTCATGCAGACGCCTATACTTAGATATGGCCTTGCAGCTTCCCGTTATGGACGGCACCATCCCTTCCAGTCCCGAATTGGAACAGACGCCCCTGCTGGCCGGCTTCGGCAGCAATCTTGCGCAGTCTGCTTTCGCCGGGGTTCGCACCCCCGCAGTTTTCAGCACAGTGGATGAGGAACTGCATGCATTGCTAAACGCAGCCGGTATCTACGACGCAGGCTGGCGCGCCCGCTTCCGCATCACCGGTGAAGACCGGGTTCGTTGGCTCAACGGCATGGTTACCAACACTGTCAAGGACCTGCAGCCCGGCCACCTGAACTATACTTTCCTGCTCAACGCGCAGGGTCGCATCCAGGGCGACGGTGAAGTATACGCAAAGCCGGATGTGTTGCTGTTTGCCACCGACCGCGCCCAGGCCGTGCGCATAGCAGACCAGTTGGACCGCTTCATCATCATGGATGATGTCGAGCTTGTGTCTGAGCCCGACATCACTGCAGTCGGCATCGTGGGCCCGCAAGCCGCGGCGATTCTTCAAACTACCCTTGAACCGGGGCAGTTCACACAAACTCAAGAAGGGCTGCTGGCACGCGAGTCCGGCGACCGGTACACCCTTTGGCTTGCGCAGGCGGACGCGTCGGCAGCCTGGCAGCGGCTGCTTGCGGCAGGTGCAACCCCCTGCGGTATCGAGGCAGTGGAGGCACTGCGCATCCTTTCCGGCACCCCCCGTTACGGGGCAGACATCCACGATAAAAGCCTTGCGCAGGAGACCGCGCAAACCCGCGCGCTCAACTTCAACAAGGGCTGCTATCTCGGCCAGGAGATTGTGGAGCGCATCCGCTCGCGGGCAACCGTGCACCGCGGCTTGCGCGTCTTCCGACTCCATGGTGCCGTGCCTGTGCCCGGAACCGCCCTGTTCGCTCCCGAAAAGCCGGAGACGCCGGTAGGCGAGCTCACCAGCATCACAGCTCTTGCAGACACGGCACAGGCCGATTTAGCAGGCATCTATGCCCTGGGTACCGTGCGCACCGAAGCAGCAGCCGGCACGCTGCGCTACGATGGCGGCGAGGCCGTAGCGCTGCCTCATGCACCACTTCAAGCTGTTTGAAAGGATCTACGATATGGCAGAACAACCGCCCGCCTTTGTAGTTGTCGATAAACGCAAGTACACCTCTGACGGAGCCATCCGCGAGGGGTACGTCCAGCCTGAGCCGGAGCAGCCCAGGATTCCGGCAGAAACCCTGCCGCCGGTGCCCCCTACAGAGCCGGAGTTTTCCTCGGCAAAGGTGGTAACCATGCCGACGCGCACTCCTGAACCCGTTGAGGCTGCTGACGATCTCGCAGATGAAGACATGGGCGGCGCGCTCCATCCACTCGACTCCATGACTACCGCCGGCTATGCTGCCGATTCCCCGGGCTACGATACCGACCTCACCGATCTTGAAAATGCCGATCCCATCGGCCAGCCGCGCAGCAAGGCCGAAACTGCCGCGCAGGATGCCGCCTATCGCCAGAGCAGCAAGGACCTCGACGCCATGCTGCAGAAGGCCAACCCCGGCATGCAGTCCCCCGGCGCGGTTACGTTTGAGCATGTGATTCAGAGCTTTTACCTATCTGCGATCATGGCCATGGGCGCGGGTGCCGAGCCCGGCCAGAAGCCCCGAATCGACATCCTGGGTGCGCGGCAGTCCATCGACATGCTGGCCGTGCTTGAGGAAAAAACACGCGGCAACCTCCTGCCGCAAGAGCAGCAACTGCTGCAGGGCGTCACTTTCGAGATGCGCATGATGTTCCTTGAGCTCACCAATGCCATCAGCAAGCAGGCTCTTCAGGGTGCCCCGGCAGGCGCTGGAGGGGGACGCGGCCAGGTACCCCCAGGCACGCCCGGCATCCTGCGATAGCATGTCCCCTGCAACTATCACGGTGCTAGGCAGCGGTACCAGCATGGGTATCCCCATGCTGGGCTGCACCTGTGTGGTTTGCACCTCGACAGACCCGCGCGATAATCGCACCAGGCCCTCGATCGCCGTAGCTTGGAGGAGTGATGGCGGCGAGCATTGTGTGCTTATCGACACCGGCCCGGAGTTTCGCCTCCAGGCCCTGCGTGAGCACATTACGAGCGTCGATGCAGTCTTCTACACGCACTCCCATGCAGACCATGTGCTTGGCCTTGATGACCTGCGCCCGCTCACTTTCCGCAACAAAAACAGGCCACTCCCCCTGTATGCCGATGCCACCACAGCCGACCACCTGGAGCGCATCTTCGACTACACCTTTTCGCCCGGCTCAACCTATCCGAATAAGGCGCGGGTAGCCTTGCACCGCATCGCCGGCTCGGATGAAGTGAACGTGGCAGATGCCGTTTTCCAGCGCATCCCGCTCATGCACGGCAGGCTGCCCATCGCAGGCTATCGCTTCGGTTCCGCCGCGTATCTCACAGACATGAGCCTGATCCCCGACGAGAGCCTAGCCTTGCTGCGCGATCTTGACATTGTGATCCTGGACGCCCTGCGCTGGCAGCCGCACCCCAGCCATGCCAATGTAGAGGAAGCCCTCGGCTGGGTTGAGCGTATCGGTGCGCGTCGCGCCTTTTTCACCCATATGTCCCATGAGCTTGGCCATGTCGAGACAGAAGCGAAGCTTCCCGCTCATATACGCCTGCTCTATGACGGCCAGCGCATCCCGGTCGAGCTTTAGCGATGCTTGTCTTCCGCAGCGTTCAAGAAGTACCCGCGTTGTTCGGTCCCAGCGTCATCGCTATCGGCAACTTCGACGGTGTGCACTGCGGCCATCGTGCCATCCTTGCCACGGTCTGCGAGAGAGCTCGCCTTGCCGGTGCGCAGGCGGTTGTAGTCACGTTTGACCCGCACCCGCTGCAAGTGCTTCGTCCCGAGGAAGCGCCGCAGCTTATTACTCCCCTCGCGGAACGGCTTCGCCTGCTTGCCCATACGGGTGTGGATGCAACCCTTGTACTGCCTTTTACCGACGCTTTTTCCCGGCAAAGCGCACGCGACTTCGCCGAAGGCGTGCTGTACCGCTCTCTGCGCTCCATTGCCGTGCATGAGGGCGACAACTTCCGCTTCGGCTACCGGGCTGAAGCAGGCGTGGAGCAGCTGCGCGCTCTCGGGCTTGAGCTTGGCTTTGCCGTGGTCGCGCATTCGGTTTTGCACCGGCGCGGGTTGGCTGTGTCATCAAGCCAGGTGCGGACACTGATTGGCGAGGGCCGGATTGAGCAGGCACGCGCGTTGCTGGGCCGTCCGTTTTCCATCCAGTCCACCCAGGCGCGGGGCCGGGGCATCGGTACGCGCCTGCTGGTGCCCACAGTCAACCTTGCCCCATATAACGAGCTCAAACCCGGCCATGGCGTCTATGTCACGCGATTGCACGTGGGCGACCGAACGTTCCAGGCCATCACCAACGCCGGCAACCGGCCCACTTTCGGCGAGGATTCCTACGCCATTGAGTCGCACCTGCTGGATTTTGAGCCGGTTGAAATCACGGAGACTACGCCGCTGACTCTGGAGTTTCTCCACCGCCTGCGCGGCGAGCAGTGCTTCCCTTCCCCTGAAGCGCTCAAACAGCAGATCGGCCGCGACATTGCCCAGGCTCGCCGCTACCATGCGCTCGCCTCGCGGCTCGCTCTTGCGTCGCGCTGATAAACTAGCTTTTCCACGCACACGAGAGAAAACCCATGTTTGAGAATTTGCAGGACAAGCTACAGCGCGCCTTCAAAAACCTGCGCGGCCAGGGCAGCGTCACCGAAGAGAACATCAACGACGCCCTGCGCGAAATTCGCCTCGCGCTGCTTGAGGCTGACGTCAATCTCGCCGTCGTCAAGGAGCTTATCGAGCATATTCGCGTCAAGGCGCTCGGCCAGGAGGTCATGACCGCCCTTTCGCCCACCGAACAAGTCATCAAGATCGTTCGTGACGAGCTCGTCAGCCTGCTGGGTAAAGACACAGCGCGCTTCCAGTTCGCCTCACGCCCGCCGACGGTCATCCTGATGGCAGGACTGCAAGGCTCGGGCAAAACCACCACCAGCGGCAAGCTTGCGGCATGGCTCCAAAAGGGCGGTCACCGCCCCCTGCTGGTCTCAGTTGACGTCTACCGCCCCGCCGCCCGCCAGCAGCTCAAAATCGTTGCACAGCAGATCAAAGCCAATATCTATGAGGGCGACCTGCGCGGCGAGGCACCCGGCGCGGCGCTGGTCGAACGCCTGGCGAAGGAAGCCCGCCGCGAAGCCGTGAACTCCGGCTGCGACACCCTTATCGTCGATACGGCAGGCCGTCTCGGCATCGACTCCGAGCTGATGGACGAGATGGCGATGCTCAAAACACTGCTCGCCCCGCAGGAAATCCTGTTTGTCGCCGATGCCATGACCGGCCAGGACGCCGTACAGTCCGCCAAAGCCTTCCACGACCGCCTCGCCCTCACCGGCACCATCCTCACCAAGATGGATGGCGACGCACGCGGCGGCGCGGCGCTTTCCATCCGCCACATCACCGGTCAACCGGTCAAGTTCATCGGCACCGGTGAAAAGTCAGACGCCTTTGAAGCTTTCCACCCGGACCGCATCGTGAGCCGCCTGCTGGGCATGGGCGACATGATGTCGCTCATCGAGCGCGCCGAGTCTACCCTCGACAAGAAAAAATCCGAGGACTTCGCCAAAAAAGTTCTTTCCGGCGACGGCTTCTCGCTTGAAGATTTCCGTGACCAGCTCCGGCAGATTCGCAAGATGGGTTCGCTGCAATCCATCATCAAGATGCTGCCTTCGATCGGCCCCTTCCAGGGCATCCAGCAGATGGCCGACCAGGTGGACGAGAAACAGTTTGTCCGTGTCGAGGCCATCATCAACTCGATGACGAACAAGGAGCGCAACAACCACGAAATCCTGTCAGGCTCGCGCCGCAAGCGCATTGCTGACGGCTCCGGCACCACAGTGCAGGAGGTCAACCAGCTGCTGAAGCAGTATGCCCAGATGCGCAAGATGTTCAAGGGCCTAGGTAAGGGCGGCGGCGCGATGCAACGCCGCGCCATGGGCATGATGAGCGGCATGAAAGGCCCAGGCCGCTAGAAGCGGCGGCCCTTCATAAAACCGCCTGCGCGGCTTGCGGTCACTTCATGACATGTACTTGGAAACCAGGAGCTCCCCATGTCGTCCCTACAAGACCGCCTGGACACTATCACTGAGCAAACTCGAAAACTCGTCCAGGCTGACCGCCTTGCCCCCGGCGAGCAGGCTATCCGCGAGCTCTTCGCCTCCGGCATTGAAGACCGCATCCTGCCTGTAGGCGCGCAAGCCCCGGCTTTCGAGCTGATGGACGGCCATAGCCGCAAAGTACGCTCTGCCGACCTGCTTGCACTCGGGCCGCTGGTGATCAACTTCTTTCGAGGCCGCTGGTGCTCCTACTGTGTCAATGAGCTGGAAGCCTGGGCGGCTTTGTACCAGGCAGTACGGGAGTGTCACGCCCTGCTCATCGGCATCTCCCCGCAAGCCGTGCGCCAAAACGACTTTACAGCCCAGCAGCACGGCTTGCCCTTTCCGATCCTCTCCGACCCCGGCGCGAAAACAGCCGAGCAGTTCGGCCTCGTCTACACCGTGCCGCCGTACCTGCAGCACTACTACCGTTCCATCCTGGTCAACATCCCATTTATGAACGGTGAGCCGAGCTACCGTCTGCCGCTACCGGCTACCTACGTGCTTGCGCAGGATGGAACTGTTCTCTTCGCCCAGGCACACGCTGATTTTCGCGTGCGCCCGGAGCCGGATGAGGTATTGGCAGCTCTCCCTAGCTAGCGCTATTCACCAGCTCGGGAGCGGGAGTAGAGCTTTCCACATTTGTCGTGTCGGTACGGCTGCCCCCGAAAAGCGGCGTAGACTTGCGCCGCAGGTACCGTGCCAGGTGCGGCGCGGTAAACTTGGCGCCTACAGCAAAGCGCTGTGCCGGCCCGAAGCAGTTTGCCGAAGCCAGCCCAATCATGTGCAAGCCGGGAACACTGGTTTGAAAGTTGTGGTTGAGCAGCGGCGTTTCGCCCTCGGTTGCAATCTGCCCTGCCAGGGCAGGATCGAGAAACTGTAGAGCGGGGATGTTCGGCTTGTACCCGGTGGCTGCGATCACATGGTCAGCGACAAATACCTGACCTGGTTTTTCGGGCTGGTCAAAGCCGATGTGCACTTTACCATTCTCATAGTGTGCGGAGGTAATCTGCGCGCTCATGTGCATGGCGATGCGGCCTTCGACCTTCTCCTTCATAAACCAGCCTGGAATCGGCCCAAGATGCCGCTGAACAACCCTATGCCGGAACCGCTGCGGCAAAGCACGGAACATCCAGGGAGTGTGCACGCAGACCATGTATTCCCAGCCCACCCCAATGCCGGAGCGAGGGTACAGGACGCGCCGCTTCATAGGGCGCGGGTCCATCTCCGGCATGTAAAAACCGATTTTCGGACGGCGGCCCAGGATATGTACGTCGGCTCCCGCATCCGCCAACGAAGCCGCGGTGTCTACCGCGGATGCCCCCGCGCCTACCACCAGTACACGCTTGCCCGCGAAAGGGCGAACGTCGCCGTGTGTATAACTATGGGTCACTGCTTCAGGCGGCAATCCTTGTAATTGGGGTGGTAGATACCCGAAATGGGTGATACCGACTGCCAATACAACACGCGCTGCTGTAAATTGCTCACCACTTACTGTGCGCAGCAAAAAACCTTTCTCAAGTTTTTTGATATAGCTAACATTTTCGGTTTCCAGCTGCGGCACCATGCGGCGTTGAAACTCAATCCCGTACCCTACAAAGGTTTCCAGCGGAATCGGCATGCCCGAGTGCTTATACGGCAAACCTTGCTCCCTGCAATACTCTTCGAGCGTAAAGGCACCCTGCGGGTCATACAAGGTGGAAGCGTAACCGTCTGACTTCAGGCACATGCCTGTCGGCATATTGTTTTGCCAGCTCTGCATGGGACGGCCGAAGATGCGATGGCGCACCTTGCTTCCTTGGAGATATGCCCCGAGCGAAAGCCCATAGGGTCCGGCTCCGATAACGGCTACATCGGTATCTGCTTTCTCTTGCATCATAGAAACCACCTCTGGCTAATTGATTATAAAGTTGTGCTTTTTACATGTCCTACGAAAGTATAGGTAACTCTTACTCAAGACTTAGGGAGTAACGCTCTCTCCTCCTCTACTATCGGCCAGGTTGACGTATTCAATAGAGCCGAACAAAAAATTCAAGAACCATGAAATTAAGCCGATGTAGGAGCTGACACAGTCTGGAGCCCATGCAAGATTTGCCCAAGATTCTTCTCATTACCACGCAAACCTGGCTGCAGGTGACGCGCCTGGCCATGCGGCTCACCGGATACGGCTGCCCCTTGTCGGTAATGTGTCCTGAGGAAAGCTCTCTTCACCATGCACCGGGCCTCCTCGGTCGCTTTCGGTTTCGGCTGTTGGACCCCCTGGGCTCACTGCGGCATGCCATTGAGGCTAGTGGGGCCGACTACCTGCTGCCCTGCGATGATCTTTCCGTATGGTTCCTGCACGAACTTGCCGATCGCGTGCCTGCCTTGCAACCGCTCATCGAACGTTCTCTGGGTGACGCACGCTCATTCCCCTTGCTGCGTTCCCGCATGGATTTGCTGACGCTGGCGCACGAGCTCGGCATCCGGGTACCGCGGACAGAGCGGATCACGGACGAACACCAGCTCCGCAGCTGGTGCAACCGGCCTGGGGGCTTTGTACTGAAGAGGGACGGCACCTGGGGCGGCTCTGGAGTTCAGATGATCCAGGGCGGGCAGGCTGTAGCCAAGGCGAGCATTGCCCGTCGCCGGCTTTTGAGCAATATGCCGGGGAGCGCACGACTGGCGCAGTGGCTGCGCAATGGCGACGGCTCCGCATTTGCTCGGCTGCGCTGCCTAAGTCAGCCCGAGATCACCGCACAGGCATTTGTAGAGGGGCTCCCGGCAACTTCCATGTACGCCTGCCACCAAGGGCGAATCCTGGATGAGGTACAAGCGCGTGTGTTAGTGTCCCGCGGGAAAACCGGCCCTTCCATGGTGATCCAGTCGATGAACAATGCCCGCATCTCCCGCGCCGGGGTACTCCTGGCCGGGCACCTTGGGCTGTCCGGCTTTTTTGGGCTTGACTTCATGCTCGATGACCGCTCAGGCGAACCTTTTCTTCTCGAACTGAACCCGCGCGCCACGCAATTGACCCCTCTGGCGGTGGCCGGGCAAGTGGATCTGGCCGGCTTGATGTGGGCCCATTGGAGCGGTCGATCGGTGCCTGCACCGCATGCCGACAGCCTGGACAGTACAGTCTGCTTCTACCCCGAGGGGCAGCAATGGCTTGAGGAAACCGGCAACTACCCCGGGTGCAGGACAGATTTGTCACCGGCCGAGCAAGCCATCCTGAACGAGACCATGCTATGCAAGCGCGGCCAAAAACCTGACCTGCGAAGCCTGACGTGGAAGTCCCTATCCCGGTTCAAAAGTTCCCTCGGCGTAAAAACTGTACCGGAACCTTTTTGCCATCAGGTTCCTGCAACGAGCCGAGAGCTGGATGAAGCAGGAACAGGTACATTTGACAATATGGCAGCTGTCTCAATGGCCGGGGGATCGTAAAAGTTGTATGAAGCACAGGCTTCAACCGCTGTGTTCATTTTCTTAATGGCCCTCGCCATTTAATGGGCCTTGCCATTGATGTTCTTTCCCAACTTTACCCTCTCCATTTCACCTTCCCGGCAGTGTCATCCTGAGCGAAGCCGAAGGATCTGCTTTGCCTTTGAACTTCGCCCCCTCCCCTGGCCGCGCACCATCGCCGCAGCTCATCCCTTGTTTGGCAAAGCCAGATGTCCATGGTTTGATATATGGTGCAAGTTGCAACGCACCATACCCCAAGGATGTCCGTGAAGCTCAAACTGCTCTCCCTCCTGCCGTTTCTAGCCGCCTCGCTGTGCACCTCTCATGCGCAGGTCGCCGACCGCTGGTCTGAGGAAAAGGCAAATGCCTGGTACGCCGCGCAGCCCTGGCTGGTCGGGGCCAACTACGTTCCTTCCGATGCCATCAACGAGCTTGAAATGTTCCAGGCCGCCACCTGGAACCCGGCGCTCAACGACAAGGAACTGGGCATGGCCGAGAGCGTCGGCATGAACACTGTCCGCGTCTTCCTCCAGGACCAGCTTTGGCAGCAAGACCCTGACGGCTTCAAGCAGCGGCTCGATGCGTTCCTGGCCATCGCGGCACGGCACCATATCAAGCCGCTGTTGGTGCTCTTTGATTCCTGTTGGGAGTCGAACCCGCACCTGGGTCCGCAGCACCCGCCCATCCCCGGCGTCCACAACTCCGGCTGGGTGCAAAGCCCCGGCAAGGAGCGCCTGCTCAACCGGGCCGACGAGCCGCAGCTGGAAGCCTATGTCAAGGGTGTTGTAGGAGCCTTCGCCAAGGATAATCGTATCCTGGGCTGGGACGTGTGGAACGAACCCGACAATAAAGGCGGCGACAAGCCTGAAGACATGGCAGCCAAAGTGCAGCGCGTAGACGAGCTGCTGCCGAAGGCCTTTGCCTGGGCGCGCTCTGAACACCCCGTACAGCCGCTTACCAGCGGCGTGTGGAACGGCAACTGGTCCGACCCGGCGCAGGAAAGCGAAACAACAAAAATCCAGCTTGCGCAGTCTGACATCATTACCTTTCATAATTACGGTTGGCCTGAAGCTTTTGAAGCGAGCATCAAGAGCCTCCAACCCCTGCACCGGCCCATTCTGTGCACGGAGTACATGGCGCGCGGCGCGGGCAGCACTTTCGACGGTTCCCTGCCCATCGCCAAACAGTACCGTGTAGCCGCTATCAATTGGGGCCTGGTCGCGGGCAAGACACAGACCTACCTACCCTGGGACTCCTGGGAGCATCCTTACATCGAGCTGCAGCCGACCGTGTGGTTCCACGAAGTATTTAGGCAAAACGACACACCATACCGCCAACACGAAGTGGACTTGATGCGGCAGCTTACCGGTCGAGGAACGCCGGGTGCTTAAACCTGCTTGAGCCGATTGAAATTCATATGAGCGGTTCCTACCGACTTTCGCTTCTTCCGGTTCTGCTGCTTGCCGCTGTAGGAGCGAACCTACATGCCCAGGCACCTGCCGTACCGGGCCACTTTGTAGATACGGCAGCCGCCTTGGGCATCACCTTTACCGGCATTGCTTCCCATGGTCCCAGCAAGTACCTGATTGAGACCATGGGCTCCGGTGTAGCCGCATTCGACTACGACAACGACGGTCGCCTCGATCTGTTCTTCGCCAACGGCGCACCCATTCCCAATCCGGCACCCAGGGGCACGGTCCCGCAGAAAGCCGGCCCCGCCGATTGGAACCGCCTCTACCACCAGAAAGCCGATGGCACCTTTGAAGATGTCACAGTGAAGGCCGGCCTCCAGGGTATCGGTTACGGCATGGGCATGGCTGTGGGTGACTTTGACAATGACGGCTTTGAAGACTTGTATGTAACCGCATACGGCGGCAATCGGCTGTACCGCAACAACGGCAACGGGACTTTCACTGATGTCACCGGCAAGTCCGGCACCGGAGGCGACCCCACTCCGGGCATGGGCTGGTCCACCTCTGCCGCATGGGTTGACCTTGACAATGACGGCAAGCTCGATCTCATCGTCCTGCGCTACGTCCAGTGGGATTGGGACGACGTATGGTGCGGTGAGCACCGAGAGGGCTACCGTGCCTACTGCCACCCTGACATCTTCCCCGCCATCGCGCCACTGGTTTATCACAACAATGGTGACGGCACTTTTACCGAAGTTGCCAAGAAGATCGGCATGGCTGCGCCCGGTAAAGGCCTCGGCCTGGCGCTGGCCGACTTCGACCGCGACGGCAAGCTTGATGTAGCCGTAGCCAACGACTCCATGCTTGAGTTCCTGTACCGCAACAAAGGGGGCGGCTCCTTCGAGGAAACCGGCCTCAATGCCGAAATCGCTGTCGATGGCGACGGCCGCACCTACGCGGGCATGGGCATTGACTTCCAGGATTATGACAACGACGGCTTGCCCGACCTGGTCATAACAAATCTGGCTAACCAGAAGTATGCCCTCTACCGCAACAACGGCGACGGCTCCTTTACCTACGACACTTATATCTCGGGCTTGGCCCGCATGACGCTGCTGCACTCCGGCTGGGGCATCCGCTTCCTCGACTACGACAATGACGGCCTGAAAGACCTGCTGGTAGCCCAGGGCCATGACCTCGATACAGTCGAGCTCAACTTTCCGCAATTGCGCTACAAGGAGCCCGTGTTGTTGGCTCGCAACATGGGCCATGGGCAGTTTGTCGACGTCTCGAAAGAGTCAGGTCCCGCGTTTGCCGAGCCCTGGGTAGGCCGCGGCCTGGCCGTCGGCGACCTCGACAACGATGGCCGTCTCGATGCCATCATCTCCACAAACGGCGGCCAGGCGCACATCCTCCACAATGAAACCAAAACCGGCAATCACTGGCTCATGCTTGCCCTTACCGGTCACCGCTCCAACCGTGATGCCATCGGGGCACAGATCCAGATCACCACTACCCACGGCTCGCAGTATCTTACGGTTTCTACCACCGGCAGCTACTTGTCGGCCAATGACAAGCGCGCCCACTTCGGCCTGGGCACCGATACACAAGTGCAAGCCATTGTCATCCACTGGCCCAGCGGCATTGTGCAACGCCTGGCCAACGTCAAAGCCGATCAGATTCTGAAAGTGGATGAACCGCCGGATACAGCGAAACAGCCGGATTCCATCTCCGCACCTGCCGCCGCACGTATCGATCCCCATCACGTTCCTGGGAGCCTGCCCCAATGACCTTTCGCCGTTTGGCCCTTCTTTTTGCTTTTCTACCGGCTTCTGCCTACACGCAAATGACCACTACAGGTACGCCGGGCCGCTCCGCAATTCATATCCGCGTAGCGCCGCTCCCTACGCCGCAAACCATCCCGGACAGTGTTTTCGGGTCGTTTCTGGAGCCGATCGGCCACTCTACTTACGGTGGCCTCTGGGCCAACGTCATCGAAAATCCATCCTTCGAGAGCGGCCTATGGTCTGCCGGCAACGTCAACAGCATGGTGAAAGAGCGCCCGGAACTGCGCGGTGCCTCCGAGCTGGGCCTGCCGCTGCCATGGGAGCCGCTGGATCGCACACAGGGCAATCGCTACGTGCCCCTGCGCGCCACGCCGACCCACGAGGTTCCAAACTCCTCGCAATCCCTGCTGGTCATGGCGCTGCCCGGTGCAACCCCGAAACAGGAAACCGGCATTCTCCAGCGTGTCTACCTGCCCACGCAGCGTGAGCTGAGCTACACCGGCAGCCTGTGGGTCAAGCATGTGCGCGGCGGCACAGGGGTGTCCATCTCATTGCGCCGCCACAACCATCCGGAAGAAGTGCTCGCTCAAACTTCGCTTGATGCCGCCTCGGCAACCTGGACCAGGCTGCCCTTCCAGCTAGCCCTGCAGCCGAATGCCGTGCAGCCGCTCGAACCGGTCGATCTCGTCATTTCTCTCAAAGACGGCGCGCGCGCCGAGTTCGACAACATCAACCTGTTCCCTGCTGATGCTGTCGACGGCATGGACCCCGACGAGCTCGCCCTCGCCCGTGATCTCCACTCGCCGCTCATCCGTTTCGGCGGCAACTTTACCTCGGGCTACGACTGGCATGACGGCATCGGCCCCGCCGACAAGCGTATCTCGATGCGCAACGTCTCCTGGGGCATCCCGGAGTACAACACCTTCGGCACCGACGAGTTTCTGCGCTTCTGCGATCTGATTCACGGCCAGCCGCAAGTCGCGCTCAACCTGGGCACCGGCACGCCGCAGCAGGCAGCCGACTGGGTGCAGTACATCGACAAAAAATGGCAGCACACCGGCCTGCTGTGGGAGCTGGGCAATGAGCTGTGGGGCAACTGGCAAATCGGGTACCCCAGCCAGGATGAAGTAGGCCAACTCACTGCTTCCTTCAGCAAGGCCGTACGCGCCGTCGACCCGCAGGCAAGGCTCATCGCTACCGGAGCTGACCCGGACCACTTCCATGACTGGGACGCCGTGCAGTTTGCGAGCGCCCCCGACACCTTCAACTACATCTCCACTCATTTCGTTGTCGGCGATGCCGTGGAGCTGCACAACCCGCCAGCCGACTTCCGCACCATGGCCGCGCTCGCGCTCCCCGTCGGCTTGGCCGAACGCCTGAAAGCTATCCGTCAACAAGCCGTGGACGCCCACCACCCCGAAGTCAAAGTCGCCTTTACCGAGTGGCTCATGATCTCTGACGATCACGCGGGCCCCAACTATACCAACATGGGCGGCGCGCTGTTTGCCGGCGGCTTCCTCAACATGATCATGCGCAACACGGATGTCGTTCCCATTTCAGACATGACCGGCATCATGGAGTTCGGCGGTATCTGGAAGAAGCGCGGCCAGGTCTATGCAGCCCCCGCTTACTGGGTACTGCGCGAGTACGCCACCGCCGCCCCCAAAACGCTGCTGGCGGCAACGGTCACAGACGCACCTGCCTACACTGTCACTCATGGCAACAACCGCATTCCTGAGATTGCGTCCGTGCCGTTCCTCGATGTGACTGCGGCGCTTTCGATCGATGGAAAACACCTGCTGCTATTCTGCGTCAACCGCCACCTGACCGATGCACTCAGCGCGCAGTTTGACCTGGCCGCGCTCGGCCGGCCGGGTGAAACGGCTGCGATTTCTACCCTGCGGGCCGACTCGATCCTCCAAGCGAATGACGAAGAAGATCCTAAGCTTGTGGTGCCGCGGCATGCCACGCAAGCCATCACTCCCGGATTTACGCATACCTTTCCGGCGGCGAGTGTTACCGTGCTGGATATTCCTATGACTCGCTGAGGGTCGCTTCAACGTCGCTTGTATCGCGGCTTATCTTCATGAAACGATTTCCTGAGATTTTCTGAAAGGATGGAAGAGATGGAAAGGATGGATGCGATATGAAACATGCTCCCCCGCATAGGCCTTTCTCCTCGCTCCATCGCGCCGGTCTTGCGGTGTTCCTAGGGGCACTTTTGTATACGCAGGCACAGGCGCAAAGCACGCATGAAACACAGGCGCAAGCTCCCTCTGCCATGGGGCCCAATACAGGCGGCGCGCACGCTGCTGTTCTCGACGCGGAACACCGCCCCATTACCGCCGGAGGCTTTGTAAAAACAGGCACGGTTGTGTTTCAGGATGTCGCGGCCAGGTCCGGCCTTGCCGGTTGGACGCACAAGATGGGCACTCCGGCCAAGTCCGTCATCCTTGAAACTGTGGGCTCCGGCGTGGCGCTGCTGGACTATGACAATGACGGCTGGCTCGACATCTATCTCGTCAATGGATCGACTGCGGAGGCGCTCGCCGGCAAGGGTCCCGCCCCGCACGCAGCGCTGTTCCATAACAACCACGACGGCACCTTTACCGACGTAGCCCTGAAGGCAGGCGCGACCAACGACCGCTGGGGATTTGGTGCTGTAGTAGGCGACTACGACAATGACGGCTGGCCCGATATTTTCGTCAGCAACTTCGGCAAAAACCGGCTGCTCCATAACAACCATGACGGCACTTTTACCGACGTAGCTGAAAAAGCAGGTGTAGCCCTCGGCAACTGGTCCACCGGGGCCACCTGGGGCGACTACGACGGTGACGGACGGCTTGACCTGTTCGTGCCCGGCTACGTGCACTTCGACGCCGCCGACCTCCCGAAAAGCGCCGGGGTAACTACAGCTCCTATAGCCTTCTGTAACTTTCGCGGTATCAACGTCATGTGCGGCCCGCGCGGCTTGAAGGGCGAGCCTGACCACTTGTTCCACAACAACGGCGATGGCACTTTCAGCGATGTAAGCGCCAAGGCAGGCGTCGCGGACACACACGCCTATTACGGCCTGGCTTCTCTGTTTATTGATGTAAATAATGACGGCAAGCCCGACCTGGTAGTAGCCGATGACTCCACGCCGAACTATCTCTACCTGAACAAGGGCGACGGCACCTTTGAAGACGACTCCTATGCCAGCGGCTACGCCCTGAACGAAACCGGGCGCGAGACCGCCTCCATGGGCATTGCGGCAGGCGACTACACCCACAACGGCTTGATCGACCTGTACAACACCACCTTCTCCGACGATTACAAAGTGTTGTACCGCAATGACGGCGATGCCAATTTCACTGACATTTCCTACCAGGCCGGAATTGCGGAAGTAACCGTTCCGTTCCTCGGATGGGGTACATCGTTTTTCGATTACGACAACGATGGCTGGCTCGACCTGTTCACGGTCAATGGGCATGTGTACCCCGCCGTAGATCAGCAGAACTGGGGCACATCCTTTGCGCAGCGCCCCTTGCTGTTTCACAACGTGCGCGGCAAGTTCAGCATTATGCCGCCGGTTGAAGGCAGCGGCCTTGCCAAGCTCGCAAGCTCGCGGGGTCTGGCTTACGGTGACTTGTTCAATAACGGGCAGATCGACGTAGTAATTAACAATCTGGATGCGCCGCCCACCCTGCTGCGCAACGTGATGAACGCACCCGCTACGGGTTCAATGGAGAACGCGGCACCCAGTCCGTTCAATCATTGGATCGAGTTCCACTTGATCGGCGGCCCCCATTCACCGAGAGACGCCACCGGAACGCAGATGTTTGTGACAGCAAATGGCTTTCGCCAGCGCGCGGATGCCGTGGCAGGCGGTTCGTTTGCATCTTCGCCCGACCCGCGGCTGCACTTCGGCCTGGGGCAGGCTGCGAAGATCGACCGCATTGAAATTCATTGGCCGGACGGCACCAAACAGGAGCTTGCGCCGCCCCCGGCGCTCGATGCGATTTACTCCGTAACAGAAGGCGGCCAGGCAAGACCGGCTCGCTAACGGCTTCATTAACAGCTCAACCGGGCTACTTGTCGTTCGAGTGCGTACCGTTCAGCTCCGCTACACGAGCCAGTTCCTGCTTGGCCTGCTCGGCCATGCCGCGTCGGCGATAGACCTGGGCCAGCTCAAAGTGCAACCCGGCATCGTCCGGCTTGCCCGCTATAGCCTGCTCAAGCTCCGTCTGCGCCTTCGGCATATCCTCCTGGCGGCGGTACAGCTTGCCGAGCGCGGCATGAATCCTGCTGTCCTTCGGCGCTAAAATCTCAGCCTGCGTCAGCAGCGGCAGCGCCTCATCCAGCTGATTGCGGTCGGTCAGCAGCAAGCCCAGGTTGATAAACGGCTGCTCGCTCGGATGGGTGTCGTCCGCCTGCCATGCCAGTGCTTGCCGATATGCCTTGACAGCGTCTTCAGGCCGGTTCAGCCCTTCCAGGGCAAGCCCCAGGTTGTTCTCTGCCTTGACGGAGCGCGGCAGGATCGCAAGCGACTTATGAAACGCTTCGATTGCTTCATTGAAGCGGTTTTCCGTGTACTTGATGCGGCCCAGCATGTACCAGCTTTCCCCATCGTTGCTGTCACCCTCGACGGAGCGGGTCATCCATGTGTCGGCGTCCGCGTAGTCGTTCAGCAGTACATAGTTGAGTGCGATGTAACGGAACTGGGCTGCCGAGGGAGGTTCCAGGTGGGCCGCATGGGTGTATTCGGCCAGCGACTCCTTGAGTTGGTGCTCATTGAGCAGGGTAAGCGCCAGCAGGTAGTGCGCCTCGGCGGAAGTCTGGTACTGCGCGAGATACGCATGGAGCAGCCGGTCCGCTTGCCCCCACTGCTTGCCTTCTACCGCTGTGCGAGCGGAGGCAAGTTCATCCGGTGTAGCGGCTGTAAGCTGGCATCTGCCCGCGTGGGTGCCAAGGGCCAGCAATGCCGCACACACCCATCTCAGCGCACCGCGCATCTCGTTTCCTCTGTCACCATGCCTATCGCCCTGCCATGTGCCATGTCAAGCGGAGAACCGCGGCCAAAGTTGCCGGGCAACGGGTTATCGCTGTCGTTGCCGCTATTATCGGGGGTAGATGCTCGCTTTTGCCTTAGCACTTACGCTGGCCCAGGCGTCGGCTTCAACTGCGGACGACCCGGCAGCCGCACGCGACCGCTACGAAGCACTGTTGGCACAAAACCCGGCAGATGCGGCCGCCCAGGCAGGTGAAGTACGCGCCTCAGAACAGGTGGCGCTCAACTACCGTGCCGCTAAAAACTCTGAGGAAGCCTTGCGTACCCTGCTGCGTGCGCAAAAGCTGGTACCTGACGATGCGCGTCTTCTGTACGACCTGGGAGTGATGGAAGAAGAGTTGCGGCTCGACCGTGATGCCGACAGAACCGTGGCGCACCTGCTCCAGGTAAGCTCCGGGGACCCAAAGGCGCTCTACCTGGCTGCGCGCGTCAAGCTGGACCTGGGGCAGTTGCCGGAGGCGGAAGCAGACATGCGGGGCTATCTGCGGATCAAGCCGGACGACGCGACCGCGCACTACGGCCTCGGGCACATTCTGCAACAGGCGCAACAGCCGGGGCCGGCGGTAGCGGAATTTGAGAAATCCGTCGCGCTGATGCCGGCTCAGACGGAATCTTATTACCAGCTGGGGCAGTTGGCGCTTGAAGGCGGTGACTACGAGCGCGCCATCGACCGGGAGGCGCATGTGCTGGCCTGCAACCCGCACCACGGCGGCGCACTGGTGGTCACCGGCACAGCCTGGTTTCGGCTGAAGCAGTATGACAAAGCGGCAGGGGTGTTGGCGCAGGCTGTTACCGACGCACCTGAGTACCAGCCGGGGCACTACTTCTACGGCTTGACGCTGGCCCGGCTGGGCAAAAAAGAACAGTCCGATGCAGAACTGGCTACCGCCACCAGATTAGCGGATGAAGATAATCGGAAGACCTCGCAAAGGCTGCGGCTGAACCCGCAGTGAAATAGTGCCTTAACTTTCGAGGATCACGAGCGCGGTGCCCGCATCTCGCGGTTACGTTGCGGGTTCGATCACCTTCCGCTTCTACTCGCGCCGAAGCATCTCTGCCGGGTCCTGCATGGAAGCGCGCCGTGCGGGGAGCACAATCGCCAGCGTCGCCGGGACGATCAATAGCAGGGCTGAAGTCAGCAGCACCGGTAAAGCCGTGTTGCCCCCACCATAAAACCGAGCCCGCAGCACGTACCCGGCCACGGCTGCGCAGGCAAGCCCAAGCACGCAGCCAAGCGCAAGCCAGCGGCCTTCCTGCCGTAGCAGCAGGCCGACAATGGCCTCGCGTGAGGAACCGAGCGCCAAGCGGATGCCGATCTCCTTTTCTCGAAGCGACACCTCGTACGCCAACAGTCCGTACGTGCCCAAAATAGCCAGGAACAGCGCTGTTGCGGCAAAGGCGGCACAGGCGCGCATCAGGAACGCCCGTTGGGCGACCTGACGAGCCATGACCTCGTCCATCGACTCAGCCCAGCGTGAAGTAGCCTCGGGATAGTGCTTGCGCAGGACGGTCTCGACGGTGCGGGCCATGGCTTTCGGTGTGACGCCGGGCTTGCCTTCAATGCGAATGGCTAGAATGGCATAGCCGCTCGGGTCCTGCGCGCGCGGGATATACAGGTCGGGTTCCGGAGCGGCATCCAGGCTGGAGTTATGGATATTTCCGACGACGCCGATGACGGTCGCAAAGCCCTTGTTGACGCTCTGCAGCTCGCCGCTGCGGATCTGATGGCCGACTGCGGATTGGCCCGGCCACTCGCGGGCGGCCAGTGACTGGTTGACGATAGCGACCGGGTTGCGTCCGTCGTCAGCATTGTTAAAGTCGCG
>CAXSFX010000008.1:0-43516 GCA_964236655.1 uncultured Acidobacteriaceae bacterium | reverse complement strand
AGGTTGTTTACAAGGGCGATGACGTTGATCTAACGATGTTCCCCCTGTTTCAGTACCACCCGAAAGACGGTAATGCCTACCTGAACGATACGAACGTAGTGAGTCGCAACCCGGAGAACGGGTTGATCGATCAAGGCATTTATCGATTTATGTACCGGTCCAAGAATGAGACCAACATCGATATGCGCAACGCGACACATCGCGCCCGTATCGCGGCGGAATATTATGCCAAAGAAGGCAAGGATATGCCGATCACCGTCTTGATCGGCGGTCCGACTCTGGACCATATTGCCTCCATGATGAGCAACCCGGACAGTGACGATTGGGAAGTTCTGGGGGGCTACTACGGTGAACCGGCGAAGCTGGTGAAGTGTATTACCAATGACCTTACGATTCCCGCCAATGCCGAGGTTGTGCTCGAAGGCCGCATCATCACGTCAGAAGGTTGGGTTCATGATGAAGGACCTTATGGAGAGTACACCGGCACATACGGCGGAGGACTCCCGCATAACAACCGCTTTGTAGTCGATTGCATAACGCATCGCAAGAACGCGATTTACCAGTACGCTACGATCGGCGGATTGCACCCGGGCAGAACGGACATGATGGCGTTTCAGCCGGCGATTGAGGGCGATCTGTATAACGCGCTGGTCAAGGCAGGCATCCTGGTTCAGAATGTCTTCCTGCCTCCAAGCGGATGCTCAAACATCGGCTATGTCTGCATCAAAACCCGCTCAGGCGGCGATGCCAAGCAGGCGCTGGCGATCATGCTTGCCGGATCGCGGCAGTGGATGCCGAAAACGGCCTACGTCTTTGACGATGATATCGACATCTACAACGATGAGCGGGTGAAATGGGCACAGGCCTGGCGATTCAACCCGCAGACAGGCATCGTTCTGCTGGAAGGGCAGAACATGTTGCCTCTCGACCCAAGTCTGAACACGGATAAACCACCGAACGCGGTGACAAAAGTCGGTTTCGACTGCACTATTCCGTTGATCGGCAAGGTTGATCCGTTCTCGTACGCGGCTGCCGTGGTTTCTGATCCGCTGAAAGTCGATGCCGGGGCCAAGCCGATGTCAGACGATGAGATCGCAAAAGAGATGGAGAAGATGATCCACGAAAAGCCGCGCGACTGGAACGAACTGATTACACATTTCGCCAGCCAGCCGTACCGCAATGTGTATCGTGCTTTCGGTCAGCTCCGGCCCAAGCTCGGTCGCGTTTCGGATCAGCGTCCGGATTATCCATATACTTTCTCCGATACCGACTTCGTGGAAATGCACAAGCAACCCAAGACCTAGAGGTTAGAAATGAAGCTCGGTGCTTTTCTAATGCCCTCGCACCCGCCGGAGCGCAGTATCGGCGATGGACAAGCCTTGGACCTGAAGGAGTTGGAACGACTCGACTTCTTCGGGTTTGAGGAAGCCTGGATCGGGGAGCACTTTACCTCCACCTGGGAGCCTTGCCCCGCGCCCGACCTGCTGATTGCGCAGGCACTTACACGGACAACCAACATCCGTTTAGGTTCTCTCGGTCACCTGCTGCCGTACCATCACCCGATTGAGCTGGCACACCGCGTAGCTTACCTGGATCACTTGGCGAAGGGTCGCTATAACCTCGGGGTGGGAATTAGTGCGCTCCCTACTGACCATCAACTATTTGCGCTCGATACTGCAAAAGGGCGAAACCGGCGCATGACATTTGAGTCGCTGGAGATTATGACTCGTCTTTGGCGTGAGGGCGCGCAGCAGTTTCAGGGTGAATTCTGGAATGTCGGGGAAACCAACTCAACATTGGATTCTCTTGGATACCACTTGCGGCCTTATCAACTTCCGCATCCGCCGATCGGTATTGCCGCACTTACGCCGGGTTCAGAGAACCACAAACTTGCCGGGGCCAAAGGGTACCTTCCCGTAAGCCTCAGTATCAGTCCTGACAATCAAAATACCGCGCAACATTGGTCGACGGTTGCAGCGGCGGCAAGCGCTGCAGGGAGAGAAGCGCATCGGGGTGACTGGCGCATTATTCGAGACGTCTATGTCGCTCCCACGGATGCCGAAGCACGAAAATGTGCCATGGGCGGGATGATGGGCCGCTGCTGGCAGGAATTTTTGCTGCCTCTCTATCTGCAACTTGGACTTGGGCCTCTACTCAAGATGAATCCCGAGATGCCTGACGAAGACATCACCCTTGATTATCTTTGCGATCGACTCTGGATTGTCGGGTCACCGGCAACGGTTGCAGCCCGCCTGCGCGCTCTCGATGCAGAGGTGGGCGGCTTCGGCACACTCCTGATTACGTCATATGACGTGCAGGACGAATTGCCCTCGTGGGAGAGAAGCCTTTCCTTACTCACTGAGCAGGTGCTGCCTCTTTGTCAATCCACTGCACTTGCAAGCCAGGCAGTTGAAACTCCTCGATGAGTTATATTGCGTTTGCGACTGATGCTTTTGAGCAAGTGGCGGCATTTTATGGCGAGACACTCGGCTTCCCCATCGTAGCCGAGTGGGACCGCAGCCGTGGGCGGGGGCGGCGTTTCGAGCTTGGCGGCGGTCTTCGTCTGGAGATCCTTGACAATGCGCGGGAACCGCATCCTGAGAAGCTGGATGTGAGCCGGCGCGTGCATGTGGTGGTCGAAGTTGAGGATATACAAACCGCGTGGCAGCAGCTCAAGGTAGCCGCACCTCACCCCGTACAGACATCGTGGGGTGCCCGGCTTTTTCAAATCCATGATCCGGACGGCGTTCCCGTAACGTTTCTGGAGTGGAGAGAGGATCGGAGTGAAACTGTATGAAACGCATCATCATAGGCATGACAGGTGCAAGCGGGGCCATCTTCGGCATACGCCTGTTACAAATCCTGCATGAAGTTCCCGAGGTGGAAACCCATCTTGTGCTCACGCCGGCAGCGCGCCGTACGGTTGCACTCGAAACGGATTTTCTTCCTGAACAATTAGAGGCCCTGGCTGACAAGGTGTACCGGCCCGGAGGCATCGCGGCATCCATCTCCTCGGGCTCGTTTCGGGCCACCGCCATGGTGGTCGTACCATGCTCAATCAAGACTGTCTCCGGCATCGCAACTTCGTATTCGGATAATCTTCTGCTGCGGGCCGCGGACGTTATGCTCAAGGACCGAAAGCGGCTGGTGTTACTGGTGCGCGAAACGCCTTTGCACCTGGGGCACCTGCGCCTGCTTGTGCAGGTGACTGAAATGGGAGCAATCGTCATGCCGCCTGTGCCGGCTTTCTACCATCGTCCCACCACACTGGAAGCCGTTATCGATCAGACGGTCAACCGGGTGCTGGATATGCTCGATATCGAGCTCGACAAAGACCTTTTTCCTCGTTGGCAAGGTGCTAATGGAAACCAGCCGAACCACTCTGCCCGCAATGCGGATAAAGATGCAGTAACAGCTTTTGTATAGTTGCGGGGCTTTCAATAGCAGGCAGCTTGCCGGCAGCGTTCAAGTTGCAAACTCACTCACTCACAACAGGTAGTACATAAGGAGAAGTATGGCGTCATCTACACATAGAATTCGTATTCATGCAAAGCCCGAGTCGGTCTTCCAGGCTATCTCTACACAAGAAGGCATGAAAGGCTGGTACACCACTAGCGCTGAAGGCTCGTTCACCGAGGGCGGTACCTCCAAGTTTGTCTTTTCAAATGGTGAATCCTTTGAATGGAAAACGACAAAACTGGTATCCGGCAAAGAGATTGAGCGGGAGTGCATTTCAGGGCCGGGGGTGGCCAAGGGCACAAAGGTCATATGGACGTTGGAGAACCAGGGAGAGACTGAAACCATCGTGCACCTGGATCATACAGGCTGGCCTGAAGGGCACGATTCGCTCTCCACCTGCAACACACTGTGGGGTATTTTGTTAGGCAATTTGCGTAAGTACACTGAAACCGGTGAACTTGTTCCTGCTTATAGCTGATAGCGTCCCATGAATTCATGGAATTAAATTTTGGACACTGGAAACAATCTCCTGAACGTTTCAGGAGCAGTTACAGGCCGGTAAGGTAGACGGACCGGAATTTCTGGGACGTGGTACTTTCCAGCGGGGACACGAGGCGAGGGAGGATGTACAGCCGGGTCGAAAACCTTGATGTTTTCGAGTGGGCAGTGCATCACCCTCGGCAAGTGTCCCTTTTAATTTTCAGTTACTACAGAGTACCGATATAACATCTTCCGGTTGATGCCCAGCTTACCGGCTCATGTTCCGCTTTATGGCAACTTTGAGTCGCTGATTCAAAACTTTCTTCTAATGGGCAGGATTTTCAAGTACTCTCCGCATACGCTCAGCAAGGTGGTGCCCTCCGCCTGAACTGTGCCGGTTTTGATTGCAGGAGTGTCCATGATTTCCCGTTTCGTCCTGGTTCTTTGTCTGCTTGCCACCGCTGCCGCCATAGGGCAAACGCCCGCACCGGCTATTCCACCTGCGATGCTCGGGCAGTACGCGCGCGATCCGGGGCAAGCGGTTGACCGGGACTACACGGCGGCCATCGCCCGGTACACGACGGAGCCGTACTTCAACTCGGCATTGACCGACTACCTGCCGGCCTCAAAGACCGGAGTGCCGACACCGGCGGCAGTCATCGGCGACATCGCCGGTGCGCCGGGCAAGCTTCCGGACTCGGAAGAAGTGGCCAAATACTTTCGCCTGCTTGCGGCGCATACGCCGCGCGTGCAGGTGGTATCTATCGGCAAGAGTGAAGAAGGCCGCGAGATGAT
This sequence comes from uncultured Acidobacteriaceae bacterium, assembly GCA_964236655.1. Taxonomy (GTDB): domain Bacteria; phylum Acidobacteriota; class Terriglobia; order Terriglobales; family Acidobacteriaceae; genus EB88. The sequence continues at coordinate 38,782 of CAXSFX010000008.1, read as the reverse complement.
CGCCGCTGCTGTCGGAGATGAATCGCTGCTGAAGCAGATGGACGCGAACAACGCGCGGCTTGCGCAGTTAGCCGACCCACGACCCGCGAGCGGCAAGCCTGCCATTACGGATGATCAAGCTTCAGCGATTGCCCGGCAGAGCTTCCCGGTGTACTACATTACGGGCACCATCCACTCGACGGAAACCGGCTCGCCCACCGCGCTCATGGAGCTTGCCTACCGGCTTGCGGTGGACAATTCGCCATATATCCGCTATATCCGGGAGCATATGGTTGTACTTATCACGCCGGTGGTTGAGGTAGACGGGCGCGACCGCATGGTGGACCTGTATAAATGGCACCTGGCGCACCCCGGTGAGACCTATCCGCGGTTGATCTACTGGGGCCACTACGTAGCGCACGACAATAACCGCGATGCCATGGCGATGACGCTGCAACTTACACAGCATGTGCTTGATACGTTCTTGAAATACCATGCTCTCGTGCTGCACGATTTGCATGAGTCCGAGCCGTTTCTCTACGACAACACTGTCGGCGACGGACCCTATAACGCCTGGATTGACCCGCTGCTTGCCGATGAGTGGGCTGCGCTGGGCTGGAACAATGTTGGACAGATGCAGTCGCTCGGCTTCCCGGGCGTGTACACGCATGGCGACTTTGACACCTGGAGCCCCGGCTACCTGATGTTTCTGGCCGGGATGCACAACGGCATCAGCCGCCTGTATGAAACATTCGGCAACGGCGGCGCGGATACTGTGCGCCGCATCCTGCCGCCTGACGCCTATAGCCGCGAATGGTACCGCCAGAATCCTCCGCTTGCGAGCGTGATGTGGTCGCAGCGGGATAACAATAATTATGAGCAGTCCGCGCTGCTGACGACGCTGTCCTACTTCGCCCAAAACCGTGAGCATTTTCTTGACAACTACTATGTCAAGGCGAAGCGGTCGGTGGCGAAGCCTGCTTCAAACGGGCCTGCGGCATATGTGTTGAGTGCCGATGCTGCCTATAGCAACCGCCAGTTAGAACTATTGCGGACACTGTCTAAACAGCATGTGGAGATTTCACGGTTAACAGAAGCGGCTACCGTGAACGTGACGACGAGTGATCAGGCAGCTTCACGCGGAGAGAATGCCGCAAAGCCGGGGAAGGCCGCGGCTGTGGCTCCCGGCGAGCCGATGCCCGCGGAAAAGACTACACCGGTGAGTTTTCCTGTCGGCTCGTATGTTATCCGCATGGACCAACCGTTTTCGCGTGTAGCCGATGCGCTGCTCGATCGGCAGTACTGGGCACCGGAGGACCAGCAGAAGCATGCCTATGACGATACTGCGTGGTCGTTCAGTTTACTGTTCAATGCCAAGGTGACGCGGGTGTTGGACCCGGCGATTTTGCAAGCCAAGATGTCTGGCCCTGTAAACCTTAATGGATCTAGCGCAAACCTCTTCAACGCCGCCCCGGGCGGAGGATGGATTTTTAATAACACAGGACAGATCAGCCTGCTCGCTCTTGCGTATGCATTCCCAGCCGCAAAAATTACAATTCTCGATGAACCTACAACCATATCCGGCAAACAGTACGGTGCCGGTTCCTTGATAATCGGCAACGTAGATGCCAGAGATCCTAAATTCGGCAGCAAGTTGATCGACTTAGGCCTTTTCGATGACAGCTTGAATTATGCCGCTTCTGTACCAGCCGTCAAACAGCACACGCTCGACCACCTGCCGCGTATTGCCATGATGCACACCTGGCTCGCCACGCAAACCGAAGGCTGGTGGCGCGAGGCGCTCGACTCGCTCGGCATTCCGTACACCTACATCAGCACGCAGACTGCCGCGAGCGAGGCGGACCTGCGCTCAAAGTACGACGTGATCCTGTTCGCACCCGTGACCGGCCACACGGCATCTTCACAAATTATGCAGGGTCTGCCGATGTACGGGAATGCGCAGCCATGGCAAACTACGCCGCTCACCCCGAACCTGGGCCGCATCGACTCGACCCCCGACATGCGCCCCGGTCTCGGCGATGCGGGTGTTGAGCATCTGCGCAGCTTTGTCGAGCGCGGCGGCCTGCTCATCACAAGTGAAGACAGCGCGCAGTTCGCCATTGATGCAGGCCTTGCGCCCGGCGTTTCCACCGCGTCTACCGCAAACGTGAACCTGGTGGGCAGCGTGCTCGGCTCCATGCCTGTATCCACTACTGCGCCGGTTACCTATGGCTATAGCGGGCAGCTGCCTGTCTACAGTGAGTCCGGCATGGCCTTCAATATCAGCAACACCACCAGCGGGAGAAATCCGCCGACGGCGAAGGACACACACCGCGTAACCGGACGCGGAGGCCCGGACGATGAGGATGCCCCGGAAGACCGTACCCCGGAGCCGCGCCCTGCCCTGCCGAGCGTGGAGCCGTGGCAGGCGGTACCACTCAACGAAGAGCAGGCGCGTAACAATCCGTTTTTGATTCCGCAGGCGATGCGGCCTGAAGTGCTGCTGCGCTTCGCGGAGACCAGGCAGTTGCTGCTCTCAGGCTTGCTTGAAAACCCGGCACCGCTTGCGGAGCGTGCTGCCGTGGTGGACGCGCACCTGGGCCGGGGAAACGTGCTGCTGTTTGCCATCAACCCTATTTATCGCGGGGAAACGATCGGCAGCTATGCGCTCGTGTTCAACGCGATTCTGAACTACGACCATCTGGCGCATGAGGGCGCAAAGAATCCATAAATTGTTACGGGCGGTGAAAGGTTGAAGGAGTTTACGTGCAAAGACTGGAGGCGCGAGCCGGGATCGAACCGGCGCATAAAGGTTTTGCAGACCTCTCCCTTACCACTTGGGTACCGCGCCGTCTTCTAAACAACTTCATATAAAGCCAGCCTCAACCTGTTAGGGGAGGCCAGTGTTTTAAACTTCCAACAACTGGAAGCGATTGGAGCGGGAGACGGGACTTGAACCCGCGACCCTCGCCTTGGCAAGGCGATGCTCTACCACTGAGCTACTCCCGCTTGGTACAGGTTGAAGTTTACCCAAGCAGCCTGCCTGGGTCAACCTTCAAGCTCGACCATGGTACCGTCCCGCATGTGCAGCGTGCGATCCGCAAAGGCCCCAGCCTCCGGGTTATGCGTGATCATCAGCACCGTTTGTCCAAAGGTTTTATTCGAGTGGCGCAGCATCGACAATACCGCGTCAGAATTTTTGGTGTCGAGGTTGCCGGTCGGCTCATCGGCCAGGATGATAGCCGGCTTGGTCACCAGGGCCCGCAGAATGGCGACCCGCTGCTGCTCACCGCCTGACAGCTCTGACGGGCGATGCTTCAAACGCCCGGTGATGCCCAGCATTTCGGTCAGCTCGCCCAGGCGCTTGCGATCTAGCGGCTGCCCCGCACCGGCAATCTCGTACGCGATCTCGATATTGCCGAGAGCGGTAAGTGTGGGCAGCAGGTTGAACTTCTGAAATACGAAGCCGATCTTGGTTTTGCGCATCTTGGTCCGCTCTGTGTCGGAGAGCGCGGCGAAATCGATGCCGTCGATACGCACATGGCCGGAAGTGGCTTGTGTGAGCCCACCCAATATGTAGAACAAGGTTGATTTGCCCGAGCCCGACGGCCCCACAATGGCAACAAACTCGCCCGGCTGTACGGTGAAGGAAACTGCTGCCAATGCCGAGACTTGCAGCTTGCCTACTTTGTAGGTCTTGCCGAGCTGGTCGGCTTCGATGATCGGGCGGGTGCCTGTGTGACTCACCCCACCATTTTAGAGTACAGCCCGGGCATGCACAGGCAGTGCCTACGCATGCGCGCCCATGGAGTCAGAGTAGCCGGGCAGCTCCGGCCTGGAGACGATGGCCCGCTTGGGTCCGCGCTTGCGCACCAGCAGCATCTTGATGCGCTCCACCAGCTCGCCCGGAGTCACAGCACCCTTGGGCAAAAAGGCGTCGGCGGCATTGGCCCGCGCAAAGTCCTTGACTGTGCCGCTCACCAGCAGGGCCGGCGTCTCCGGCGACTCGGCCTTCATGCGGCGGACCATCTCGTTGCCGTCCATGCCGGGCAGCAGCAGGTCGCTCAGTACCAGGTCGATGCCGCCCTGGGCAAAGCGCTCCAGCGCGCCGTTGGCATCTGCGGAGTCCACTACACGGTAGCCGCGCGTTTCCAGCATGAACTTTCGTACGCTCAGTACCTGTTCATTGCCGTCCACTACAAGAATCACTTTTCTGGGCCGCATGGTCGCTCGCTTTCTTGACCCCGTACTGCTCGGCACCGGTTTTTAGGCACAGTGCAGCGCATGCTCCCCAGGGCGGGGATCCGTGGCCGTTCCCCAAGGGGAGTGGCTGTTATGTCAGCCGGGCCAAGCTCCAACATGGTGTTTGGGGCAAAGCGGGGGCGCTCGCGCCGGTGTGCGGCTTGTTTGGAGACAAGGCTCCGGCAAGCGCGTCGTGAGGCACGTTTTGCGCCCCTGCCTTGCCTGCAAACAGCGCAGGCAAAAGCAGGCACGGGGAGGAAAAGCCGGGCTTTACGGCGGTTGTCGATGGGAGACGTGCACACCCGATTGCTTACGGGTGGCTGCGGCTCCTTACGGCAAAACCGGCGTGTCCGGCATTACCTCGCTCAAATTGTTTTTGAAAAAGGCGAAGGTTGCATCCGCTTGCCGATGTTGCGGCTTCTGAATGCTTGCCCAGACTACGGAGCCCGGCCCCACTACGCAATGGCGAAGAGAGAGTGAAAGTGTGCGAGATTTTTAAATGAAAGGAAGGAAATCTAGCCCGCGAAGCCGGAAACGCCCGTCCTTGGCGGCTGCGAGGCTGTGGATCGAATGTGCATCATGGAAGGAAAAAGCGTCCTTCTGCGACACAAATGGTGCTTCCGCCGACACGAACGTAGCTGTCAAGGCTCCATTTTGAAGGATTCCGAGGATTAGATCCGGGCCGGAGCATGAGTTGGAGCACGGCCTGGAGGTGCAATACGCTGCGCCGTCCGATTTCCACACCCTGCTCCAGTACGAGAGGCGTGCCGGCGGGCGCATAGCCTCCGTGGACCAGGTACGCTGCCGCGCAACCGGCTGCAGATCCGGTTGCCGGGTCTTCGCCGCCGTAGAACTGCATGCGTGCCCGCCAATGCAGCGGAGCCTCCGCCGGTGCCAGGATGTAAAACCACTTGGCATCGGTTCCACTGAGATAGGCTCGCGCAGCCTGCTGTGGCACCGCCAAGGTCTGCAAGGCCTCAAGGGAGACAAGCGGCACTAAAGCAAAGGGGATGCCCGTGCTGACGGTCAGGATGGGCTTTGCGGCATCGAGCGCGGCAAACGGCAAGCCAAGCGCCTCGGCAACTGCTTGCGGATCATGCCGACGGCCAAACCGGGGTAAGGGCTGCTCCATTTCGCCGTACACCGGTTGACCAAACTGCAGTGCTGAGGCTGAAGCGGTGAACCGGATCGGGACCACGCCTGCGTCAAGCCGCAGCTTTACCATGGCCGCGGCTGCCAGCTCCGGCAAGGTCCAGCGCAGGGCTGCTGCTGTGCCCAGGGTAGGGTGCCCGGCAAAGGGCAGCTCTTCCTCGGCGGTAAAAATCCTGACCCTGACGCCATTTTCCAGGGACCCGCCGGGCAGGAGATTAGGAAAGCAGAACGCGGTTTCCGACAGGTTGGTTTCGCGCGCCAATGCCTGCATTTCCGCATCGCTAAGCCCGCCACCATTAAGAAATACCGCCAGCTGATTGCCGGCGAGGGGCGTTTCTGTAAATACATCCAGCAGCAGGTAGCGGTACTCACGCGGCACTGTCACAACTCCTCCGGTACCTTTTCTATTAATATGCGTATATGGCTAGTGGTGTTCAAAAAACAGCTGAAAGCTCCTTTAAAATTCAACGCGCAAACCACATCGGCTTTACAGTCGCCTCCATGCAGGACGCGCTCGAGTTCTGGGTTGGGGTACTCGGCTTCACTGCAGAGCAGTCAATGTCTGTGAGCGGAGACCTTCTAGAGCAGCCCACGGGAGTTCCCGGCGCGGCCGCGGCCGTAGTGCTCGTGCATGGGCCGGGCCTGAATATTGAATTATTTGAGTACACCGGCCCGCAAAACCGTAAGCAGTTCATGCCGCGCTCCTGCGACATCGGCTCCGTCCACCTTTGCTTCGAAACCGACAATATCGATGCCGCACTTGAAGCCTCAGCTCGCGTGGGCTGGCACACCTTAGGTACAACGCAAGCCGTACCGGCGGGATCTCAGCATGGGCTGCGCATCATGACAGTGCGCAGCCCGGAAGGCATCTCGGTCGAGTTCTACCAGCTGCCCTGAGGCTTATGCTGCTTTTGTAAAAGGTTGAACCGCCTGATGTAAATAGAAATACCTTACTTTTTCGGCAGCTGTTTCAGCATTTGCTTCAAATTGCCGGACAGCCTCTTGATATTTTTCTTCTCCGCATCCGACAGGTCTTCTCCCACGACGCCCCGAAACATCAAGTGGTGGCTGCCTGTATCGAATATGTCCACTACCAGGTGCGTTTCCGCAGTGCCCAGGGCGTTAAAAACCAACTCTCCATAACCCGGCTTCCATCCAGCGCCCCAGCCCTGTGGACTCCAGTTCTGCGCCCATGTACCGCCATGATTGGCATAGTAGGCGATCAGCTGCGGACCATCCTGCGTGTCGCCCAGTGCAAACACGGTCGCGCTGCCGCCGGAGGGCACCAGTTGCCAGCCGCGAGCCTTGAAGTTTTTATCTACAAGCGCTTTCATCGGGTCGATGTAGGCGGCAACCGGCATGCGCGCATCTCCCCAGGAGTAAGTGCGGGCACCGAACTGCGCGGAGTGATCGTACTCTGTGGTGACCGAAAGGTTAAGAAACGGAATTGCTTGCACGGTAGGTACCTCGGTAGTCAGTGCAACTGCCAAGACAAATGCCCAACGAAATATGCTTCTTGTCATAGCTTTCCTTACAAGTACTTTGGCACATGCAAAGCTTTCCGGCACCAGGAGGCTTGCAAAACTTGTATGGATCAAGAGAGCGGTTCCGTCCGGCAGGCTGCCGGAGATTTGCAAGACGGCTGCCGGGCAAAATACCTGCATGGCAACGGTACACATGCCGGCGGCTCAACCCGTGTATCGGGGAGCCGCCGGGCAAATGTATGGTGCTGACTAGCCTTTAGCCTTTATCCTTTATCCTTGGGAGGAAATTTCTGGAACATCTTGTCGATGTCCTTACTTATATTTTTCGTATTGTTAGAGGCTTTGTTTGACACATCATTACTGGCATTGCCACGAAACAGCAGGTTGTGGTTTGAATTGTCAAAAATGTCGAGAACCAGGTGTCCCACCGGGACATTGTTTGTCGTGGTAGTTGCCTCGCCGGAGTTACCGAGGCCGCCGAAGCCACCCCCGAAACCGTTGCCGAAGCCGCCAAAACCTCTCCCGCCAAAACCGCCGCCCCAGCCGCCGCCGAAGCCGTTATAGAAAGTTTCCATTTCCTGTTCATTTTTGATATTGCCGGTTGCAAACACTGTCGTGCTGCCGCCGGAAGGCACTAACTGCCACCCTTTTGCCTGTAGATCCTTGTCCACTTCACTCTTGATGCGACTAACGTTGAGTGGATTGTCAGTCTTTACATTGCCCCATGAGTACGTGTGATACTTGGAAAAATCCGCCTGGTGATCATAGTCGGTATGGACCTCGGCTTGCACCAACGAGGCAGATAGCAATACTGCGGCGAGTGACAGGGTTGTACGAAATTTCATAAAGCTCTCCTTGCGTAACTATTGGTGAGAAGGCTTTATGGGGCCATTGGTGGCTTCGCTACTGCGCTTCATCCTGCGGCAACGCATAATACCCCTTGCGGGTCTGGACTTTCAGCCCGTCACCCTTGCACTGGATGCTGACTGCCCGGTACTTGCCGTCAAAATCAGCATTCAACGGCACATAGCTGGCTACATACTGGGTACGCAGCTCATCTTGAATCTGTTGAAAGGCTGCTTCAAGCTTTTTACCGTTATTGCCCACATCGATAACGCGGCCGCCTGTCTCTTCGGCCATCTTGCGCATGGCCGAGTCACCGTTATAGCCAAGGTTAAAGCCGCCGCCCGAGTAGAAGCCCCGGTCAGCGATCAGGATCACGTAAATGATGCTGTTTGCTTTCTGTGCCGCTTCAATCGCATCCTGTATGCGATATTTTGAGCCTTGGTCGCCTCCGTCGGTCAGCAGGATCATGGCTTTGCGCCCGGTCTCCTGCCGCAGCTTGTCGTTGGCCGCAAGGTACACGGCGTCAAACAGCAACGTGCCCTTGGGCGCGCCCTGCGTGGGGATAGTGCCCTGCCCGATGCCCGGACCGCCCGCGGAGCCGTTGCCGCCGGCCGTGTTGATGACGGCCTTGTTCATGGCACGGCTTAACTGCCCGGCGTTGTTGGAGTAGTCCTCAAGCAAATCAACGTCCACGTCGAACGAGATCAGGAAAGCCTCATCCTTATCCTCAAGCACCTGCTTGAGAAATGTCGAGCCGGACTGCTGTTCCAGCGGCAGCACGTTCATCTGCGAGCCCGAGGTATCAAGCAGAATGCCAAGCGTAAGCGGCTGATTGGCGTGAGCCTCAAAGTTGCGCAGCTTCTGCGGTTTCTTGTCTTCAAACACCTGGCAATCGTCACGATTCAGGTCCGGGATGAGCCCATTGCGCTTGTCGCGCACCGTGAAGTAGAGCGAGACGAGGTTCGAGTTGACGCGCAGCGTCGTGACCGGTGCGCCCTGCGGCGTGTCGTCAGAGGGCGCAGGGGCTGAGCTGGTCGGCGGCGCGTCGGGCGACGGAGCTGACTGCGCGTGAAGGCAGGGGGCAAGCAGCAGGAGCGGAGAGAGAGCAAAGGCGAGGCGGCGCATGGCTCTAGGTTAGACGGGTAACAAGCCCGAAAGGCTCCTATTTGCAAATGTCACGGTATAACTATCCGCCGCACAGGCAATTTTCAAGTCTTCAGCTTGCCTATATAGCTTGCATCAGTCTTTAGTGCCTGCTCCCAAGGCATATCCGGGTACGCTTCCTGCTCCACGAACATGTGCTGGATAGCGCCCGGCTTGACTGCCTTGAAAATCGCCGGGTAGTCTGCTGTACCCTGGCCCAGCTCGGCAGCCGGCGGCGGGTTGTCGACCGAACCCTGCCCTGCACCGCGCTTGAAATCTTTGACATGCAGCATTTTGATGCGGTTCGCGTAAGTTCGCAGGTAGTGCTCCGGGCTGCCGCCGCCTACCGTGACCCATCCACAGTCGAGCTCAAAGACAACCAGCTTCGGATCGGTTTGAGTAACGAGCGTGTCATAGGGGATGGCACCGTCCTTGGGCGCGAACTCCATGGTGTGATTGTGGTAGCCGAACTGGAACCCGGCTGCATGCGCCTTCGCCCCCCAGGTATTGAACTGCTCGGCATTCCACTTCCAATCATCTGCTGTAAACGAGGTAACCTGCTGCTTGAACGGCAGCTTGCCGGACTTGCTTGTGTCACGAAAACCGGGAAACGAGCAGATGATGTAGTGCGCCGTTCCAAGTTCCTTGTGGAAGTCAAGAATCGCGTCGAAGTTTTGAAGCAACTGCTGCGCTGAGTAGTGTGCGGAGACGCAGTGCAGCCTTGCGGACGTCATCGCCATCTTGACCTGTGCCGGGGACTGGTTGAAGAAACCGGCTGCCTCAACCTCGCGGAAGCCGAAGCTCTCCACTTGCTTGAGCGTGCCCGTGTAGTCGGCTTTAAGCTGGTCGCGTACAGAGTAAAGCTGCAAGCCCAGCGGCAGACCGAATGGACTAGCCTGTGCGGCATGAGCCGGAAGCAGTGCAGCCCCAGCGGCAACAATTGCAGAGGAGTGCAGGAACTGACGACGATTGAAACTTGACATGTCTAAAGGCTCCAGACGCAACGTTCTAACCAGACAGTGCCACGCATACCCCCTCGGTGTCCACGTCCGCAGCATGATTTTGCGCTCTGGTACTCTTAGCTTTGCGTCGACTTGCTTAAAAAGCGGCATCCATCATGGAGTACGCGTCGGTGCACCTGTTCCATTTGAGGAGATACAGCCTGTGAAGCATGCTGCTTTGGTAGGGATCTTGTTGGTTGCGGTGATGAGTGCTGCCGGTGCGCAGCAGGCTCAGCAAGGGGGCAGTGCGATCCCGGACGCCCCGACACCGCAGGCCGCTGATCCAAATGGCCTTGGCACCTTGAAGAATCAGGTCAAGCCGGGAGCCGGTACCACCGCGCTGTCTTCACCCGACACGCCGACCACGCCCGGTTCCGGTGCAGGCGGTCCGGCTGGACCTTCATCTTCCTCTGCAAACCCGGGGCAAGGTGCTGTTACCGATAATGCGACAGATGTTCAGGGAGGAGCTCCCGATCTGCCCGCACCCGGCCAGGGCGTCAAGGGCACGCTGGTTGTTTCTGTTAATGAAGTGATTGTGCCGGTGACCGTGCGCGATAAGAAAGGCGCATTGGTGCCGACACTCAGCTGGCGTCAGTTCCGGGTGTATGAGGATGGCCGACCGCAACGCATCCGCTACTTTACTTCGGACCCGTTCCCGCTTTCGGTGGCCTTTGTTATCGACCAGAGCCTGCCCTCAGACACCATGAACAAGGTGAACCAGAGTCTGAACGCTTTGACAGGCGCGTTCACCGCGTCGGATTCCGTGGCCATGTTCGGCTACAACAGCACACCGCAGGAGATTACTGACTTTACCGGGGCACAAGGTGCCCGGCTCCATGTTGCGATCAACCAGGCTCAAAAAGCACCGGGCCGCGACATGGGGGTTATTGCTCCCGGCGGACCGATGGATGATGGCCCTACCATTAACGGCAGGCCGATAGACCCGAACCTGCAACGCGGTGGCTCGGCGGGCAGTATTACCACGCCGCTTACGCCCAAGGAGTTCCACCCGCTGCACGATGCCGTGCTGGAAGCCGCCACGCAGCTGGCCAAGCAGCCCCAGGGCCGCCGACGCATCATCTACATCATTTCTGACGGCAAGGAGCAGGGCTCCCGCGCTTCCTACAAGGAGGTGGTGCGCTTCCTGCTCACCAATAACATCTCCGTGTACGGCACGCTGGTGGGTGACTCCGCGACCTGGGGTTTGGGCTACCTTGACAAGTTTCACCTGCCGCTGATCCCCACCGTGCGCGACAACGTGCTGCCCAAATATGCCGTGGCAACCGGCGGCACGCTCGATTCAGCATTCTCTGAGAACTCCATCCAGATGTCCTTCGCCAAGATCGCAGATGCGGCGCGCAATCAGTACACGCTGATCTACAACAGCCATGCGAACGTGCTGGCCAGCAGCCTGTTTCACACCATCGAGGTGCGGGTTGAGGGCACTCCGAACCTCGACATCATTGCACCGGACGGCTACTACCCTTCCGCACGTAGCAACGGGCACTAAGCTCTCCGCCTTCTCCGCCTGTAGAGAAAAAAGCCACGGAGTGGCCGCGAGCCGCGTGGGCGGTATGCCCTGTTATTTCTAGTTCGAGACAATCGTTGCCATGTCTTCCCTTCTCCACACAGGTGCCGCGTTGCCGATCCTGCTGGGTCTAACAGCGGGCCTTACCTGGGGTGCGGCTGATTTCGCCGGAGGCCTTGCGACCCGGCGTGCCTCGCCGAGCCGTGTTGTGCTCATCGCGCATGGCTTGAGCCTCCTGCTGCTGGGCGCGTTCTCGCTGCGGTTGCCGGTTGTATTTGATCCTCGAACGACAGGTATTGCGCTGCTCTCAGGCATTGCCGGGGGTATCGGGCTGATGCTGTTTTATGAGGCGTTGGCGCTGGGCGCGATGGGGCTCTCCGCAGCCGTGGCAGGGCTGCTGACAGCTGTGCTGCCGGTGGTGCTGGCCGTGCGCAAGGAGGGGCTGCCGGCTCCGCTACAGGTTACCGGGTTTGCGGTTGCGGCAGCCGCGATTGTGCTGATTGCCTACGCGCCGACTCCATCCCCTGTGATAGCCGGGGATGCCAAACCGGTGAAGCGGGCACTCCTGTTCGCCGTTCTGGCCGGGCTCGGCTTCGGATTGCAGCTTGTATGGCTGCATACTTCAGCAGCTGCGGGCCGGGCTGCCGGTGGTGGCCCTGCTTACGTGCCTCTCGTACGGGCGCTTGCTCTATCCAGGCTTGGCGGGACGCTTACCGCCTTTGCAGCCCTGCTGATACTACGGGCGCGTCCGAACGGGGTGCGCGTGCCTACGGCTACGCACAGTCCTGTATGGCTGCCGCTGCCGGTGCTAGCAGCCATTGCCGGTCTGCTCGATACCACCGGGAACGGCTTCTACATGGAGGCTTCGCTCAGCGGACGGCTCGATGTAGCAGCAGTGCTGGCATCGCTATATCCAGGCGCAACGATCGGGTTAGCTGCGATCTTTCTGCATGAGCGAACCACGCGGGTTCAGGCAGTGGGAATCGGGTTGGCGCTGGTAGCCGTGGTTCTAATTGCGGCTTGACGGACGAAAGCCGGACCTGTGACCAGGTCCGGCCTCTCCTGCAAGGGTTCGACTAGAAAATATAGTGAGCACCCAGCTGTACGACTCGTGAAGCGCTGCGAGTATTCGTGATCAACCCGAAAGACGCACCAGAACCGATATTGCTGTTCGGATTGCCGTAGCTGGCGATGTTCAGAGCGTTGAAGGCATCCGCGCGGAAGCCGAGTGACTGGCCTTCCGTGATGTGGAAATCCTTGAATCCAGAGAAATCAAGCTGCTCGTAGCCGGGAGCTCGCTCAGAGCCGACCGCAGCTGTACCGAACTGAAAGCTTGCCGCCGGACCGTAAGCGCAAACTCCATTATCCGGGCCTGTGCATGGCGTGGCGGATGGGTCTGTGCCGAACCAGTGATTGATGCTCCGGTTGACAACGCGAAGCTTGCGGTACTGATTCGCACGTATGTTACCGCCGCCGTCGCCGAATGTATTCGTGCTGGTATTGTCCGGACCTGAGATCGTAAGCGGGAAACCCGAATAAGCAATCACGGAGCCCGAAACGGACCAACCGCCGAGACCTAGATCCACCAGCTTATTTGCGTGCGCACCGAACCGGAGGCCGCGTCCATACGGTAAAGCATAGACAGCAACTGCCGATAGATTGTTACGGACATCCTGCCCTGCCGGACCGTAATCGGCGTGACCGTTATAGCCGTTTTCAAAGGCCCCGTTCTGACCATTGATATTCGGCGCTGTGTAGTTACCGGCACTATTAGTCAGGGCGCGGCTGTAGGTGTAATTTACCGTCCACTCGAAACCTTCTGTAAGGCGATGCCGAACACTTACCTCCCCGGCGTTGAAGTTCGATGCTGCCTCGGATTCCGTAATCAGCAACGGACCACCCTGCCCGACGAGGTTTGCAAATGGTGCCGCGTCCGCCGCCGGGATTGCGGCTCCGGCAGGAAGCTGCGAAATAGCTTGTGCCTGGGCAAGCGTAAGCTGATTGCCGTTGCGGTAATCGGCCAAGTGCTGCCCCGTCTCACCGACATAGGCAAGCGACACGGAGGTGCTCTTCGACAGCTCGTACTCAGTAGTCAGGTTGAACTCATGTATGTAAGCGGGCTGGATATTCTGGGGCCACGCGCCGAAGCCCGAATTGGTATTTGAGAGAGAATTGACAGCGAAACCCTTCTCTACAGCCAGCGGCGTTCCCGGGGTGTAACCGGTTGCTCCCGCCGCGATGACCGGACTTGTAGCAGTGACGCTGCTGAAGGACAGGAAAGGACTTTGATAGGTAAGCCGTTGATTGTTAGAATCTCCCTCAAAAAATGAGGTAGCACCGTAGCCGCCGCGAATGACAAAGCGCGGAATCGGTTGATACGCGAAACCGAAACGCGGCTGAATTTGATTCTTTGTCGGCTGATAGCAGGAGATGTTATCGCAGACAGTGGAACCTGCCGGAGCGTTGGCCGGTACGGCTCCGGCATACTCGACGGTACCCGCCTGGGCCCCGGTAAGCAGTACATTGGCCGTCTTATTGTTCACTTCGTTCCAGCGCTGGTCGTATTCATAACGCAGGCCCAGAGTTACTGTAAGTTTGTCGGTGGCTTTCCAGTCGTCTTCAAAGAACTCCGCGGTTCTCCACTGCCGGTTACCGTATAGTCCTCCACCGGCAAGCGCTACATTGTCCTGGTTTGCGCGATCCAGAACAAAGTCCGCGCCCCCGTATGTAGCCGATCCCAGACCGGAGAAAATGCCGGAGTAGCTGAACGAACCGAGTGCTCCCTGAGCACCGAGCGGCGAATAGTTTTGTTGATAGCGAATGGCTTGTACGCCGAGGCTGAGCAGGTGTCGTCCGCGCTGAATCGTCAGATCGTCAATGTAGGAGAAGGTATTATCCCGAAGCACCTGCGGCGCTGCGGCATTGCCTACAGAGCTGAAGTTATTTGAGATATTCAATGATGAAAATCCGACATATGGCTGCTGCCCAAAGGCGATGCCTACGGTCTGGTTACCTGTCAAGCCAAACAGGCCTGTGGGATCAGTGGGAACTCCCTGGTCCCAGCGCACGCGCGTGAAGCCGATGCGAGCCTCATTGACGATCTCGGGCGAGAACGTGTGTACCCATGTGCTGCCGAAGATCTTGGTCGGAAAACGGCTCAGCCCCGGAAATGAAACCGCGAGAACATTTGTGGAAGCATCGAAGGCATTGGATTGCGAATAAAACCCTGTGACCTTGTCCGCGACTCGTGGGTCCCACTCTATCTTGACATCTCCCTGATCGTTGACACGATAGGAACGAGTGGCACCGATGTAGTTGTTCTGAACCAGCCCGTCCTGGGGCGCAGCATTGGGAAGCGGGTATATCTCAGGGTGAGCGAAAAGGTATTTCGCTACCGGGTTGACGATTGGAATCTGGTTATTAACGTATGGTGCGAAGTTATTCTGGCTATCCAGAAGCTGTGTGCCGTTTACGGCTTGAACCGCTGAGAAATCTCCCTGCCGCATGGCCGCGGTAAACACGCTGGCCGTACCCGCACCGCCGCTGTGCTCACGGTTTCCCTCGTAGTCCGCAAAAAAGAACAGCTTGTCCTTGAGGATAGGACCGCCGATAGTGCCGCCGAACTGGGATTGTGTAAATGGATTGATGGAAATCAGATTTCTTGTGACCGCGCCTGTTACCGGATCAATCATCGGCGGTATATTTTTATTAGCCCAGCTATTGGCATTCAGAGTTTGATTTTCCAGATACTCGTATGCTGAACCGTGGAATTTGTTTGTTCCGCTTTTCAAAATGGAAACAACGTCTCCACCGTTGACATTTCCATATGTCGCAGGAGCATCGGCGGAAATAACCCTGATTTCGCCGATAGCATCAGGCGCAGGGTTATAAGCAATGAGATTATTTTGCCCTTCATTGATGTCGATGCCGTCGAGGGTATAGTTATTTGCCTGAGCACGGTTGCCGTTAATAGCTACGATGCCATTGCTTTGCGTATCGCGCTCAAGGGCGTTCGCACCTGTAAGCCCTTGCGGGTCCGTGTTCACAGCACCCGGTTCAAAAAGTGTCACAGATGAAAAATTGCGTCCGTTCAAAGGGATTGTTGCGATCTGGTTTGCCGTAAGCGACAAACCCACTGTTCCATCCGTGGTATCGAGAATCGGGGTAAGCTCACCTTCAACCTTGACATCCGTACTGGCACCGACAGCAAGGTGCGCGTCCACCTTGGCGGTCTGGTTGATCTCAAGGGCAAACTGCGGCACGGTGACCTTGCTGAAGCCCTGCGAGGTGACTTCAACCGTGTAGGGGCCGATAGGCAGGAAGCGGACAGTGTAGACGCCCGAATCATTGCTGGTGGTTGGGGTGTGGACGCCGGTGGCAGTGTTGGTGACGGTAACGGCAGCGTGTGGGATGATTGCGCCGCTGGGGTCGGTTACAAGGCCGGTAATGGAGCCGGTGACTGTCTGGCCGAGTGCGGCGGTTGTGGCTAGCAAGGAGAGAGCAAGGGCAGCGCCGCTGGCACGGAAAAGCTGAATGTGTGGCTGGGTATGTCTCATGTTTTAAACTCCCGGTCAAAGCGCCTGCCTGCCATGCAGCGTATGAAACCGGCATGTGGCATATGCGACCGGGCGTTCAGGGCGCAAGGCAGTACGTCTGAGTCCATGGGCCAGATTATCGGAGCAGCCATGGGAACGTCAACATGGAACTTTCTCGAATTGATTGTTCGTGCTTGAAAGGCTCAAATTAGTGTTCCATTCGGCTCAAAACGCACAAACGCCCGGAGTCTACATTTCGGCAGGAACGCTACCGACGGATTCCGGGCATTATGAAACTCTAAGTTTTCTTACTTGATTTCAGGAGTCGTTTCAGGCTTTGCCGCTTCCGACTTCACCACGGCGACTTCCGGTTCCCCCTTGATGCCTTGCTTGAAACCGCGAAGCCCTTCTCCAAGGCCTTTACCCAGCTCCGGGAGCTTGCGTGGCCCAAAAACGAGCAGTGCAATGGCTAAAACGAACAGGAGGTGAGTCGGTGTAAATAGATTATCCAGCATAGGTGAGTGCCCGCGATACCGAGTGCGGGGCTTTTCTCCATCAATCCGGATTGTCTCATACCCGCCCTAAGCGGGAATGTACCGGATGGAAGCCATGTGAACGGATCAGTGGATGCGAGGTGGGACTGCCCCAAAACGCGCCACCAGCATGTTGTAAAAGGCCGGAATGCCCTCGGTCGGGCCGAGAGTAAGCCGCCTGTGTACCTTCATCATCGGGTACAGGCGAGAGCCGTTGCGCTCCAGGGTGGGCACGGAGAGCTCTGCGCTTCCATCGGACTTCGGGTAGATCGTCATCGCCCAGTTGCCCCCGTGCAGCCGCCGCAGCAGTTCGCCGAAGTAGCTGCCCCACAGCAGCGTGAGCCACTCGGTGTCTTCAGCAGGTGCCGGGCATAGCTGGTCGAGGATGCGCTCCAACGGCTCAAGCGAGGCTGCGGTCCAGCCCAGTTCCTCACGGAAGGTGTGATGGGCGATCTCGCGCGCTGCTGCGGCGTACTCCTCAATCATGGGCTCAAGTCCGTCCCAGGTCTTGCCTTTGAGGCGCTTGCGCGCCTGTTTCTCTCGTTCAGTCACCCTCTCAGCCTACCGCAGCGGGGCGGAACCGGTGCCGAGCCGGTGCGCCGCAATGTAAAGTGGAGCTTGTACCCGTGTGCGTGCTGCTGTTTTCCGGAGGTTCCGCTCTTTGTCCTGCTTCCTGCCCCACCCTGCAACCCCTGCCGGCATGACCCGTTTTGCCCGTCGCCTCTTTGCCGTATTTGTCTCTGCCGTGCTGCCCACTACGTTACTTATGGCCGCGCACGGAGTTGCGTTTGCGCAAGCGCCGCAGTTCCACCCGCCGGTGGTAGCGCCCAACAGCACGCTTTCCGGAGTGACATACAACAACCGATACGAGGTTTACGGCGGCGCTGCCTACACGCACTTCGACGCCGGCCCGTCGCTGCTGCAAGGGGCCAACCTGGGCGGCCTGGACATTCAGGGAGCCTACTTTTTCACACACAAGTGGGCTGCTGACGGCAACGTACGGGCCTACTACGGTACCAGCGGTGCCATTCCAAACCCGTATGGCATCAATGGTCCCGCCGTTAGCGAGTACTCCATTCTGGCCGGCCCGCAGTACCGGCTGGTGGCCAATCCGCATGCTTCCGTATCGCTCCATGCGCTGTTTGGCGGCACCTACGGGTATTTCAGCTCCGCGCTGGGAGGGATCAGCCGGAACGGCTTCCATGTGGAGCCGGGCAACATCGGCTTTTACAACGACCAGGTTGCATTCGGCAGCGCCATCGGTGGGTCGATCGATCTGAACCGGTCACCTCGGCTGGCATTTCGCATCTCGCCTGACGCCAACTTGAGCAACTTCAGCAGCGGCGGCAAAAGCGACTTCAAGGAGCAGTTCGCGCTTTCTGTGGGGCTGGTGTATCGGCTGGGCAAGCACATTGACCCGGACCGTCCTGGAACTCCTGTACGGTCTGTGAAGTAGGAACTGTTAGGCGGCAGGTGTGCATCTGCACTTACCGTTTGCGCTTCGGCTTTTTGCCTATGCTTTTCGGCGCGGGGATGCGGCTCTTCGGTGAGCTTGCCTGCATGCTTTTCCGCTTCTTGACTTTCGCTGGCTTCTTCGTCGTGAACTTGGCGAACGGGCTTGGGGCGCTCAGCTCTTCCTCGCCTGGAATGATCGTGAACTGAAGCCGTTTTTCAACAGCGTTGACCCGCTCCAGCAACACACGCACTGCCTGGCCCATACGGAAGCGTCGCCGCCAGGTTTCGCCCTGGATTTCGCGTGTGTTTTCGCGGTAGGTGTATTGGTCGCCGTCAAGCTCGCTCAAGGATTGGATCGGTACCAGGCCTTCAACGAAGAGTTCGTTCAGCTCGACAAACAGGCCGTACTTGGTTGCGCTCAGGATGAGCCCGTTGAACTCTTCGCCGACTTTGGATGCCATGAAGCGAATTTTCTTCCACTCGATAAGTTCGCGCTCGGCGGCGGCGGCGCGGCGTTCGGTTTCGCTTGATTCCGTGGCGATGGCTGCGAGCTCGATGGTGGCTATTGGAGCGGCAGTTACGGTGGTGGCGGAAAAAGCAGGTCCCTCCACTTCGCTTCGCTTCGGTCGGGATGACACTTCTTTGTTGCGGTCCGGTCGAGATAATTCTTCTTCTATTTTGATCGGCTCGCGGAACTCGCTCGGCTCATCTGTGCGCAGCGTCCCGTGCCCGCTCACGCCCGCACGCAGCAGGGCTTTGCTGACACGGTGGACGATGAGGTCCGGGTAGCGGCGAATGGGCGAAGTGAAGTGCGTGTAGTAGCCCGCCGCCAGCGCGAAGTGACCGTCATTTTCCTCGGAGTAGCGGGCCTGCTTGAGCGACCGCAGCATCAGGTAGCTCAGGATGCGCTCCTCCGGTTTTCCGGCGATCTTCTGCGCCAGCCGCTGGTACATTTGCGGCGTCACCGGGAGCTCTTCGGGCACCTCGTGCGCGTCTCGATGCGTGGAGCGCGCGCGTCCGTCCCGCTCGGTTTTGTGGCGGCGTTCGCGGCTTTCGTGCTTCATGGCAAAGCGCTTGACCGGCAAGTTTCCCAGGCCAAGCGAGTAGCCGAAGCCGGCTGCAGTGTCCTCGAAGTCGAGGATGCGCTTGGGGTCGGGCTTCTCGTGGATGCGGTAGAGTGCCGGGGCACGCTCGGACAGCCATGAAGCTACCGACTCGTTGGCGGCCAGCATGAACTCTTCAATCAGCCGGTTGGCCCAACTGCGGATGGCGCGCGTGACCCCCGCCATGGCACCTTCCGCATCAAACTGGACTGTAGGCTCAGGCAGGTCGAAGTCAATAGAGCCGCGCCGGTTGCGCTTGCGGTTCAGGATTTGCGCCAGCTGCAGCATGGCTTCAAAGTGCGGAACGAGCGGTGCAAACTCTGCACGAACTGCTTCGTCACCGTCGAGCACGGCGGCTACCTGCGTGTAGGTCATGCGGCGCGCGGAGCGGATCACGCCTTCGCAAACTTCATAGCCGGTGATCTCGCCTTCGGGGTTGATCTGCATGAGGCAGGAAAGTACGAGGCGGTCTTCGTCCGGGCGCAGCGAGCAGATGCCGCTGGACAGCTCCTGCGGGAGCATGGGGATGGCGCGGTCGGGGAAGTACACGCTGGTCCCGCGCAGGCGTGCTTCAAGATCGAGCGCAGTGCCGGGCTGGACGTACTCGGCGACGTCGGCGATGTGGACATCGAGCTCCCAGCTGCCGTCCTCGTGCTCGCGGACTTCGACGGCGTCGTCGAAGTCGCGTGCGGTTTCGCCGTCAATGGTCACGATGGTGCGGTTGCGGAAATCGCGGCGACGCGCGAAAGCAGGTCCCTCGGCTTCGCTCGGGATGACACCTTGAGGGGGGTGCGGGATTTTAAAGAGATCCGGGTCGAGGTGCGCGACCGCGCGGGCTTCTGCGAGCACGGGTTCCGGGAAGATGCGCGGCAACTGGTGCTTACGGATCACCATTTCAACATCCACGCCGAAATCGTCCTGGCGACCCAGCACCTCCACCACGCGGCCGCGCGGGGTGCGGGTCTCTGTAGGCCACTCGGTGACCTCAACGTCCACTACCAGCCCATCCAGGCTGGGATAATCAGCAATTTGCAGGGCGGCTTCCTCACCCAGCACACGATGCGGCGAGCGCAGGGTGGCGCGCGGCTCCGGCAGCGGCTCGTCGAAGGGGATCAGAATGGGCTGGGTGATCTTTTCGTCAAACGCGATAACCTGGTGGCCGGTTTGGCGCGGGTTGGTGGCCTGGCGAAAAATGCCGACAATGGTCGGGTTGCGTCGGGTAAGCACGCGCACAATACGGCCCTGGCGGCGGTTTGTGTCTGCCCCGGCACGTACCGGCGCAACTTCAACCAGCACCTGGTCGCCCTGCATGGCACCGCCGATCTCGGGCGGCGGAATGAAAACGTCTGTCGATTCCCCGGCGTTGCGTTGACCGGTCACGCGCACAAAGCCGAAGCCGTCGCGGTGCAGGTCGAGACGTCCGGCAATCAGGTTGTCGCGATTGGCCCCACGCGCGGCTTTGGGAGCAATGGTCCACTGCTCTCGGTCTACCTTGGTCAACGCGCCCTGCGCGGTCAGCCGGGCCAGATGCTCCAGCAGCAGGCGACGCTCTCGGCCGCCGCCCAAGCCAAACTCGCGTACCAGCTGCTTGTAAGCTACGCGGGCGTGTGGAGCCTGCTCCACATAGTGCAGCAGTTCACGGTCAGTCATGCTGGACCGGGCACACAGCCGGCAGGATGGAATCTTGTAAGTGCATCTGCTGTATATCGTACCGTTGTCGGCAATGCGGACCTTGCGGCGCGCCCCGGTACCCGCACCAGCCTGTCGAGGTCATGAAAAGATGGTGAGACTCGTGCATTTAAGCTGAGCTCTGTTTAAGATGCAGGTAATGGTGTTTGCTCGTCTTGGCTTGCCGCTGCAAGGCTTCCAAGGGCAAGCGCAGCAAATAAAGCCGGTGCGTGTTGCGCACATGCCAGTCAGCAACAGCTGGTCAGGCTCTGCCTTGCAATTTGGGTTTAGGAATACGTTAGCAACGAAAGGATGTACTGAACCGATGTGGAAACCGAATCAGCCAGCAAGCACACCCGCCAATGAGCCCCAACGCCCCACTCCACCGACCACCCCGGCCTTTGAGCCCGCTGTACGGCCCGCCACCGGCGCTACCGCCCAGGCAGCCGCAGGTGAGCAGGCCACCATCGGTAAAAGCCTTGTAATTAAAGGCGAAGTGACCGGCTCAGAATCGCTTTACATCGACGGCAAGATTGAAGGCACCATCAACCTGGCCGGAAACCGCGTCACGGTTGGCCGCAACGGTCAAGTGTCAGCCAACATTACGGCACGCGAAATCGTGGTGCTGGGCAAGGTGCGCGGCAACATGATCGCCAGTGATCGAGTAGACATCCGCAGCGAAGGCTCGCTGACCGGTGACGTGGCCGCGCAGCGTATTTCGATTGAGGATGGCGCGTTCTTCAAGGGTGGCATTGACATTCGTAAGCCCGATGCGTCTGCCGTGAAGGCTCCCGAGCCGGCTAAAGTCAGCGTTTAGGCTTCCTCGCAAGTAGTGGGCAGCCCCTGCCGAGCTGGGGCTGCTTCTACTGCGCTTAATCGTCCCCCTGCCATCTTCATGACGCTATAGGACAGCCCAATGCATCTACTCCTGAATCAGGCGTGCTGTTCCCCAGCCTGTGATTCAAGGAGTACGACACTATGGCGAAGTCCACCCCGCAGCGCGTCTGGTTTATCACGGGAGCCTCCACCGGCTTCGGTCGCCTGCTTGCTGAAGAGGTTCTAAAGCGCGGCGAGCATGTCATTGCTACTGCCCGTGATCTCACAAAGATCCAGGATCTCGCACAACAATATCCTGAGACTGCTCGCACCTTTGCGCTCGATGTCACCAGTGCTTCTGCCATCTCCTCGGTTACCGAACAAGCGATTGCGGCATTCGGCCAGATTGATGTACTGGTCAACAATGCAGGCTATGGTGTCAACGGTGCCATTGAAGAAGTTTCGGACGATGAGTTTGAGCACATGTTCCAGACCAACATCTATGGCCTGGTGCGCACCACGCGCGCCCTGATGCCGCATATGCGAGAGCGGCGTAGCGGCCACATCCTGAACCTGTCTTCAATAGCCGGGCTTATCGGCACAGCAGGCTGGGGGTTTTATGCCGCAACCAAGTTTGCCGTTGAAGGCTTCAGTGAAGCGCTTGCGGCGGAGATGAAACCGCTTGGCGTGCATGTCACGGTGATTGAGCCGGGGCCGTTCCGCACCGACTTCCTGGGCCGCTCCGGCAAGCTGGCTAAGAAAGAACTGCCCGACTACAAGGAAACCGCAGGAAAGGCGCGTGACTACCTTCGGAGTAACTCCGGCAAGCAGCCTGGTAATCCGCAGAAGGCGATTGAGGCGTTGATTGCCGTAGTGGATTCGTCCGAGCCGCCAGTTCATCTGCTGCTGGGTAAGAGCGCGCTCAAGCGCTTCCGGGAAAATCTTGTGAACCGGGGTACTGAGATAGATCAATGGGAGAAAATCACGGCTGGAGCGGACTTCCCGGAAGGGCAGTAGATTCAATATAAAACTCCGAGGATCGATCTCAAGATGAATCCTGGGATCGACCTCGGGTGCTGTATTCCAGCGGTTCTACACTCGCCCTAAAAACCGATCCGCACAGCGCAAACTAAGCGCCATGATCGAGATTGCCGGGTTAGCGGGCATGGCATTTGGAAATACCGAATTGTCGCTGATGTAGAGATTCGGTATATCGTGCGAGCGGCCAAATGCATCGACGACGGAGGAGTCCGGATCATCGCCCATGCGGCAGGTGCCTATCTGATGTGCGAAGCGGTTCAGCGTCCACCGGTCTGTGCCGCCGGCTGCTTCCCAAATGCTGTGCATCAGCTTGGTCGCGTGGTCCATCAGCTTGATTTCGTTATCATTTGCGCTGAAGTGGACTAGCGGCTTGGGTAAACCGCGCGTATCGAGCTCGTCCGATAGTTCCATGTAATTGCTTGCATGTGGCAGACACTCGCCGCTGATGCCCATGCCTGCGATATGCGGAAAGCATTGCAGATAGTTTTGCAGGCGGGCACCCCAGAAACCGCGCCCGCGCGCGACGGACTCCGCCCAGGCCACAGGCATAATGCCGTAGCTCTGAATCAAATAGCCCCCGGCAAAGTCGGCGTTCTTGGGGCGAATGGTGTCTTCTGTGATGAGCGAAGCCGGGAACCCTTTGTATGGCCGCGTGTCTTCAGGAAAAGTACCCCAGATTTGAGTGGAAGGATGCGCCATGAAGTTGCGTCCCACCTGCCCACTTGAGTTTGCAAGCCCAAGGATAAGCAGCAGCCGCGCAGATTCAACCGCGCCCGCGCACAGAAAAACAGCCTTTGTCTTCTGGCGCAGCTCCTGCCCGGCCTGTTTGTAGACCACGGCAGTGATTTGTCCGCTTGCGTCACGGTCTAGACCGGTCACAAAAGCTTCCGCACGGATCTCCGCCCCCGCCCGTACCGCAGCAGGCAGGTACGTCACATCCATGGACGCCTTGGCCCCATTGCGACAACCCTGGTGACAGTAGCCGCGATTTGTACAGGCTTCGCGCTCGGGGTAGTCATGGTTTGGGCCGCTATAGTTCAGGCTTACCGCAGCTACCGGTGCGGGCGAGTGGCGGATGCCCAGCGCATCGCAGCCGCGCTGCATCAGTTGAGCAGGCGCGTTGAGCGGCAGGGGAGGCAAAGGGTACTTGCGGCCCGGTTCCCATGGGTAGTCCGCGGGACCGGAGACGCCGAGGAAGCACTCGACTTCCTCGAAGTACGGCAACAGGTCCTCGTAGCTCAAGGGCCAGTCCATGCCTACGCCGAAGTCTGTCTGAAGCTTGAAGTCGCGGCAGTTGGGTCGCGGTGTATAGGCACCCCAATGCAGCGTAGAGCCGCCCACGCCGGTACCGGAGTTATTCTTGCCGAAAGTGACCGGATTTTTACCGTCGATCAGGCGTTCATCCAGCCAGTACAGGTAGTTCTGGGCGCTTTCATCGGAGGCGAACTCATCCGGATTGACAAATGAGCCCGCCTCTACTGCTACAACTTTCAAACCGGCTTGAGCCAGGCGCGCCAAAATCGGGCTGCCCCCGGCTCCTGTGCCGATCACAACTGCATCGACAACATCCCCAAGCTCATAATGACGCATTGGCGTTTGTGGATCACGAGGCAGAGTGCCAGTAGTACTCCGCGCGGCAGCAAATCTTTCTGTAGCCCCGTTTACCGATCCTGTCATCGTGTATTACGTTTCCCCTTCAGCTCCCATGTCTCGGTGTTATTAATCCCCACCCCGCGACCCTTGTTTGCAGACCAGCCTTTCGGGTCGCCGTCATCGGCAAAGCCGTCGAATCCCATGGCATCCATGGTTTGCGGCTGCGAAACGTAGAGCTCGGTTGCGTCAGCCAGGATTTCTTCAAACCAACGGCTCGCATCGAGACCCTCCCACTTTTCTTCGCCGTTTTGAACACGGTGCAGCATGGCATCGGCACGATCCTCCGTCAGTTCGACAAAGTGACGCCGGTGCCGATGTTGCGAGCTTGCATCCAGACGAGCCAGTCCAAGCGCGAGCGCCTGCGCGTCGGGCGGCAGGGTGGCATAGCGCCAGCCGTTGCCGTGGCCGGTAGCGCGCTGCTGCTCCAGCCGCGCAGCCAGGGAAAGCTCGTTGGCACCGGGCGCACCATTTTCATCGTCAGGCAGCAGGCGACCGAGCATGCGCTCCAGGATCTGGAAAGCTTCAGGGGTGATGCAGGTTGGTTTGTAGTCTGTCGGTGGCCCAGCCAGGCGACGTTCCAGTACGGTGCGCGTTGGGTTGGAGACGCGCGGGGAGTTGAGGATTTCAAGCATTGGAGCACTTACAGTCGACGGTGGCGGCATAGTCCTCCATCCGATGCGGGCACAGGGTGCGGGCACAGGGCAAAACAGTGTGCAGTACGTGTACGTTCAGACGCGGCAGAACACAGGAAGGGTGCGGTTTCTGCGTTGGTCCGGTGAAGATTTTCAGGGTGTTACGGAAGGGGTATAAAGCGTCTGCCTTCCAGGCGGAAGCTTCCGGAGAGCACCTGTGCGACTGCGCGCGGGTACAATCGGTGCTCTTCCACCAGGATGCGGGCGGCCAGGGTACCTTCATCGTCACTGTGCAAAACCGGTACAGCGGCTTGTTCCACGATGATGCCGTGGTCGAGATCCTCATCGACGAAGTGCACAGTGCAGCCTGCGAGGCGAACTCCGTAGTCGAGGGCCTGCCGCTGCGCGTGGAGCCCGGGGAAGGCCGGCAGCAGGGAGGGGTGGATGTTGAGAATGCGATCAGGAAACGCGCGGATAAAGCCGGGTGACAAAAGGCGCATGTAACCTGCCAGGCACACCAGGGTAACGCCGGCATTGCGCAGGTGCGTGATCGTCTCCGCATCCTGCTCTGCGCGGGTGCGGCCTCGTGCGGGGACAGCAAAGGCAGGCAAGCCGTGTTCACGGGCGTGCGCCAGCCCCGGTGCTGCTTCCTTGTCAGAAAGCACAATGGCTATTTCCGCATCCGGTATCGCGCCGGAGCGGATGGCCTCGGCCAGCGCAAGAAAATTGGAGCCGCGTCCGGAGAGCAGAATACCGATGCGGTGAGGTTTGCTCATGCTCGGCGCGGCTTGGGCTTGCCGGGCGCTTCATCGCGCGTGTACACCACTCTGGATTCGCTGCCTTTTGATGAACTTGACGCGCGGACGGTTTGGCCGATCTCAAAATATGGCTCGTTGAGGCGGGTGAGAATGCCCCCGGCCCGCCGCAGCCTGGCCGCGGGTACCACACAGATGAGCCCGATCCCCATGTTGAAGGTACGGAACATCTCGTCTTCCGCCACTGCGCCAAGCTCCTGCAAGTGGTTGAATATAGGCAGTATAGGCCACGACCCATGCCGCATCTGGGCGTTGACACCCTTCGGCAGGATGCGCGGCAGGTTCTCTGTAATGCCGCCCCCGGTAATGTGCGCCATGCCTGCGACGACCCCGGCCTTTACCAGTGCTTGCATGGGCTTGAGGTAGGACCGATGGGTTGCCATCAACGCTGCACCGGCTTGTGCCTTGAGCGCCGGGATGCGCTGCTTGGCCTTGTACCCGGCAACCTCAAAAAACAACTTGCGGGCCAGCGAGTAGCCGTTGGTATGGAGGCCTGTCGAGGGCAGCCCCAGCAGCACATCGCCCGGTGCGATGCCGCTGCCTGTAATGAGCTGCGGTCGATTCACTGCGCCGACGATTGTGCCTGCCAGGTCGTACTCGCCGTCAGCGTAGAAGCCGGGCATCTGCGCGGTTTCGCCGCCAATGAGGGCGCAGCCGTTGTCGCGGCAGGCCCCGGCGATGCCGGTGACTACCTGCTCGATAATCTTTGGAGCCAGACGCCCGGTAGCCAGGTAATCGAGAAAAAACAGCGGCGTCGCACCCTGTACGGCAATGTCGTTGACGCAGTGATTGACTAGGTCGGCACCGACTGTGTTGTGGATGCCAAGCTCAAAAGCCAGCTTGAGCTTGGTACCGACCCCATCGGCGCTTGAGACCAGCACCGGCTCCGGGAAGCGCTTCAGGTCCAGCTGGAACAAGCCGCCGAAACCGCCGAGATTACCCAGCACGCTGCGGGAGAAGGTCGTTTTCGCAAGCGCCTGGATACGCCCTTTGGCGCTGTCGCCGGCGGCAATGTCAACGCCGGCGGCGGCATAGGTTTGCGGGGCATGTGCTGAAGATGTTTGAGGCGAGACCAAGCGGAATCCTTCTAAACGAAGGCCCAGTTTAGCATCGGTCTGCCGGTAAATCTCGGGTCTGCGAAACACTTCATGCGGGGCGCGGCTACAATAAGTCACGAAGCCTGATGAGTCCGCAGCCTTGCGGAGAGCACCAGCCTCCCCCGCACCTGCACGCTGCGGTATCTCCCGGAGTTGTAAAGGCACACCCTGACCATGCGGCAGCAGCACCTCGTTACCACCCCTTTTTCACGGCGCTGCCTCCTTGGCATGGCCGCTCTCCTTGCTTCCCTGCTGCCCGTAGTCCCGGCACAGGCAATACAAGCGGTCGATACCCCGACTCGCACCACGCTCGGGATCTCGCGGTTCGACAGCAGCAGCACGGCTGGAGCCACATTCACTGCTACCGTCCAAACCACCACCGGCAGTCCAGTTGATGCGGGCACGGTAGACTTCCTGCTGCCGACCGGGCAGTCGCTTGGCTCGGCAATTGTGGCAGGGGACGGCACAGCGACATTGATTGTGACCAGGCTCTCCCCTACCCCTGAAGGGCCTGCCGGAAGTGTGCCCGGCGTCACTGCCGTGTACCGCGCGGCGGGCACAAATCCCTTTGAGGATTCAAAATCCGTCACGGCTGCGTTTGCGGCACCATTAGCCACCGCGCCTGTTGCCCCGGATTTTACCGTGACCGGCAACCCGACTACAGTTACAACGGCGCAGGGCGCGTACGGCTCCACCGCACTTACTATCAGCTCCGTCGGCGGCTTTACCGGGGCTATGCAGTTCTCCTGCTCTACCCTGCCTACGGGCGTTACCTGCACATTTAACCCGACGCAGCAGGTACTCGCCGCCAACGGCAGCTTTGTCAGTACGCTGCAACTGAATACGCAATCTTCTGAGGGCGTTCAGGCTGCATCCGTCCCCGCGCACACCGGCCTCGCGCTGGCACTGGCGGTACCTGGGGCACTTGCGCTGCTGGCAGGCGGCAGGCGCAGGAAGGATGTGCAACTACTTGCGGTCCTGCTGCTTGTAGGCGGCGCAAGCCTGGGCCTGAGCGGCTGCTCACAGCGTTATGCCTACCTCAAGCACCCGCCGTCGGTAGCAGGCGGTACCCCGGCAGGCACGTATTCTATTGTGGTTGCGGTCGATGGCAGCCAGGGATCGTCAGTGGTGGAGCATGACATCACCATCAGCCTGGTTGTGCAGTAATCAGGGCCGGGCCACTAGCGCCCGGCTTTCGTAAAAGCATTCAGGCAAGCGCCTCGGCCACAAGTTGCGAGGCACCCTCCGCAGTCTCGTTGGAATCGCCAAAGCCCGGCAGCCAATGCACATCAGGCTCCCTCCGGAACCAGGTTAGCTGCCGCTTGGCGTAATTACGGTGGCCCTGCTGCACGGCTGCGATAGCAGCCTCTTCAGAAAGCGAACCTGAGAGTACCGCTGCGGCCTCCCGGTAGCCCAGCGCACCCAGAGCCTGCGCGTCTATGCCGTACCGCTCCTGCAGCCCGCGTGTTTCAGCGAGCAGGCCGTTGGCAAACATCCCGGTGGCGCGATCGTTCAGACGCTCGTAGAGTGCTGCTCGCGGTGGATCGAGCCCGATTCTGAGCAGGCGAAAACCTTCCAAAGCTGCTTGCCGCGCACCGTCTGCGGGCTTGCCTCCAAGGGCAATCTCAATCGCGCGGATCAGCTTCGGCTGGTCGTTCGGGTGGATGCGCCCGGCGGCAGGGGCGTCCAGCCGGTGCAGCAAGCGGTGCAGGTACCCCGGCCCCCCTTTTTGTCCTCTTTTTTGTGTAGAAGCAAGCAAGCGAGCTCGCAGAGCCGGGCAGCGAGGCGGCAGAGGGGCGAGCCCTTCCGTAAATGCGCGCAGATAGAGCCCGGTACCGCCCTGCACGATGGGCAGCCTGCCGCGCGAGACCACTTCTTGCGCGGCAGCCCGGGCGGAGCGCGCCCAGTCGCCCGCGGTCATGACTTCACCGGGGTTTAGCAGGTCGAGCAGGTGATGCGGTATTTCTGCGCGTTCAGCGGTGGAGGGCTTGGCAGTGCCCAGCTCCATATCCCGGTACACCGCGACCGAATCACAGGAGAGGATTTCACCATGGAACCGGCGGGCCAGGGTAAGCGAGAGCGCACTTTTGCCGCTGCCCGTCGCACCTATGACAATTACCAGCAGCGGGTGGGGATCAGGATGTACGGGCGTTAAAACCGCCACCAGCCGGGAGGGAACAGCACGTGTGCGGGCGCACGCAGGACAGCTGCGATGAGAATTACGGCGGCGATCAGCAGCAGTCCGATTGCCTGCCGCCGCCGAGCCAAGGTGATTTTGGCTTCATTCAGACGCGCTTCAGCCGGGTCAAAACCGGGCCGCTGCATCAGCGAATCCCTGCATTGTCGTTGTAAAGGAAATAGAAGCGCAACTCAAGAAATGGCCCCTTGAAG
Organism: uncultured Acidobacteriaceae bacterium; assembly: GCA_964236655.1. GTDB lineage: Bacteria > Acidobacteriota > Terriglobia > Terriglobales > Acidobacteriaceae > EB88. Next base: position 9,668 of record CAXSFX010000008.1, on the reverse strand, counting down.
TTTTTGGGTAGCTGCGGGAACGGCGCAGCCCCCACGATGCCGCCCCACGCCGCACGGTCCAGTGAGACGTCGCCCGACGGCCCTTCCAGGTGCATTTCATGAACCGAGCCATCGGGCGTGATTTTGAAGCGGATCAGCACCTTCCCCTGCTTATTGAGCGGCGGCTGCGCCACTGCGGGGATGATGGGGTACCAGGCGCGCTTTGTGTCGTAGATCACCCGCTGAATGTAGGGTCCAAAATCAACGCCGAGCGTGTCGCTCAGGATATCGACTGGACCCGTGTCGCCGGCGTGACGCGAGGGGGCATTTGCACCGCCGTCGCCGCCGTAGGTCGTAACACCGGAGCGGGCACCCTGGGCAGCCTGCTGCACGGCTTCGCCCGGCGTTTGTGCGGTTGAGAAGTTGGGCTTGGTAGGCTGCGGCTTCGGCGCTTCCACTTCTGCACTCTGTCCTGTGGGGACCGGCGGCGGCGCGGCAGGTTGCGGTTTGGGCAGGGGCGGCGCGGATTGCCGGGCCACTTGCGGCTGTGGCTTGGGCGCTTGCGGCAGGGGCGCAGGCGGCCCTGCCCGGCGCATGGCTTCAAGCTCCTGCAAGGTTTTTGGATCGGTAGTGGGCTTGGGTGCCTGCTGCTGACGGTTTTTATCAGAGATAGGCGCAGGCTTTTTGGGTGCCAGTTGCTTCAGCGCGTCCGGCGGCAGCTCCATAAATATGGGCGGCTTGTCCTTGTCATGCAATGCAGCCTCGCGCACCTTGACGTGCCAGATGTATTTGGGCGCGAAGATCAGGTATAGAAACAGCAGCAGGTGCAGGATCAGCGCGATCCAGATTTTTTCCCGCAGCATGACCCTGGAGCGCTCATCCTCCAGGTCATCGATGACATGGAGAAGGTCGTACTCCCCCAAGCCGCTGTAATCGCTATTTCGCACGGCACGGCCACGACGCGCGCGCACCGGGGCTTCTGTGCTGGGCGGCGGCGGCGGCGGTGCTTCCGTGGTGGGCATGTTATGCGTTAGACGCTGCGGCGTCGAGACAAAGCTGCCTCATTCTCTCACTACTTCCAGTGCGGCGGTATGCCGGCTTATGCGGGAACTCTATAGAATAGGGTGCCTACGACCGCCAGCGCAGCGTCACCGGACCGGTCAAAGGATGCTTGCCCGATCCCTCCAGCCGCGCCTGCTTCAACGCGAAGTACCACCTGGCCGGCCGGTCCGCATCGTCAATCAGCATCAGCGTCGGGTTGTACTTGAGCCCCTCGGCCTGCTCGATCATCGTTTGTTGATCCTGCCCTACAAAACGCTTGCCGAAGAACTTTGCCACTGCCGTAACCCCCGGCACCGCGTAGAAGATATTCCAGGCCGCGAAAACGTCGATGCGGCAAGCGCGGGTGGTAGTCGGCGTCACCGTGGTGATGCTTGAGAACCACTTCGGTCCGCAGCGAATCGTTTCAATACGCCGGTTCGGCAGCTGAAAGTCGATGGTGGTTGTGATGGGCTCGCCGTAGACGCCCAGCAGTTTGTAGGGCGCGGAGTTGCCCGACGGCGTATGCGCGGACATGCGAAAGCCTTCAGGAATCGGCTCGAAGTGCTTCTCTTTTTCGTGGATAGAAGCCTGTTTGCGCCACCACCAGCTCTGGTGTACAAACGGGCCGTGTGCCGGGTCCATAAGGCCGATGATGCCGTGATCCACGTTGCAGGGCAGCTCGGCTCGAAAGTGCGCCGAGCGGAACTTGCCGCCGAATTTGGGTGTCTCCGGTACCGGCGGCAGGTGTACGGAATCGCCTCGCACGCGACCGGAGCCGGGCTCAGGGATGTAGACCCACACATAGCCGTCACGCTCCACGCATGGGAATGCAGTGCCGTAGATACGTGTGGGATCGAGCGTGTCGTGCGTGGTGAGCGATGGGATCTCCGTGCATTGTCCGCTCACCGGCTCAAACTTCCAGCCGTGGTACTTGCAGGCCAGCGAGTCCCCGTCAAACCATCCGCATGACAGCGGGATGCCCCGGTGCGGACATAAGTCGCGCATGGCAAATAGCGTACCGTTGCGCTTGCGCCCCAGCACCAGCGGCATACCCATCAGCATGGTCTTATGCAGGCCGGACGTGTGCAGGCGCTTGCCGTGCAGCTGCTCCGCACGTATGGCGGGGTACCAGTCGTTATAGATCAGCGTTGCTGCCGGACCGAGGCCGGCCTGAACCGGCTCTCCAATTTGGGAGTCGGCATCATGGGGAGCGAGCTGGACGAGCGTGGATGGTGTCATGGTTGTGCGTGTCGAACTTGTAAATTCAAGGGAGAGAAGCAGGTCCTTCGACTTCGCTCAGGATGACACATTTTGTAGCCCAGCTATCTCATTTTATACGTTTCCACTTACGCCTACCCGCACCATGCGGCCCTTGTGAATCCGAAATAACTCACCGCGCCACTCCACCGTGTCACCTGCGTAGCTCCACGCCCACAACGCCAGGGCAAGGCAGTCGCGCAGCGGCAGCAGGGGCAGGTCTTGCAGCGCGCGCAGGTCACCCAGCATACCGTACCCGATCCGGGCGGCTACAGCCATGCGCGCCAGCAGTGCCAGCAGCAGCAGCACCACACTCAACAAGCTGCCGCCGCTTGCCGCCATGTACAGCACCGCCCACGGCACCGGATGGGTACACACAAGCCCAATGTAGCTACCTGGACGCACACTGCGCACTGTGCGAGCCCAGCGCAACTGGTGCTGCCAATACTCGCGGAGCGTGTAGGCGGGCACGGCGGTTGAAACAGGCTCGGGGCTCAGCACGACCCGGTACCCGGCAGCCGCAACACGGTGACCCAGTTCATGGTCATCGGCCAACACATCAGTCAGCGCCTCAAATCCACCCGCTCGCGCCAGTGCCTCGCGCGTCACCAGCAACGTGGAACCCAGCCCGAAACGCATGCCGCGATCCGTGAGCCGCGCCGTCAGCACGCCGGGGAAGAAATCAGTGGCAATGGCCAGCGCTTCCAGGCGCGAGCCCAGCGTAGGCCGCCCAGCCGGGTGCGTCCGTCCGCGATACCCTGCCGTCACCAATCCAGTTTCAGGCTGCGTAAATGGGGCCATGACGCGGCGCAAGTAACGCGGGCTAACCGCAATGTCCGCATCACTGATCAGCAGGTGATCGAAACGTGCGTGCGGCAGCAGTTGCACGAGGTTACTCATCTTGCCGTTTGTGCCCAGTACCAACGGCGTCGCCACGATCTCGATCCGCATGGCCGGGAACTCGGCGGCCAGGGCACGCAACGTCGGCACAGCAGGGTCCGCAAGCGACTGCACGGCAAACAGAAGCTCCACCTCTGCCGGGTAGTTCTGGGTGCAGTGGGTGCGCAGCGCTTCGGCTAAATCAGGGTCCAGTCCCTTGACCGGCTTCAGAATGGATATCGGCGAAGGCGCGGGATGCTCGCGCACCGACGTTTTTTGAGCGCGCAAAAGGTCACGCGCCGCCCACAAGGCGAGGGCGCAAAACAGGATTCCGGCACCGGCGAAAAAGCCCGCAACCGGCGCAATGTAGGCGGCAGCATGCATCGGTAGTGTGTCCGTGTCTTGAGTGTATCGACTTGAAACATCATCTCCATGCATCTCACCTTCCGGTCTAAACGTTCTTTCTGCACCGAGGTGCCCCATGTTGCCGGTAACCGACCTCCAAATCCGCTCGAAACCGCAGGGCAACACCCCGGCGCTGGTGCTGCTGCACTTCTATGGCGGTTCGCGCCGCGAGTGGACTGAGACCGGTCTCTTGCTGGGGAGCGAGTTCCGCGTCGTTTCCATTGATACGCCGGGGTTCGGAGAGGCGGCGGATGTTCCCGGCTACTCCGTGGAAGAAATGGCTGACACATTTGCCGCGACACTGGCGGAGCTCCAGCTAGGGCGCTTTGTGCTGGTGGGTCACTCCATGACCGGAAAGATCGCCGCTGTGCTGGCGAAACGCGGGATACCCGGTTTGGAAAAACTGGTGCTGCTGACTCCCTCGCCGGTGGGTCCGGAGCCGGTTGCACCGGCGGACCGCGCCACCATGCTGGCGCAAGCGGAGCCTACCCGTGCCGATGCCGAAAGCTACGTGCGCACCAACAGCAGCCTGCCCCTGCGGCCCGAGGTTTTTGAGCGTGCGGTAGAAGACCGGCTGCGTGCCAACCCCGCTGCATGGCGCGCCTGGATGGAGCATGGCACCCGTGAGGATTGGAGCGAGCGTATCGGCACCTTAAACCTGTCGACGCTGGTCGTCGCTGCCGAGAAGGACACATCGCTGGGTCCGCAAGTGCAGGAGAGGCTTACGATGCCGCATTTCACCAATGCAAAGCTGGAGGTGGTGCAAGGCTCAGGGCACCTGGTACCCATGGAAGCACCTGAGAGGCTGGCGGAGTTGTTGAGCGCGTTTGCAGGCAAATAGAGGGAAGGTAAAAACAGTTCCTTCGACTGCCTTTAGGACGACTACATATCTGGATAGGCAGATTTGAATTGATTCCATATCTGGATTACCAGATATGGAATTACCCTACGTTTAAGTGCTTTGTATGAAAGGAATCATTCTGAGCCGAGCTGAAAGTTGGAAGCCTATACAAGGTTGAAGAACTTGCTTTTCAGCGACATCAAGTTACACGGCACCTACTCATACCGCAGCGCCTCAATCGGGTTCAGGGTCGCGGCTTTCCACGCCGGGTAAATCCCGAATACCAGCCCAATGCCGCAGGATACAGAAAACGCAACCGTGGTCCACAGGGTAGACATAGCCGCCGGCAACGCCGCGACGCTCAACCGGATAGCCAGCGTGACGAGGCCGCCTAGTGCGACACCAAGGCCGCCGCCCAACGCGCACAACGTGACCGCCTCGGCCGTGAACTGCAGCATGATGCCGCCTTTTGTCGCGCCTATGGCTTTCCGTACGCCGATCTCGCGCGTGCGTTCCGTAACTGAGACAAGCATGATGTTCATCACGCCTACACCGCCTACCATGAGGCCAACGCTTGAGACTGCGATCATGAACAGCACCAGGCCGCCGGTCAACTGCGTCCAGAACTTGACGGCGACATCCGGTGTAAAGATGTTGAAATCGTCATCCTTCGCAGTCGGCACCTTACGGGCGATACGCAGTTGCGTCCGAATTTCATCTTCGACCAGTGACCGGTTTTTCGGGTCGTCATAGCGGGCGGTGATCCATACATCCTTCTGCTCTGGCTCAATCTTGCGGAAGGTGCTTAGCGGCATGAACACGATATTGTCATCCGGGTTGGCCCCGCTGCCGAACAGCATGGCCCGCTTGCCCACTACGCCGGTGACGGTGAACAACTCCCCTTTGATCTCGACATCCTTGCCGATCGGGTCTTCATTCCCGAACAGCTTCTGCGCTGTGTCGTGCCCAAGCACCGCCACATTGGCGCGGTGCAAATCCTGGTCCGCCGTAAAGATGGCTCCCTGCTTGATGGGCAGATCGTCGGTGAGCGATAGTTCGTCAGTATCACCTTCAAGGATGGTGTTCTGAACCGCCTTGCCGCGGTACTTGACAGACTCCTGCCCGATATTGAAGTTAGGGTCCTGGTAGCGGATTGCGGGGTCTACGGCGACTACGTGCGGCAGGCTGCGCATGGCGATAGCTTCGTCAACGGTGAGCCGCTTACGCGCCAGCAGCGCCGCTGTCGGCTGCACATCGACCGGCATGTGGAATACGAAAACGGAGTTGGTGCCGAAGGAAGCCGCGAAGTTCGCCACCTTGTTGTTGAGGCCGGTGATGATCGAGGAAATGATGATCACTGTCGCCACGCCGATTACCACGCCGAGGATGGTTAATGACGAGCGCATGCGGTTAGCGCGTAGCGATTCCAGTGCCATCCGCAGTGTCTCGCCGGTTTGCCCCAAATTCATACTGTCTCCCCCTACAGCTCTGACCGCAGCGCCACGATCGGGTCAAGCCGCGCGGCCTTGCTCGCCGGGTACACGCCGAAAAAAATGCCTACTGAAGTTGCCACCAGCAGCCCGGCAACAATCGACCATGGACTGATCTGCGCCGGCCAGCCTACAACAGCCGAGATCAGGAAAGAAAAGCCCGCGCCCAGCAGCACACCGATAAGGCCGCCCAGCGCCGACATTGTTGCCGACTCCATTAAAAATTGCAGCAGCAAATCCGCGCGCCGTGCGCCCAGCGCCTTGCGGATGCCGATCTCACGCGTTCGCTCGGTGACTGAAACCAGCATGATGTTCATAATGACGACGCCGCCGATGACCAGCGAGATAGCCGAAACCCCGACCAGCACCATGCTGAAGCTGGACGATATGCTTTGCCACAGGCTTACCAGGCTGCCGTTGCTCTCAATGGTAAAACTGTCTTCGCTGCCTGGCCGGTCATGCCGCAGCACGCGCATGATGGCCTTGAGCTCGTCCGATGTCTGCTCCATGGCTACGGAGTTTCCGGCTGCGGCCTTGACGTAAATTGCCAGCGACTGGTGCAGTCCGTGCGAGTGCGTAAACGTGCTCAGGGGCATGTCCACATAGTCATCCTGGCTTTGTCCAAGGGTGGTACCTTGTTTTTCACCTTTACCGATGACTGTGTACACGCTGCCGTCGACCCGCAACTCCTTGCCTACCGGGTCGGTCCCACCTAACAGGTGGTCCACTACATCCTGGCCCACGATGACGACGTGTGCGCCTTCCTTTTCGTCAGCTTCGGTCAGCTGGCGGCCGGCGACAATATTGAGTGCAGACATGGTCTGCATGGAGGGTGTCCAGCCGCGAATTGTCGTGGTGGTGCTGGTCTGCGTGCCATGAACCACGCGCCCATTGGTGTGCAGCTGCGCGCCTGTCAGGACGCAGCTTACGCAGCGGTCGCGCAGTGCTTCGTACTGCTCCAGCGTCAGATTCTTGCGCCGGTTGAAGCGCAGGTACGTTTCCGCGTCAAAGGTGACAGCAGGAAACTTGCTTACGGTAACCACGTCCGCGCCATGGCCTGAAATTTTTGTGGAGACGTAATGGTTCGCTCCGTTGACCAGGGTGATGACAGTGATGACAGAGGCCACGCCGATGACCATGCCGAGCAGCGTAAGCACCGTGCGCAGCTTGTTGGCCCACAGCGACTGCAAAGCGATTTTTATTGATTCCGTCCACTGCATCGGTGCGCTTCCCTGCGTATGGCGTGAGTGTAGCAGCGACCTGCCTGCCGGGTCTGATAATTGCCGGGCATGGTTGACACTTGGCCCGGCATGGAAAATGAAGCAAGTGCCGGTGGCACCCGGAGGATTTCGGTGGTATCCTTTTCGTGGCGAAGGCAGTTGCTGCTGCCCCACCACGTCGTACGGATAGCAGTGCCGCTACTTACGGATTCTCAGAAAGATCTCCGCAAGTAGCACAGCCAGACCGAGAATCAAGCGCACAAGTGTCTTGTCATCGATCTGGAAGTCTACTTTCAACTTCACATTCCATCCCACCCTTCAGCGGCCTGGAGCTTCCACTCCGGGCTGACTGGCCGCGTTCGATACGCGACCCGCGTACATGCAGAGTGATACCGCCCTCTGCCGGGATGGACAACCCGCCAAGCAACGCTTTCAGGATGAACTCCAGCTTAACGCATGGGAGCGCATGCATACCTATGCGACAGTTTTGTTTCCTACGCGGGTACTCAAGAACAGCAAAGGGCCACCCCGATGGAGTGGCCCTTTGCCTTGCAGGCAGCCTGTAAGCCGAATTCTGTCTGAGTTTGCACCCGAGACGGCCATTCCTCTAGGCGTGCCATTACTGACGCGCTCCAGCAACCTACCCGGAGGTTTCCGCCGTCCCTGCCTTTCAGCAAAAACGGAGCTCCCGTTGGCGCGCCGGACCGGCACGCACCGCAGCCTATGGAGCCGGGCTGCGGTTCCCTCCCTATTTGGTCTTGCTCCGTGTGGGGTTTACCCTGCCCTTTGCGTTACCGCAAAAGCGGTGCGCTCTTACCGCACCTTTTCACCCTTACCCGCGCTGCTTGCGCAAGGCGGGCGGTATCTTCTCTGTGGCACTGGCCGTATCACGAGCCTTGAAGCCCGGACCCCGGGCGTTACCCGGCACACTGCCCTGCGGAGTTCGGACTTTCCTCCCCCGAGCGACACTTGCGCGCGCCCGGCAGCGGCCGTCCAGCTGCCCGCAGGTCTGATTCTACCCCGATTCAAAAGCAGCTACCTTGAGCAAGGTCGAAAGACCCGCTGTACCTACCGCACTACTCCAGCTTGCGAACCGTGTAACCTTCAGGCACTTTCAGTACAAACTGGTTATCCGCCAAGGGTTGATTCACTGTAAGTTTCAGGATGGAAAGCACAATCTGATACTCATCGATGGGTCGCTTGATGGTGATCGTAGCCGGAAACCGCCGGTCACCGAAGGTTGCGTAGGGGCCATAGGTAGCCTGCGTTTCAATTGTGCCCGCGTCATTGTAAACATCGACCCCGCTCGGCAGCAGTGTGGTGCGGTCAAAGTGGATGACCCGCTCCGGGATCAGCTCCTGGCTATTTGCCCTGCGGCGCACAACGGCCAGGTTGTACTCCGGGTCCAGCATCAGCTGATGCGTTGCCGGGTTCGTGAATGTCTTGGCTTCCGTCGTACGAGTCACCAGATCGTCGGGCGCGATGGGGCGCAGGATCATAGTGTCGAAGAAGAGATTTGGTCTTAGATTTTCAATGGGGTTTGCCGTAGGTCTGGTGACAGCATTGGACCCGACATAGGCCTTGCTCGTGTGTGGAACAGTTAGCGTAAACGTTTTGCCGTCGCTGGCCAGGTCGAACGCCGGGGTATGCACCACCGGCAGCAGCCCTAGTACGCGCAACATCTCGGGGGAGCGCAGCAGGATGTAGCCGCTCAGTGAGGTGTAATCCGTGACTTTACCCTTGATTACGCCGCCGACAGATACCTGAAAAGTAACTTCAGCTTTAAGAGTCTGCAAGATTTGGCTTTGCTTATTCACCAGCTGCACCAGCTCATCGCCGGCAGCGTCTCTGACAATGGGGGGCATGCGCGGCTGCTGCACTTTGTAGGTATGCACCAGGCAGCCGGTCAGCGGCAACAGAACCGCCACGGAAAGCAGCGGATAAACCCTTCCCTTGAGGATGGCAAAAAGACTGTTTTGGAGAAGACGACGCAAGGCTTGAGTATAGCGGCTACCCGGAAGCTGACGTGGAGGGAAGACACTTGCTTCTCTGAATATCGAGTCTTATGGTTATAAGAGAGATACAGAAGCACTCTTTATGGTTGAGGCGTTCCGTTTCCACGCACGGCAGCGCGGTAGGCGGCTACGTTGCGGTGGTGCTGCTCAAGCGTGGACGCAAACCGGGAGTGCCCAAGCGGATCAGCCCCTGCGGCTACAAAGTACAGGTAGTCGGTCGCGGCGGGCTGCAAGGCGGCACGCAATGAAACAATGCCGGGATTGCAGATAGGCCCCGGCGGCAGCCCTGCATGGCGATAGGTGTTGTAGGGTGAGTCAAACTGCAGGTCGCTTTGGTAGATCGTGCCGCGATACCCTCCGCGCAGCAGCGCGGCGTAGATCACGGTCGGGTCCGTCTCAAGCGGGATACCTTGGCGCAACCGATTTTCAAAAACACTGGCCACCAGCGGTCGCTCAGAGGGGATGGGTGTTTCGCGCTCAATCAATGAGGCCAGGGTGACCAGCCGGTGCACATCTCCACTGATACCCAGAGCCGACGCCT
>CAXSFX010000007.1:0-44578 GCA_964236655.1 uncultured Acidobacteriaceae bacterium | reverse complement strand
TCGGGTTTTGTGGACCTTCCGGGTTTTCCGGGTCTTTTGTCGGGACTTTGCTGGCGTCGGGGGAGGGCTTGACGGCGCTGGTGTCGGTGGCTGTGTCGCCGAAGTCGCGGGGGCCGTAATCGTAGTCCTTGCCGCCTTCAGGGGGCTGTTCGGTGTCGAGACGGGTGCGTTCGTCTTCGTTGAGGCCCCAGCCCTGCTCGTGAGCGTACTCGCCGGCAAGGCTGCGGGTGTGGCTGGTGAAGCCTAGCGGCTCTTCCGGTTTTTTGTCTGCCATGGCTTGTTCCTCTTTCAATTGGATGGGGGCGGGGTGGGTGGGGTTAGCTTGCGAGCGTTGATCTTGGAGCCGTTCTCCTGGAGTCGAAGGATCTGCTTTTGCTTTGGAACTTCGCGCCGCTGCCGAGAAAAGCAGGTCCTTCAGCTTCGCTCAGGATGACACGGTTTTGTGTGAGGTGGGGGGAGGGGCGCGAAGGGTGACGGGGTTTCTCACAGGGGGCGGAAAAGCTTCTCGCTACACTGGTTTTCCATGGCTGATGATTTTGCTCAACTTGTAAAGGCGCAGGCCGACATCGTGAAGATTGTGGAGGAGCATGTGCGGCTGCGCAAGGCCGGGGCGCAGAACTGGTCGGGGTTGTGCCCGTTTCATTCGGAGAAGTCGGGGTCGTTTTCTGTGCATGCGGTGCGGCAGTTTTACCACTGCTTCGGGTGCGGGGCATCCGGGGATGTGTTTACGTTTATCCAGAAAATCGAGAATGTTTCGTTTCCGGAGGCGGTGAAGATTGTTGCGGGGAAGATGGGGATTGCGCTGCCGAAGCGCGAGTTTTCTTCGCCAGCTGAAGCCGCCGAGCACCGAGAGCGGGGGCGGCTGATTGAGTTGCATGAGCAGGCCAGTGCGTGGTTTGAGGAGCAGCTACGGTCGCCCGAGGGAGCCGAGGCGCGGGAGTACCTGGCGGGGCGCGGGTTGACGGCTGAGGGGACGGCGAAGTTCCGGATCGGGTATGCGCCGGACTCGTCGGCGGCGTTGCGGCAGCACTTGGAAAAGCTGGCCGGGGCGGAGGCGGTGCGGTCGGGCGAGCTGGGGCGGCAGTTGAAGGTGGCGGGGTTGTTTGTATCGAAGGAGCAGGAGGATGGCGACGGAAATATGAAGAGCGGGCCGATGTACCCGCGGTTCCGGAAGCGGATTACGTTCCCGATTGCGAATGAAGGGGGGCGGGTGATTGCGTTTACGGCGCGGGCGCTGGACCCGAATGAGAAGGCGAAGTACCTGAACTCGCCGGAGACGCCGCTGTACTCGAAGGGGCAGGTGTTGTTCAACCTGGATAAGGCGCGGCAGCCTATTCGGCAGATGAACTTTGCGCTGCTGGTGGAAGGGCAGATGGATTGTATTTCTGTGTCGTTGGCGGGAATTGCAAATGTGATGGCTACCAGCGGGACGGCGTTTACCGAGGCGCAGGTGCGGCTGCTGGGGCGGTATACGAAGCGGGTGATTGTGAATTTTGACCCGGATACGGCGGGGGCGAATGCGGCGGAGAAGTCGATTGCGCTGCTGACAGAAGAGGGCTTTGAGGTGCGGGTGGTGGCGCTGGAGGGTGGGCTGGACCCGGACCGGTTTGTGCGGGAGCGGGGGGTGGCGGCGTATACGGCGGCGGTGCGCGGGGCGCGGCGGCACTCGGAGTATTTGTTAGACCGGGCGCGGGGGCTATACCCGGCGACGGCGCAGGGGAAGATCGATGCGCTGAATTACTTGCTGCCGCATATTCGGAGGATGCCGAACGCGATCAGCCGGGAGGAGTTTGCGAGTGAGGCGGCGCACCGGCTGGGGGTGGACTCGGCGCTGGTTCGGGATGAGCTGAAGAAGGCGGCAGCGGAGCGGCGGACTGCGTTGCAGCCGGTTGGATTGAAGCTGAGCGATGCGGAGCGGGAGCTGCTGCGGGCGGCGGCGGGGGAGACGGGAAGCCCGGCTTTTATTGCGGTGGCGAGCGCGTTTGGGGAGCGCGGGGGGCACTTCAAAGGGTTGGCGGGGGAAGGTGCGATTCGGCTGCTGGTGGAGCGGGCGGCGGGGACTGCTCCGCTGGAAGCGTTGCCGGAAGGGCCGGAGCGGACGTTGGTGGCGCAGGTGCTGATGAGCGAGGGGCAGCGCGCGGTGGAGGTTGGAGAGGCGGAGGCGGCGTTGCGGTCGCTTGAGTGCAGCGCGCTGGAGCGCGAGGGGCGGGCGGTGCGGGTGGCGCTGGCGGAGGCGGAGCGGAGTGGAGATGAGGGGCGGATTTTAGAGTTGGTGGTACAGAAACAGCAGGTGGAGCGGGCAATTCGGGCGTTGTGATGGGTTTTCTGGTGGGTACGGGGAAAGGGCGGGTGTTCGCTCAACCGGAACTCGGCTGACACGGACGCCACTTCCTCTTAGCTGAAACTCGGCTGATACGAACGCCACTTCTTTTCTTAGACCGGTAAGCTCCATCTGTTTTTCGGATCATGACCTTTAGCGCTTCGCCGTGCAGATAGCGCTTTGCCATGCAGATTCGAGTCCGCAACCGGTAGCTTCAGCCGACGGTTTTCATCTTCCATCACCTTCAGCCGCTATGCCTGGCTCACGTCCATGCCGCTACGCTTTTGCTTCCAGCTATAGAGTGTCTCCGCGCTATGCTCATGGTACAGATCCGGCGTCTTCATCCCAGCTTCGCTCTGCTTCAAGATCCGGATGATCTGCACTTCGCTGTACCGGCTAGACGTGCTACACCAACAGGGTATTGTGGAAAGCTATGTTAATAATTCAATGGCCAGTACCTGTAAGTAGATATATGTACTAATACATCCTCTTTTTGATACCGAATGTTTATGCTTCTGCTGCCTGCGTCTCCGCACCTTTGAAACACCTTCCCGACAGGACTGTGCTCACTGAAACGTCCATTTAAGCCAAGTACGCCAGTGTCCCGGCGAGCCAGAAATTTCGACATTGCCGAAAATACGGACTTCTCAGGAAGTTGGATCAAGCAGTTTCGTGATGCCGGTGTTGCTAAGTGCCTTGGCATCGAAGTATCTCTTCACCGTGGGTACCAACATAGCGGCTAGTGTTGCGGTGAAGGCAGGCGTCCTGTTACTCCTGAAACCGGCATTTCAGCAAGCTTCAAAAAAATTGCGTGGCGATAGATCAGTTTCATATTTACTCATCCTGAAGCCCTGCCCGTACATGCCGAGCAAGATCACGGCTGTCATGGAGCAAGCGGGCAAACTCGATTTTTTCGCCCATGTGGCGGTAGAGCAAAAAGTGACGCGGAGCTTTTACCCGTTCGCCGGCCACCCGTTCGCGGCTGAACACCAGATGATAGACATAGGCGTGAGACGCAAGGTCGGGGCGCGCCTTTGCGCCCAGGCGTGTCGGCTCCTCCAGCACGTCGCGTAACGCTTGCCGGATCAATAGACCGTAGCGGTCGGCAGCGAGGGCACCGAACTGCTCTTCGCTCCAGGCGACAATCTCCTGAATATCGCGGCGAAGGCCGGGCAAGTAGGACGGGAGGAACGTCTTAGGCATATTTCGTGCGCCGCGCGGCTCTTCCTTCTTCGATGGCACTGTTTACCAAAGCATCGACGTCATCGGCGGACGATAGCAGAATGCCTTCGCCTCTATCGAACGCAGCAAAAGCCTCTCCGGTCGTGCTGCGCAGCCATTCGATCTTCGCCCGGTCCTCAGCTTCCTGACGCTCCAAGAGATGGAGCCCAGCCCGGACAGCCTCGCTGGCATTGCTGAAGCGGCCGGCGGCGATGCTGGTGTCGATGAAGCTGTCATAGTGATCGGTCAGATTCACGTTGCGGGTCGGCATAAAGATGTCTCCTTTCTTCAGGATAGGCCGATTGGCAATTGTTGCCAATCGGATTTATGATAAAGAATGCCAAGTATTTGTATGCTGCCTGCTGATACGTCAGCTTGCTGTTACAGGCAGTGACAGGGCGTCTTGTTACTCCTGAAACGAATCTTCTCGGAACAGGAGCGGGCTACTTACCTGGTTGAAAGAATGCTTGTGCCTCTCGGGGGCCGTTCCCTCGTCTGCTTTTCCCCGTCCCGAACCTCATGCTGTACAGCCGCCATTCCTCCCCTGGCAAGCTCCACAAATTGCCGCACAATGGGCCGCTGATCGCCTGCTCTCCACGCCAACTCTACCGCGCTTGTTACACCGGCTCCTTGCAACGGCAGGCACACCACGTCTTCTGTCGCAATCCGCTGCACGCACGCCGGGGCCACCGAGACGCCCAGCCCCGCGCCGACCAGCTGCACGATGCTTAACCAGTGCGATGCTTCCTGCACAATCTGCGGTCGGAATCCATGCTCTTCAAACATCGTCATCGGCTTTTCAAACGCACGCGAACCGGCGCTTCGCGGGTAGTACACAAATGGATCGCCTCGCAGCATTGCCGGCGAAACACTCTTTTGGCCCGCACACGCATGTGTCACCGGCAGCACAGCCACGTAGGGTTCCGTAAAGAGTTCCGTAGCGGTCATCGTCTCCCTCCTGTCACCATCCCGCAGCACCCCGGCATCGAGCAATCCATTCTCCAGGCCTTCGGTGACCTGCGAAGTAAACGACTCATGCAGATAGAGCTGCACACCCGGAAAGCGCGCTCGATATGCGCCGAAGATGCCTGGCAGCGTGGTCAACATGGCCGAGCCGACAAACCCGATGTGCAGCGATCCCACCTCTCCCTCCCCAATTCTTCGCGTCTCTCGAATGTCCCGCTGTACCGTATGGAGTGTCATGCGCGCCCGCTCCAGGTACGCCTTTCCCGCGCCGGTTAGAGCTACAGAACGAGATGTTCGGGTAAACAGCGCATAGCCGAGCAACTCTTCAAGGCGACGAATCTGTTGTGAAAGCGGCGGCTGGGACAGATGCAACCGCTTCGCCGCCCTGCCGAAGTGCAATTCCTCCGCAACAGCAACGAAGTAGCGAAGATGCCGAAGTTCCACGTCTTGATCCATAGCGCTTTCGTCCTGATTCATATAAACAAGATATTGGACGTCACAATACATATTTGGCAGAGTGTAATTCAGGAGGGCACATTCCATGTCCGTCAGCAACGCTCTTCCAGAAGCTACCGCCTCGTCATCTCCCATCCCGACGATTTCAATTCATGCCCTGCTACCGGGTGACGATGCCACTGCTTTCCGCACCCTGAACGAAGAGTGGATTGCACTTTACTTCACCCTTGAAGCTCGTGACGTTGAAACCCTCGGCGACCCCGAAACTACCATCCTGCGAAAAGGTGGTTCGGTCTTCATGATTTGTGCAGACACACTGCCGGTCGGCTGCGCCGCCCTTATTCCGATGGGCGAGGGAGTGTATGAACTTTCAAAGATGGCTATTTCGCCGCAATTTCGCGGTCATGGCCTTGGCCGCCGTCTTATCCTCCACGTCATCGCGCAGGCCCGCCTACTTGGAGCGACGTCGCTGTTTCTCGGCAGCAACACCCGCCTGGCCGCGGCTGTCCACCTTTACGAGTCCGTAGGCTTTTGCCACGTGCTGCCTGACTGCCTCCCGCCCAATCCCTACAGTCGCGCTAACGTCTTTATGCAAATGTTCCTCTGAGCCGGCGGAAGAGCCTGTAGGTAAGAGGCTCATTGCGGGTAGGGCAGGCGCAGAGATGAGGCAGGGGTTAAGGCAAAAGCAGATCCTTCAACTACGCTTCCCATGGAAGCTTCGCCCAGGATGAAACTGTTTTTTGTGGATGGCGGGAGTGTTGCAGGCGGCTTGATTTTTGTAGATGGGGCCAGCTTTATAGACGGCACCGACTTTGCTTCGGTGGAACGAAGAAGCACTTTGCGGGGATGGGATGTTCGCCGGTGGGCTGTCAGTTGGGTGACGTATATCGGATAAGGCTTGATAGATGTGCCGGTCTCGCGCTGAGGATTTTATCTACAAGGTTGAACTGATTCCGGTTCCAGACGAAACAAAACGGCACTTTTTACATCTAACTATCAGCGATTTGTGACGGTATGCAGGAAAGTTGTGCGGCGGAAGCCTGGGCGAAGGCCGAGGAGTCTGTGATTGCATCAAAACCTGCTATTCTGGTTTTCTTCGACTGCGCTGGCCTGCGCACCTTAGCGGTGCGCCCAACGGGCTCCTTCCATATGTGAAGCTGCGACAGCGTTCAATACTAGAAACCGTCCGAAATATACGCGGGAGAGACGACTCGCTTGGCCATAGAAGATAAGTACGAAGAAGATATTCAGAACCTGATCGATGCCGGCCAGGAAAAAGGATATTTGACCTATAACGAGGTCAATGACCTGATTCCCGGCGATGTGCACTCACCGGACGACCTGGACGACCTGATGACCACCATCGGGACGCAGGGAATCGACATTCTTGAAGGCGGCCCGAAGTTCGGCGGCGACAAGTTTGAAGAAGGCGAGGAAGGCGAAGACGTTGAGCTGGACCTGACGCCGGGAACGCTGGAAAAGACCAACGATCCAGTCCGCATGTACCTGCGCGAGATGGGCACGGTGCCGCTGCTGACCCGCGAGGGGGAAGTGGAGATTGCCAAGCGGATCGAGCGCGGGCAGGTGCGTGTGATGAAGGCAATTTCGCGCTCGCCAATCGTGGTGCGCGAGATTATTGCGCTGGGTGAGGACCTGAAACGCGGCGTGCGCAACATCAAGGAAGTGGTCGTCTTCGATGAAGAAGAGGTCACTGAAGAGGTGGTGCAGGCGCGCGTCAAGCAGACTTCAGGCCGCGTGGAAGCCATGCAGCGCCACATGAAGAAGGCCGCGCTGCTTGAAGAAAAGCTGCCGCCGCCTGATGCGGCGAAAGTGAAGGCGAAGGAAGCGCGCAAGACGCGCTGGCTGATTGCGCGTGAACGTGTGTACATCTCGCGCATTGTGCGGGAGCTGAAGTATACGAATGCCGAGCGTAAAAGGCTGCTGGACAAGCTGAACAAGTCGGTTGACTCCATGCGGACGCTGGAGAGGCAGATTCGCTCGCTCGATGCCAAGTTCGAGGCCTCAAAAAGCGAGGAGTTGAAGAAGGAGTATCGACGCCAGCAGAAGAATTGCCGCATCGATCTTGAAAAGATGGAGGAAGAGACCGGCGTTCCGTTGACCGAGATCAAGCGCACACAGCGCGAGATGATCCAGGGCGACATGGATGCGGAGCAGGCCAAGCGCGAGCTGATCGAGGCGAATCTGCGGCTGGTGGTTTCGATTGCGAAGAAGTATACGAATCGCGGGCTGCAGTTTCTCGACCTGATCCAGGAAGGCAATATCGGCCTGATGAAGGCAGTGGACAAGTTCGAGTACCGGCGCGGGTACAAGTTTTCAACGTATGCGACGTGGTGGATTCGGCAGGCGATTACGCGGGCGATTGCCGACCAGGCGCGGACGATTCGTATCCCGGTACACATGATCGAGACGATCAACAAGCTGATCCGGACCTCGCGGCAGCTGGTACAGGAGCTGGGACGTGAGCCGACTTCAGAAGAAGTGGCGCGGCGCATGGATATTCCTGTGGCGAAGGTTCGCAAGGTGCTGAAGATCGCGCAGGAGCCGATTTCGCTGGAGACGCCGATCGGTGAGGAAGAGGATTCGCATCTCGGTGATTTTATTGAGGACCGGCAGGCGGTTTCGCCTTCGGACGCTGTGATCAGCGTGAATCTGAAGGAGTACACTTCGCAGGTTTTGCGGACGCTGACTCCGCGCGAGGAGCGTGTGATCAAGATGCGCTTCGGGCTGGAGGATGGGTCCGAGCACACGCTGGAAGAGGTAGGGCAGAGCTTCCAGGTGACGCGTGAGCGGATTCGACAGATTGAGGCGAAGGCGCTGAGGAAGCTGCGGCATCCTTCGCGGTCGCGCAAGTTGAAGGCGTTTGTGGATACTGTGCGGGAGTAGTTGTTAGGGTATTGCCGGGAAGCCGCTTTTGGGTGGTTTTTAGGAACACAAAGGTCGCCTTCGGGCGGCCTTTGTGCGTTCAGGGGAGGTTGAGCGAAGTAGGGGTGGTGCGAGGGATCAGGGCAAAAGCAGGTGCTTCGGCTTCGCTTAGGATGAGACCGGTTTCAGGTTTCTGGGTGCATGCGCTCAGGGTGGGACCAGTTTAGGTTTCTGGGTGCATGCGCTCAGGGTGACGCAGTTGCGGTAACGATTTTGTTAGGGGACACTGACGCTGCTTTTTTAAGAAACGCGGCGTTGTTGTTGCGTACTTGGCGGTACCAGAGCAATAGGTGAAGGCGCGGTAGGTGAAGAAGCAATAGGTGAGGGTGCAATGGGCAAGGGCTTGCTGCGAGAGGCAGTCCCGAGGCGTGCACCGCTCAGCAGGGCGGCAGCGCAGGTGTGCAGGGGGCCATTCCAGGCGGGCACTGTAAATCCGTCCGCCGGGTGGGCCGACATCAACGGGTTATTCGAGTGGTGGGCGGCGAGGGCGGCCAGCACGGATGCCCGTGCTTCGTCGCACTCTGTTTTGCTTTGACGCGAGTAGTAGATAGTGTACTTCTGGTCGCAGCAGGGGCACTGTACATCGCAGTGGAGATCGGCGGTAGCCATGCAAAGAACTTGCATACGGATAACTCCTTGGGGAAAGGTAAAGCGGGGGCGCACAGGCTTGTTTTCTGCTCCGCGATAAGCTGCGTGTACCTCTGCTTCATCTGCTCGCACTATAGCCCCCGATGATGAACACTTGGCAATTATTTTTTAACTGTGGATCGTATTTGCGATATCCCAGAAGAGGCGATTTGGGATGTGACAGCAATTTTGGACGGGTTCCTTATAGGTTTGCTAGGGATTTCTAGGGATTTCCTTTCTTGTAAACCTGCTGTTGCGTGCCAGGGCACAGCAGACCGTGAAGCGCGCACTTCCTTTGTAAAAAAGATATGCTCGGTTCCCGTTTTGGGCGGGAGGCGGGGTGTGAGTTTCGCTATGAAACTGAGGCGAAAATGCTGTGCGGATTGCACTTAAGTCTGCCCTTCGGAGGCCGCATGATGGCTTTCAGGGGATATGGCCATGATGCAAAACAGAACAGTCCGGACTTCACTTACCACGAGTGCTTTGCTGATGTTGTTATCGGGGGCGTTGTATTTTCCGCTGGGCTGCGCGGTCGGGGTCAGCGGCGCGGTGAACTCCTCGGCTGCCAAGGCGCAGCAGGAAACTTCAACCGGGGTGGTGGCACCGGCTTTCTTCGGCATGGTGGTAAAGAGCCCGACGGTGCAGCCCGCGGTTGCTACCGGGGCGCGCCGGTTGTGGGATTCGGGTGTGACCTGGGCGGCGCTGGAGCCTGCCAAGGGGCAGTTTGTATGGACCACGCTGGATGCCGAGGTGGCTGCGGCGCAGCAGGCGGGTGCGCAGGTAACGCTGACGCTGGGGTTGACGCCTACGTGGGCTTCGTCGCAGCCGAGCCTGCCTTCAAACTACGGAGCGGGTGCAACGGCCAAGCCGGCGAACCTGGGAGACTGGGATGGGTATGTGGCGGCGGTGGCGGCGCGGTACGAGGGCCGCATCGGCGCGTATGAAGTGTGGAACGCGCCCGAAGATGCGGCGTACTGGAGCGGGACGGCTTCACAAATGGGGACGGATTTGGCGGGGCTGGCGCAGCATGCGGCGGCGGCGATACACGCGGCAGACTCGGCTGCGCTGGTGGTTTCGCCGGCGCTTTCGGCTGCGGGGTTGGGGCAGTTTTTAGCTGCGGGCGGTGGGGAGTCGGTGGATGCCGTTGCCGGTGCGCTGGATGAAGCGGGTGCGGCACCGGAAGCGATGGCGGATGCTGTGCACAGCCTGCGAGCGGCCATGGTCGGTACCGCGGCGGACGGTAAACCGCTTTGGAATGACCAGGTGTCTTGGCAGCTGCCTGCGGGTGGTCTGTCGCAGGGTGTACAGGCTGCCTATGTGGCACGCGCGCTGGTGCTGAATGCAGGGTTTGGGGTGCAGCGCATGCACTGGTATGCGTGGGATGAGAACAGCACGGGGGCCGTGTCGCTGACAGACTCGGGAGCTCGACCGACTGCTGCCGGGCTGGCTTACGCTACTGTGGAAGGCTGGCTGCAGGGTGCGGCAATGAACGGGTGCGCGGCTACCGCGAGCGGGGTGTGGACCTGCCAGCTGGTACGCGGCGGCGCGACGCAGTGGATTGTGTGGTCGAGCATGGGTGGGGTGAGCAGCAGCAGCATGGGGGCGGCAACCGTGACGGATTTGCAGGGGAATGTCGCGGCTGTGGTGAGCGGGGCGGTACAGGTCGGTGCGTCGCCGGTGCTGCTGCAGTAGGGGTTGGTGCGGGGGAGGGTGAAGCGAAAGCAGGTCCTTTGACTACGCTCAGGATGACATTGTTTTCGGGGACGCTGTTTGTGGGTGACACTGTTTTTTCGATAAGACTGCTTTTCGATAAGGCTGGTTTTCGTTGATGCTGGTCTTCGTTGACACTGTATTTCGATAACGCTGTTTCGATGACATTGTTTTTTGCTGAGGCTGTTTTTTGCGTGGCTTGCAAGAAAGCCATACTTTGCACATAGCATCACGACAGCGCGATTTTTCGATGACGCCGATTTGCTTTAATGCCCTGGAGGGACTCCTGACACGGGTGCGTACCAGACCTTGCTGATGCGGCCTTCGGTGACTTCGGAGATCATCATGGCTTGCATGCCGGGCTGGTCGTCACCGGAGATTTCCTGGAGGTCGATGACGAAGGGGCCCATGACGGAACGCTGCTTGATCTCGCACCGGACTGTAGGGCGGGCTTCAAAGAATTGATGGTAGAAGCCGCGCATGGCATCGCGGCCGTCCAGCAGGGTGCGACCGCCGAGCTGGCCGAAAGAGGCGGCGGGGGTGAAGTTTGCGATGTAGGCGTCTACATCGTGAGCGTTGTAGGCGTCGATTGTTGCCTGGACTGCTGCTTCGGGAGTGTTCATTCATCCGTCCGTTCCTCTTTAGAAGAGCAGAGGCGGTGTAAAGAGGCAAGGTAAAAAGCAGGTCCTTGGACTGCGCTTCCCACGGAAGCTTCGCTCAGGATGACACGGTTTTTTACTGGGGTGATGCAGTTCTTTTATCAATTATTAGATAGTTCTCTTGTCGGGATTAGGCAAGTTCTCCTAGCAGGGTGACGCGGTTCTTTTGTCGAGATTAGACGGTTCTCTTATGAGGATTAGGCGGTTCTCTCATTGGGGGCGACACGGTTCTCTTACCCAGGGTGACGCGGTTCTCTTATCGGGTGACATGATTTTCTTCCATGACACTGACCTGGCTTTGGATTTCGTCGGTGGATACCGGGAGTGGGGGTGAAGGTGCCGGAGATTCAGCGACTTTGAGCGGCTGCGTATGAGCCGGTTCGGGCGTAGATATCACCGGAAGGGAAGGTTTGGTCATGCTCGTGGATTGTGTTGTGAAGGGTGTCAACGGCTTTGGCAAGGGTGGTCACTATGGCGTCTCCCATGAGCAGGGGGAAACGGCTGTCCAGCGCCTCGGGAACGGCATCCCTGCCCCAAAGACCGACGATGATGCGGTTGCGAGGCAGGGCGGCGCGTAAATGGCCATAGAGGGAGCGGGTGGGTTCAAGGGCGAACGGGGGCAAGGCCGAGAGGCAAAGGGTTGTGTGAGTGTCGCGGGCGAAGCGCGCCAGGAGCTCCGGGGTAAGCGCGGAGGGTGGCAGCAGCAGGGTTTTATGTCCTTTTTCCTCAAGCAGTTGCGCCAGCATGACGGCGGCCAGCTCGTCGGCCTGATCGCATACCGGTACGCACACCACAGGGCAGCACGCCCGTGTGGGGAGGGAGCGAGCGAGGTCAAACAGAGGCAAGATCGCGGGAACTTCGGTGGCCTTTGCACGTTCCGCGATGAGCTCGGCTGTGCTTTGGAAAAGGAAGGCCGCGCGATGTTCTTCGAGGATGCCCTTGTGGCGGTCACTTTCAGCCAGGGCGAGTGCGGGGAGTAATACTTCCTCGTAAAGGTCGTGGGTGGTGCGCGGGGGAGGGACGGGTATGCCTCCTCGCTGCTTTGCCCCCACGGTTTTGATGCCCGTGCCTGAAGTGCGGTCAAGAAAACTTTCTGCAAGCCTGCGTGCTTCTGTTTGATCCATGGCCAGCATGCGCTCGTAAAAGCGGGCTTCGGGAGCCAGTTCGGCGTCGTCGCCCAGCAGGATGTGCAGGAACGACATTTGCGGCATGGTGCGGCCTACCACGATGAGGCAGACGGTAAGCGGTGTGGAGAGGGCGAGCCCGGGCCAGCCCCAAAGCAGGCTCCATACTACGGCCATGACCAGCAAGGCAAGCCCGGAGATGCCGGTGCGATTGCCGTAGAGCCACGGTTCCAGGAGGTTGGAGACCAGAATCTCAAGCAGGCCGATAAGCGCGAGCGTACAGCCTGCCTGCCACCAGGTAGGGAAGTAGATGAGGGCGAAGAGTACGGGGAAGCCGCCGCCGACTACCGTGCCTGCGAAGGGGACGGTTCGAAGCAGTGCTAGCAGGGCACCCCAAAGCGTGGCGTAGGGCATACCGATGGCATAGAGGCCGGCGGCAAACAGGATACCGAAGCCGGTGTTGACCGCGACGTTGGCGATGAGGAAGCGCGAGATGCGGTCCGCCGCATCGTCAAGCGCTTGAGACACCAGGTTGAGGCGGCCGATGCCGGCGAGTAGAAGCAGGCGGTTGCGGAGGTCTTCACGCTTGATGAGCATGTAGATCGTGAAGATGAGCACCATGCCTGCTGTACCCATCGGAGCCAGCACGGGGCGGAGCAGCTGGCGCAGGTAGGCAAACTCTGACGCGGGTGCCTGGACAACGAGAACCGGCGTAGGCTGCTCGGAGTTGGAAGACGTAGCGGGGGCCTTGCGGGCAGCAGAGCGCGCGCGTGCCGTGGCGTTACCGGCAAGTGTGCGCTGCTGCGCATCTTTCTGGGCAGGGTCTGCGGAAAACTCATGCGAAAGCCCTTCAAGGCTGGCCACGGCCTGACCGAGGGAGCTGTCTGCTGGTACGTGCGTTTTGTCGAGCTTGGCGCGGATGTTGGGGGCATGGCCGGGAAGCTCATTGACTACGGTGAGCAGCTGCCCGGCAACGAGCCACAGCATGCCGCCCAGAAGCGCCGTGGCTGCGGCGAGGGTGAGCAGTACCGCCGGAGTACGGTGCAGGGGGAGGCGCTGCAGCCGTGCCACAACCGGTGCGAGCAGGAAGTTGAGTGTGAGCGCCAGCGCCAGGGGGATGAGCAGGGGGCGTCCAAAGTAGAAGGCCGCCAGCAGGACGCCGAGCAGTAGCAGGGGCTCGCGGGTCAGCAGGCTGGTGCCCGGGGTGCCTGGCTGAACTTTTGTGCCGGTGCCTGATTTGATCACCGTTTGAGTAGATCAAGGCGGGCAGGCTAGGAGCAAGCGCCTACCCGTCTTGACGTTACTTAGGGCATGGTCGATGGGGTTTGAAGCCGGATGCTACATCTTGAAGCCGAACGCTACATATTGGTAAGGCCGCCGCGCATGGCCTCGTTGAAGGCGGGCTTGATGCTGTCCATGGCTGCTGCCAGTTGTTCGCGGAAGTCGGGCTCGCGGGTCAGCAGCGCGGGGGTGGCCGCGCCGTAGCTGCCGTCGCCGGACAGGGTGATGAAGCCGGCTTGCGCTACCATTTGCGCGTCTTGCACGAGTTGCTCGGGGGTGGTGTTCAGGTATTGGGCGTCACGCGGGTCGGCCAGCCAGACGGGGGCGCTGCCGCCGTGAACGCCGGAGAGCCAGAAGGCTTTGAGGGCGAGGAACTCGGCGCGGGTGGCATCGGTAGTGTCAGTGAACTGGAACTTTTTTGACCAGCGGCTGTAGTAGCGGGTGGTGACGGGCACGGGCTGTCGGTTGCCGCTCTTGAGCAGTTCCAGCTGGCCGTAGTCGAAGGTTTTGCGGATGGCGTTGTAGATGAAGTCTTCGGCGTAGGGCTGCTCGGGCGCGGCGACGATTTCGGCGAAAGTGACTGTCATGCTGGCGGCGATTTTGGCGTAGAGCGGGCTGCCGGTGCCGTCGGCGAGCTGGACCATGCCGTGCACGATGGAGGTGTCGGCACCCGATGTGGAGGCGTGGAACGGCCAGGAAAAGCCGGTAAAGCGCAGCGGCAAGCCGCCTGCGGTGACGTACACGTCGGGCTGAGGATTGCGCAGGCGGGCAGCGAGGTTGCGCAGGTATTGGGTGAGGCCGGTGTGCAGATCGCCTGCGGCGGGGTCGAAGCCTTCGCTGAGCTCAATTTGCAGGGGGGCACCGATGCCGGTGAAGGAGAGGCGGGCGGTCGGCTTACCGTGGAAGTCGGTACCGGCTTCTGTGGTTGTCGGTGTGAGGCCGGCTTGCCGGGCGGCGGTGAGGAGAGTGGTGCCGGTTGGGGTGGTGAGGTGGGTGCTCATAAAGTGGGATGATCCTGGAAATGCTCAATGCCGCAGGGCTTATCGGCTCGGCTCAGTGTAGCGTGGACGCTTTTTCAGGCTTCACACGTCCGCAGTCGGGATGCAAAGCGCCCGGCTTGTATGAGAAGCACCGTTACTGCCAGCTAAACGGCTTTGCGCTGGAAGGTAGTTTTCTTGGTGGTGGCGAAGGAGTCTTTTGCTTTGAACGATGCTGTGTTCGCGGCGGAAAGCGGCTTTGCGCCGTTTTTGGCATTGGCTGCTTTTTCCTGGGCTGCCTGAAGCTTTTGGGCTGCCCGGCTTAGGCCGCCGATTTTGACCTTGCCTGGTTTCGGGATGAAATCGCTCATGAGGAGTATTTTCTCATGCCGGCGTCGGCTCGGAACTACCGTTGAAAGCGCGGAAACAGCTGAGCCGCACCTCGGTTGATAGCCGCGAGTTGTTCCTTGCTGATTTCTGGGGAATTATCCAGATTTTTTGTAAAAGTTGTCGAAACCTTTTGAGAGGCATAGGGAAAATCGGTTCCGAACAGAATGTGCGTTTCATCAGTAAACGCTACCAAGCTGGGCATTCCACTGGGCGCAACCAATGCTGTGGCGAAATAGAATTTTTTCATATCTGCCAGGAGTTGGTCGGCACTCCGCTCCGGGGAGAGCGAGGCGCGCAGCTCGGCAAGGCGAGATGACGCATAGGGGCAGAAAACCTCCGCCATGAGAAAGGATTATTTTGAGCGATGGGTACCGTTGCAGGTGGCCTGAGCAAACCAGATCGAAGGCGCACCTGGTTGTGTCGGCGGGATAATCTTCCATGGGGCTGGGCTACCCTTCCAGGACTTTGACACCCGCAGGCGTAGTGGGGTGAATCAGAATTACGGCTGAGCGCCTGTCCAGCTCCTCCCATACGGAATCGAAGCCGGGTTCTCCCAGATAACTCCCTTCAAAGTTGCTATGCAGGCAGATGCCGTCTACATCGAGTTCTTTGTAGCAGCGTTTTAACTCTGTCAGAGTCGCATCCACGTCGGGCATGGGCAGGGTAGCTAGATACCCGAATTGCTTCGGATTTTGCTGTTTCAGCTTCGCCCCGTAATCATTGACTCGACGGGCGATACTGTTGCGTTCTTCGCCGTGCCAGCCTTCGATGCCCGGTGCAGTGAGCAAGAGAATGCTTGCGGCAATCTCCACGGAATTCATGAAACTCAGTAGTTTATCCGGTGTCCACCTAATGAAAAACGAGGTTTCTCATTACCTATGTGATGAAGTGAACCGTTTCGCAGCCACAAACTTCTTTGGAGATGTGCCGGAGAACTTTCTGAAAGCAGCACAAAAGGCGCTTTGGGACTCGTATCCGATATGGAGCGCCACTGCACCCAACGTTTGCCCCTTCTCGCTTAGCTTGTGCGTTGCAAGCGTCATTCGCCAGCGAGTGAGGTAGGCAATCGGCGTTTCTCCAACAACTCTCTTGAAGTTTTCGGCGAACGCAGTCCGAGACAGCCCTACGGTACGTGCCAACTCTTCGAGCGTCCACGCGTGAGCGGGCCTTTCGTGCATACACGCGAGCGCTGTTCTGATCTGCGGTTCGGCAAGAGCGGCGAACCACCCCGAACCATGGTTCCTCTGCTCCTGATGTAGACGCAACGCGTCGATGAGCAACGTATACGCTACCTGCTGCGCGACCAGCGTTCCGCCCACCTGCGGTTGGCGCATCTCGCTCAGAAGCCGATGCACTCCCCACCGCATCGAGGCGCATTGCTGATCCCCGGTAAGGAGAACGAGCGGGGGCAAGGCATCCAGTAGAAAACCTGCACCACCCTCAAGATCGAAGTGGGTTCCAAGCAGAAGAAAGCCATCCCCCGGTGTCACCGGGAGCACGCCCTAGTACCGCGCTATTCCCGAGACGATCTTGCGTGCATCCAGCGGCGGAAGGTCTAGATCGCTCGCGATGACGAAAGGTTTTCCATGGGGAAGCAACAGGCAGTCTCCCCGGTGAAGCCGGGCTGGAGGCTCACCCTCGATCGCCAGCCAGCAGGTCCCTTCGACGACCATGTAGCACTTGATGCCCTGATATGCAGGCAGTTGAAGGGACCATGGATCGCCTGCGGATAGCGCGCCGGTCACATAGGCCCGTGGTTTGAGCAAAGAGAGTACATCCGAAAGAGGGTCCATAAGGTCTGTACGCTTACGACATGAATCTGTACTTCCAAGCATTGATCGTACAAGATAGACGACCTAACTTCTTTATACAGGCCCACTGCGGTTTGCAAAGGAGAGCAAAATGCCAGCCACTGCCAGCGTCAAAACAAGAACTGTTCGATTTCAGAGTTACGGTGAACCGAACGAGGTGCTGCGATTGGAAGAGGCGACGCTGCCAGGGCCTGCGAGTCAGCGCGTTCGCGTGAAGGTCCAGGCCTGCGGCCTGAATCCGGCTGACTGGGCCTTGTGCCGGGGTCTGTTCGCCGGAAGCCTTCCACGTGGAATCGGTTTGGAGGCGGCCGGAACCGTCGATGCTTTCGGCGAGGAGGTGACAGACGTAGAGGCCGATCAGCTTGTGTTCGGTCCAGTCGATTTCGTGGATACCAACAGCGCCGGAGCTTCCGATTACGCCATCTTGCAGCACTGGACGCCCGTTCCGAATGGGCTGGACGCGCTCCACGCTGCGGCTTTGCCAATGGCAGTCGCGATTGCCTACGGCAGCCTGGATTGCCTCGGCATAGAAGCCGGAAAGACGGTGTTGATCAACGGTGCGGGGACTACAGTGGGGTTCGCAGCGGTTCAGATCTCGTTGCTGCGCGGAGCAAGCGTGATTGCAACTGCCGGTGCCACCTTCGCGGATCAGCTGCGCGCTCTCGGTGCCGTCGTAACTGCCTATGGCGATGGCTTGCCGGACAGAGTTTCGGCGCTGCCGGACAAGTCGCCGGACCTGATCCTCGACACCGCGCCCGTAAGTGGTGCTCTGCCCGCGCTCGTTCAGATAGCCGGTGACCCAAAGCGGGTCATGACGATCAGCGATTTTGCGGCTGCAAAAACATTGGGTGTTCGCGCAAACCTAGAGGAACCCGGCATGCGCATACGATACGACGTTTTGAAGGAGTTTGCGGATCTGGCTGCAGAAGGCAGGTTTTCCATTCCGATTGCTCGCACGTTCGCTCTTGACGAGTGGAGGGAGGCTCTCTTCATCAGCGAAGGCCAGCAGGCGCGGGGAAAGCTCATCCTTCTTCCCTGATCCCTTCTCGCCTGGTCGATCCTGGGTAATGCGAGGTCGCAATGTCGGAAGCTTGAGTGATGGGCGACCGGAGGCACTTTCGGGTTGCACAAACGAATGTTTGTGCGAGGAGCTGCAAGCCGGTCCAAAGTCCAGCAATTTGCATTGCGGAAACGTATTGCAATGACAAAGTCATGGGTGACACCTTTCCGCAACCATGGTCAATGGGGGCGGAAATGGTAAAGAAAATGATGCTTGCAGGCTTGGCTTGCTGCTTCAAGGTCTTAGTGCCCGGCTGATTGGGGGCAGGTTGGCCTCGGCGGGGCGTAAGGGGCCCCCTTGCCAGTTCACGTGGTCAACGACGTAGTCACTGAGTCGGGTACCTGGGTATAGGGAGGCCCAGGAGCGGTTGAGGGCGGCCATGACGGCGGGGTAGTGCAGGCTGCTTCGCCGAACAGCGATGCCGTAGTTGAAGGCACCGGCCAGAACGGTGTAGTCGCGGGTCAGCGCGGGGTCTGAGGCAAGGGTGCCGTACAGGTAGGTGTAGTCGGGGTGCGGCATCCAGATTACGTCGGGGGCACGCCCGAGCAGGTACCGTGTGCTGAATCCCTGCTGCGCGATGTAGGTGTCGTTCAGGCCTCCCAGGTCGATAACGTTTACCTGGGGCGCTGCTGCTCCGATCATGCCTACCTCGGAGGCGGCGACGGTGGAGCCGGCGGGCAGGTTTTTTACCACGTCCTGTGTGAAGGCTTCGATGGATTCCTTCCAGCCTGCCAGGGGCGGCAGCGGTTGCCGGGCAGGCACGTAGAAGATGGGCTGCGGATAGGCCAGGAGTCGGGCCTGCTCAAATCCGGTGATTCTGGGGTACTCGACTGCGTAGAGGAACAGCAGCGACAAGGCAGCGATGCGCAACAGGGGCCAGCGCGGAATTACGATCTCGCGCGTACTCTGCCTTGAGACGTAATAGCTGTCGAGCAGCTGGAAGGCGGGGAGCACCACAAACGCAGCATAGGGCATGTAGTAGCGGGCTGAGGCACCCATGATCTGGGTCACAGTGGCAAGGTAAGCGAAGGTAAGCGCGACCGGCACCAGGAATGTGACGAGGATCGGCAAGTGCGGACGGCGACCGAGCACGAGAATCACAAGCCAGGCCGGTGCCGTCGCTTCGAGAAAGAGAAGCAGGTATTGCGGCCAGTCCCAGAAGTTGGCATAGCCGAGGTAGGCGTGGCGAGACTTCATGTAAAAGCTAAGCGGCACCGCCGAGTGGAAGTACATGCGACACAGCAGCAGATCAAGCGCCATGGAGGTAGCGTAGACGGCAAAGAAGGTGCCGAGCGCGCCCACGTGCCTGCGTTTGAGAAGAAGCCACCAGGCCAGGGCCGGGATGAGCACGACACAAAGGGCTGCTTCCGGACGGGTCAGTGTGGCAAGGCAGCCGAGAATTGCCAGTGCCGCGCCTGTAGCGGCGGACGGCGCACGAAGGAAGCGGAAGGCTTGCCGACAGAACAGCGTGTTGAGCAGCAGCGCCAACATGGTTTCCATGCCGTTGACCATGCTGAAGTCAAAGTGAGGATTGAGGAGGAAAAGAAAGGCGATGATGGGAAAGACGAATGCGGGCGACCGCAGGAACGGTGTTTTTGACTCGGATGTGATGACGGCAGCCATGGCGGCAAAGGCCAGCATCCCGGTGAGCCAGGACGCAAGTGTGACTATGCCCATGGCCGAGATGGGTAGAAAGGATGCGAGAAAAATCACCGCGAACCACGTCAGGCTGGTGAGACCGTAGGTCGGGACTCCGTCGATGTTCCAGGCAATTGCGTGGGCATGCCGAAGGTGATCGGCGTAGCGCAGGAACATGTAGGCATCGTCAAAGGTGAAGCTTTGGCGGTAATGGAGCAGAACAACGATGCTGAGCGCGACTGCCAGGAGGCTCGCTAACGAACCGCCGATTGTGAGTGCCATGGGGACGGCGTGTCGCGGGACGGCGTGCGTTGCCGGGGGCATGGACAGTAGTATAGCGAGCGCTGATGGCGGCAGGTGCGTGGGTTGGCCGGCCGTTAAGGACGTGGGAATTTTATCTTATCTGTCTTCTTTTTATGCCTGACTCCGGTCAGGGGGCGGTAATAGCGTCGGCGGCTGCGGCGGCTGAGGCCCAGGCCCACTGGAAGTTGAAGCCGCCCAGGTGGCCGGTGACGTCGACCACTTCGCCGATGAAGTAGAGGCCGGGTGCCTGGCGGGCTTCGAGGGTTTGGGCGTGGAGCGAGGTTGTGGAGACGCCGCCCGCGGTGACTTCAGCCTTGGCGTAGCCCTCGGTGCCGCCCGGGGTGAGGGGCCAGTTGTGGAGCCTGCGTTCGGAGGAGAGCAAGGCCTGGTTGGTCCAGGCTTGGGGCGGGTCGAGGGTGAGCAGGCGCTCGGCGAGGCGGCGCGGCAGGGCGGCAGACCAGGCGGCGAGGGCGGCGGGCTCGTCGCGGCGGGCTTGCGGGCGCAGCAGGGGCGCGGTGACTTGATGCCCGGGAGCCAGATCGAGCGTGAGCGTGGAGCCGGGTTGCCAGTAGGACGAAAGCTGCAGGACCGCGGGACCGCTGAGACCGCGGTGGGTGATGAGCAGCTTGTCGCGGAAGCGGACTGCTTTTTTAGTTTGTGAAGATGCCAGGGTCAGCTCGGCTTCTGTGGCGACGCCGCTCAGGCCCTCGAAGCGGGCGGCGTCGTCTGCGTTGAAGGTGAACGGCACCAGCGCGGGGCGGTGCTGGACCACGCGCAGGCCGAATTGCCGTGCCAGGTCGTAGCCGATGCCGGTTGCGCCCAGCTTGGGGATGGAGAGGCCGCCGGTTGCTACTACCACGGTGCGGGTTGTGACCTTGACCGGGTTGCCGCCGGGGTCGCACAGGTCTCGCAGGTCGAGGGTAAAGCCGTCGGCGCAGGCGTTGACGCGCACGATTTCAGTGTGCAGGCGCAGTTCGGCCCCGGCGCACTCGGCCAGGAGCATGTTGACAATCTGCCGTGCGGAGCCGTCGCAGAAAAGTTGGCCCGGGGCCTTGGCGTGGTAGCCGATGCCGTGGCGCTCGACGAGGGCGACGAACTGTTGTGGGGTGTAGCGGGCGAGTGCGGACTTGGCGAAGTGGGGGTTTTCTGAAAGGAAGTGCTCGGGCTGCGTGTTGAGGTTGGTGAAGTTGGCACGGCCGCCGCCGGAGATGAGAATTTTGCGGCCGGGCTCGGGGGCGTGATCGACCACCAGGACGCGGAGGCCGCGCTGAGCCAGCAGGCCTGCGCAGAACAGGCCGGCGGCACCCGCGCCGAGGATGGTGGTGTCATAGAGCATCTGGGTTAAGTGTTTCAGTATTTAGAGCAAAAGCAAGGATAGTGCAAAAAAGTGGGGTTAAGCCGGTTCTTTGACTGTACTTCCTGGGGTTGGCTCAGAGGGTGTGTGCAAAGTGTTTTCCTCTTTTAACCGGGCAGGCGTGAAGGTCAAAGGCAAAAGCAGGTCGTTCGACTTCAGTCGGTGTTTGCGCGCCAATTTTCGCTCAGGATGACACGGTTCTATGCGGCTTTGAAAGAGTACATACTTGCACACACCTTCTTATAGGATGGGACGGTCTCTCCATGTTCAGCGTAATACGGGGTTCTCACGCTCAGAGTGGTACGGTTCTGTTGCGCGGGGGGTGACATGGTTTTCTTGTATTAACGTTAATTTGCTTTAGGGTGACGGCAATCTGGACGCTGACTTTGAGATTACAGCGGTACGTGTATTGATTGTGAGGTGCCGAAGTATAAGGAAGTTAGCGAAGTTATGTATTTCGCATAAACCAGATTAACTTCCTTATATATGGACCCGATTCATAATCTGTATTCTCCCGGGGGCAGGTTCTCCGCCTCCCGAGTTGGCAGGGCGTGCATCGTTGCGGCGAGATGTTGAGGTTGCGATCGCGCGTATTCGGCAGGGGCGCTCTGCCAAGAGCGTGATCCTGGTCGGGCTGCGAGGCGTGGGCAAGACAGTGCTTCTGGATCAAATGCGACTGGATGCGGAGCAGGCGCGGCGTACACACGATGCGGCTGGAGATGTCTGAGGATCGCTCGCTGCCTTCGATCCTGGCACCGGAGTTGCGGTCTGCTTACAGCGGAGTCGAGCGGAGCGTGCCAAGGAGTATGCCGACCGGGGCTTGAGAGCGCTTACCGGGTTTGCGCGGTCGCTGAAGGTGAAATATGACGATATTGAAGTTGCTTTTGACCGCCCTGCAGAGCCGGGTCTGGCTAATAAGGGGGATCTGGAAAGTGATTTGAGCGCTCTGTTAGAGCAGGTTGCACGGGCTGCGCAGAGTGTCCAAACTGCTGCGGTATTGTTCCTGGATGAAATGCAGTACCTATGGGAACGCGAGGCGGAGTTTCGGGCACTGATTACCGCGCTTCATCGTTGTGCATAACGTCAGCTTCCTTTGACGCTGGTGGGCGCGGGCTGGCCGCAGTTGCGGGCCTTGGCGGGTGAAGCGAAGTCGTATGCGGAGCGTCTTTTTGATTTTCCCCCAGGTGGGGGCACTTTCAGAGGCGGATGCGCGGGAAGCCCTGGTCAAACCGGCGATGCAGGAGAGCGTGGAGTACGCGGAGGATGCGGTCGCGGAGATTTTGAGGCAGACCAACGGCTACCCGTACTTCAGGAATGGGCAAGCATGTGTGGGATATTGCGTCGGGAAATATGATTCGCCTCGAAGATGTGGTGCAGGCCAATGTGGAAGCGCAAGCGGCTCTTGATGCCAGTTTTTTCTTGTGCAGCTGAACAGGATCACGCGCAGCGGAAAACGCTATGTGCGCGCGATGGCTGAACTGGGGGAAGGGCCGCATCGTTCCGGCAATATCGCGGCTGAGCTTGGAAGGTCTGTGAATGCGCTGGCTCCGATACGGAGTGAACTGATCAGGACCGGTATGATCTGGAACCCGGGACATGGCGATACGGCGTTTACTGTTCCGCTGTTTGATCGGTTTTTGAAGCGCATTATGCCTGGGGAGAGATGGCGTTGAGGATGGTTGTTGCCGGGATGGCGAGATCGACTTTTTAGCTGTTGAGTTCTGTGAGCCCGCTAAGCAGGATCGGTTTATGATTTGGAAATTCGGCGATGAGAGAGCTTGCCTCCCATGGCCTCAATGGAGCGTCTGAGGGTGGAGATGTGCATGTCCGTGCGCTTCTCGATGTCGGAGATTTGTTTTTGAGCGATGCCGAGGGTTTGGGCCATTTCTGCTTGTGTGATTTCGCGGGCGCGACGGAGCTCTTGAAGACTCATTTCCTCGTCCAAGAGCAGTTGAGCGCGCTTCGCGATGCGGCGGCGGCGGGCGGCGGGGAGGGATGCGATGACTTCATTTACGTTACGGGCCATGGTGAACCTACTTATATTTATGACTTTAATAGAGCGGTAACTTCGGGTTCTTATCCTTGCCGCGAACTTCTGAAGGTGGCATCACGGCTGTGAAGCGGATAGCTGGGCTGTGCCCCCGAAAGGATTTCATCAATGGCTTGACTCCGGTGAAGACTGGACGCGTATTGTAGGACCACAGGTGGATTTATGGCTGACAATACAGTGACTCTCATTTTAGAGGGGCGCGTGCCTCTTGCTGAGTTTGCGAGAGGCATCGCCGGCTTCAATGATCTTGTGTCTGCACTGTCAGAGGAGATTGAAGACGGCGCTGTCCAGTGGATTCTCGATGATCTTCAGTACAGCAGCGCAGTGGCTACGGCTCGCGCTGAGGGATCGAGTACAAACGTAAGCCGGGTGGTGAAGGCGTACGCGGCTGTGGGAGCAGCATTGGAGGCGGGAAAGGAATTGCCGTATGGGCAGCGCGTGAGACAAGCAGTAGAGAAGATCTTGGATATCGGAGTCGAGCGAGTGCGCATGGAAACTTCTGTCAGCGATGCCCTGATATCGCGTAGAAGAAATGGAGCTCTCGACATCCGCAAAATAGAGCTTCCTTTACTTCAGCTTGTTCATGGGCGAAGACCTGCTCTGGGAGCAGTCAAGGGACGCATCCAGACGCTTACGAGCCGAGGCGGGCTGCGATTTACACTTTTTGATACCAACCAGGATAAGGCTGTGTCCTGCTACTTCGAAGAGGGTAAACAGAATCAGGTTCGCGATCTATGGGGCAGACTAGCCATTGTGGAAGGAGTTGTATCTCGTGATTCTTCGAATGGCAGGCCTCTGGCAATTCGCCAAGTAAGCAGGATCAGTCCTCTACCCGAACCCGGCGAGAAGCACGATTTTGAAGCAGCTATGAGAGCTGCACCTTCATTGACTGGATTGAGCGCAGTGGACGCGATTAGAAGGGTACGGGATGCCGAATAGCAGTGCGCCGCTCATCTATTGGGACGCATGCGTCACCCTTGAATACATTAACAACCAAGATCATTTGAAGGTTTCGCACATACAAGGTTTATTGCTGGACAGCAACGTTCAACTTGTAACGTCCGTGCTCAGCATTGTAGAAGTCGCCAAAGGCAAGATCGAGCAGGACGGGAAAGCGTTGGACATTGCGGTAGAAAAGAAGATTCTCAAGCTTTGGGAAGTAGGATCTCCCATTGAAGTCGTAGAGTTTTATGAGTTGATCGCCGAGGGTGCAAGAGACCTCATCCGGGCAGCTATCCCATACGGGTTCAGCCTCAAACCTGCCGATGCAATTCATCTGGCTACGGCTGATCGATTCGAAGTCACAGAATTCCACACCTATGACGAAAGACTCGCCAAGTTTCAAGCTTTCACAAATTCAAAGTTCCCTATTATCGAGCCACGCGCCAGGCAAGCTGTTTTGTCACCGCCGGATTTGTAATCAATTTATAAATTGCGTCATGCAGTTAGGTAACTATATGTATGCGCTTGTCTATGGTGTAACTTCCACGAGGGCGAGGCCGCTAGAGGGGATGCGGAGGGTGATGGTATTGCCTGTGATGGGGAGCGGTTCGGGTGGGGCTAGTTTGCCGGTGGCTTGCAGAGAAGTGATTTGCGTCAAGGTTGGGTTGGCGGGGGAGCCCATGGCTTTCCAGGCGTCGAGAGTGTCGCCGTGTTGGGCGTCTACGCGCTGGATTGTGGCGCTTGCTGTTGGGCCCGCGTGTTGGAGGGTGAGGGTGATGGTTTTTTCGGGGACGGTGGAGCCGGGGGGTTCGGCGAGGTTCCAGGCGGCGAGGACCAGCGTGCCGTCTGCGCGGCGGGTGAGTAAGACATCTTTTGCGGGGCTGGGGAGGCGGGTGTCGCCGAGGGTGTGGAGGAGTTCAAAGGCGAGCAGGGCGGGTTTGGGGATGTCGCGCTCGGCGATGAGGCCGTAGCCGCCGTAGAACGGGGTTTTGACGACACCCTGCTCCTCGAAGACGTCGGAGAAGGACCAGTAGCTCATGAGTTGGACTAGGCCGTCGCATTGGCGGATGGTGTCGGCCATCCAGGGGCCCATGTAGATGGAGTCGGTGATGGGCTGCTCGTTGGCGTAGGTGGCATTGAACTCGGACCAGATGAGCGGGATGTGGGGCATGGCGGAGTGCGCGATCTGGTCGTGGACCTTGGCGACTGCGGCGGCAACCATTTGGTGCGGGGCGATGACGGGCTGGGTGGGGAACTGCGCTTTGGGGAAGACGTCATCGGCTACATCGTTGCCGTAGACATGAGTGGAGACGAAGTCGAGCGGGACGTGCGTTTGGGCGGCGTGGGCGATGATGGCATCGACCCAGGCGGCTTGCGCGGTTGCGGGGCCGCCGATGCGCAGGCGGGAGTTGACGGCCTTGATGGAGCGGGCGGTGTTGTCGTAGAGCTCGAAGTAGGTTTGCTGGGCGGGGCGACCGGTCCAGAAGTCGATGTTGGGTTCGTTCCAGACTTCGAAGTACCAGGACGCGACTTCATCGATGCCGTAGCGCTCGATGAGGTGGTTGGTGAAGGCGGTGATGAGGGCGTTCCACTTGCGGTAATCGGCGGGCGGGGCGACGATGGGCTTGTACCAGAAGGCGTGGTAGTCGAGGCGCGAGGCCAGTTTTTTAGGGGTGAAGGAGATCTCGACGAAGGGCTTGACGTTGAGCGCGAGCAGGCCGTCATAGATTTGGTCAACGTAGCTCCAGTTATAGATGGGCTTGCCGGAAGCGTCTTCGTCGTAGACGCCGACTTCGTCATGGAGGATGGCGTGGAAGCGGACGTATTTGAAGCCGGTCGCGGCCTGGACGGTGCGGATGTCCTTGCGGTAGTCGTCGCGCAGGGCGAGCACGGCGCGGCCTGAGCCGAACATTTGCTCCCAGAAATGGGGGAAGGGGGTGCCGGGGGCGGCGGCGTCGATGGTGACCTGCTCGGGGGCGGTTTGGGCGAGGAGTTGCGTGGGGGGAGTGCAAAGCAGGGCGACAGCGAGGGCGAATGGGAGCACGCGTGGCATGGTGTGCGGACCTTTTAAGCCGCGCCCAATTTTAAAGCAATTTTCCTATTTCTATTTCAGTCATGATTATTCCTGGAATCCAAGTCAGGCGATACTGGTGCATTTTGTGGATCACAATAGATCGTGGTCGAATGAGGATTCAGCACGCGAAGCCGACACCCTTACCTATCAACATTCATCAGTTTCAAATTTACGCAACAGTGCCATTCACCGGCATCCGCGATACGTTCGAAAATTTACCTAATGGATTTCCCGCTTTTGCCGATGCAAGGGATGTTGAAAGACAAGTGTGCAGGGTCCAGTGCCGCGGAGCCCTGTAGCGGCTACGCCCAGTAGTTGTTAAAGAGAGGAAAAGCCGTATGTCGAATTCGGACCTTACCTCTACACTTCTGCTGCTTCTGCTCCTGGTGGGGTTGGCACACCTACTTGGCTATCTATTTGTCAAGATCCGCCAGCCCAAGGTGATCGGCGAAATCATGGCAGGTGTGGTGCTGGGGCCATCGCTGCTCGGCAGATCCCATTTTGCCGCCGGACTGATGACCGCGGTGAAACATCAGGCCATTCCGCTGAGCCTGTTCTATTGGCTTGGATTGCTGCTTTTGATGTTCCTATCCGGAGCTGAAGCTCGGCAGATCTTCGGGCGTGAAGAGCGCCGTGAAGTGGCTTGGCTTACTTTCCTCGGTACAGGAATACCATTCGTCCTCGGCCTTATTTTCGGCCCCAAGTTGATCGGACCGGCGCTGTCGGGTCCGCAGGGAAATACGCTTTCGCTCACGATCATTCTAGCGGTCGGTGTCGCTGTCACCTCGGTGCCGGTAGTTTCAAAGATATTCGCGGATCTCGGTATTCTGCGCACGCGCTTCGCTCGCGTTGTCCTGGGAGTCGCGGTCCTGGAAGATCTTGTGTTGTGGCTCTCGCTGGCGGTGGCGACAACTGTAGCAGGGCACACGGCGCTCAACCCGAGCGAGCTTGCGATTCATCTTGTGAGCACGGTTGCCTTCTTCGGCCTGGGTCTGACACTGGTTCCACGTGCAATCAAGCGCATCAGCAAGTCGCGTTTCAACGTTATTGCAAAGAGCTCGCCCGTAGCTTACGTGCTGGCTGTTCTGTTGGCCTACTGTGTGGTTGCCGGAGCGCTTGATATAAGTATGGTGTTCGCCGCATTCCTGGCCGGTTTTGCCGTGGTGCATAAGAAACGCAGGCTGTTTGAGGATGCGCTGGATGTCATCGGAAAAGTCTCTTTTGCGTTCTTCATCCCTGTCTACTTCGCGATCGTGGGGCTGAAACTGGACCTGGTTCGCGGCCTGTCCTGGTGGATGCTGGGGAGCTTTATCGCGGGGAGCTGCATCCTCAAAATACTTTCAATTGCAATTGCCGGGCGATTCGCAGGCTTTCGCGGTCTCGACCTGATCAATCTTGCAGTCACGATGAATGCTCGCGGCGGTCCGGGCATCGTGCTTGCCAGTGTTGCATTCGACGCCGGCATTATCAGCCCGAAGTTCTACACTACGTTGATTATCACCGCAATCCTGACTTCGCAGGTTGCCGGGGCATGGTTGGACCAGGTACTCCGGCGCGGTTGGCCTTTGCTCAAAAGTGATGGCGTTCCGGATTCTGTCATGCATAACGGCCATGTCGAGAGTTTCAAAGGCCCTGCTACGAGAGGAGTTGCCTGAACGCGAGCCGGGTTACGGAGCAGAATGCCTATCAAGCCTGAGAATGCGTCCTGTTATCCAAGTGGCCGGGCCGTGCATGCCGGAAGGCTGAAGGTCCGCTGCGAAAAAGGACTCAATACCTAGCGCTGCCGGCATGGGGTGAGGTGACTGTATGGCCGCAAGCCACATCAGAGTGATGCAGGAGAAACGGATGAACAAGTTTGCAACTGTACTTGGAACCTTGCTGGTTGCGGTTAGCGGATACCTGCTTTATATGGGTAGGCAGGAGCGCCGGGCGGATGCTACGCGCAGGCGGGATGTTGTGTCTGCCGCA
This sequence comes from uncultured Acidobacteriaceae bacterium, assembly GCA_964236655.1. Classification (GTDB taxonomy): domain Bacteria; phylum Acidobacteriota; class Terriglobia; order Terriglobales; family Acidobacteriaceae; genus EB88. The sequence continues at coordinate 16,704 of CAXSFX010000007.1, read as the reverse complement.
GAGGCTGCCGCCAAACTGGCAGAAGCATGGAGCGATCATCGCACCCGCGCTTGATTGCAGTGCTTAGAGCGAAGCAGAGATGGTGTTAGGGTGGGGTACAAGCAGGTTCTTTGACGGCAACTAACGCTTAGGAGTTAGTTGCCGCTCAGGAGTTAGTTACCATTCTGGATGACACAGCTTTAAGTGGAGTTGGGCAGGTAAATACTTTGCGTGTATCTGCTTGGGGTGAGGCGGTTTTCTTACGTCAGACTAATTCTGCTTCTACGTTAGACAGTTTCATTGTGCAGGATGCGCGTTCGGGGTGAACCTGAGCGCGCATCTGCGTTTGGATGAAGATCCTGCACCTTGATTTTTGTGGCCAATCCTAGAAAGCCTAGCAGGCGGATGCCCCAGTAGTTCACGTCAACCTCGTACCAGGCCATGCCGTGGGCGGCGGAAACAGGGTGGGCGTGGTGGTTGTTGTGCCAGCCCTCGCCGCCGGAGAGCAGGGCGACCCACCAGTTGTTGCGCGAGTCGTCGCGGGTGGCGAAGCGGCGTGAACCCCACATATGCGTGGCCGAGTTGACCAGCCAGGTGACATGGAGGCCGAGCACGACGCGCAGGAAGATGGCCCATAGTACCCATGACATGCCGCGATGGAGGCTGGGGTGCTCTCCGAAAAGACTAGGCGCGAAAGTACCCGCGAAAAGAAGGATGAAGCCGGCGAGGGTGACCGGCAACCAGTGCCAGCGGCTGAGCGTCACGTAAAACGGCTGGCGCTTGAGGTCGGGGACGTAGCGGTCGAGGAACGGGTCGTGGTTGTGCAGGGTTCCGAAGAGCATCCAGCCCATGTGGGACCACCAGGTGCCGTCGCGCGGGGAGTGCGGGTCGCCGGGCTTGTCGGTGACCTGGTGGTGCAGGCGGTGGACGGCTACCCAGAAAATGGGGCCGCCCTCAAGCGCCATGGTGGCACAGGTGGCCATGGCGTACTCGACCCACTTGGGAGTGACGTAGCCGCGATGGGTGAGTTGCCGGTGGTAGCTCATGCCGATGCCGATGTTCTGGGCGAGTATCCACATGACGGCTGCCGCTAGGAGGCCGGACCAGGTGAAGAAAAACAGGGCGGAGAGAGCTAGCAGGTGGAAGATGATGAGGGCGACGGCCAGGGGGCGGTGGAGCTTGCCGCGGCTTTGGCCCAAGGCTTGGGCGTCGGCTTCTGCGGTGGGGTTGGAGGCGATTTCTTGCGGGGCTTCTAGGAGGGTCGGCGTGCTCACAGAGATAAGGCTAGCAGGATAAGAAGGGCAACTCTATATTTGTTCACTAGGAACGCAAAAGGGAGTTCAATGACTCTGCTTGAGAAGTCGGGTGTAATCCTGACCGCCATGAAAAACACCTAAAACTTCGAGGCGAGTGTTGTGAATAACAGTAGCTATGCTTGTACGACTGCGGTAGTGGGTGATGCGTAGAGCCGGTCAAAGGTCATCGCGGTGAATGCCTCAGTTAGGAAACATACCCAGACTTTCATAATGGCGGAAGTTGGACCAACTTTGTGGCCTGCGAGGGTTATTCAACCGGATTACTGACTGGATTACTGACGACTGTGCGACATCCCGGACGGATGTGGCAGATGAGGCATGATTGAAACATTATGCGGCCAGTTTGCCTTGTTGTCGGAATCGCACTCCTTGCCTCTGTTCCTTCATCATTAGGGGCGCAGAGTGTGCAAGACACGACTGCCATCGAAGCAGTCCGCGCGGTCCATAAGGAAGCCGATACATTAGACCCAATGCGGCTTGTGCAGACATTGACACAGCGCTTTGGCACCCGGCTGACCAGTTCCGATAACGAGCATAAATCTGCATCTTGGACTCTTAATGAAATGAGACGGGCCGGGCTGAGCCATGTTCACACAGAGACCTGGACGCTACATCGAGGATGGAAGCGACTGCATGCGTCCGCTCGCCTTATGAAGCCTTACGAGACAGAGCTGAAAGTTGCTTCCTATGGATGGTCAGGTTCAACCCATGGTGCTGTTTCGGGCGAGGTCGTACTCGTGGATGGCAACGCTCCTCTTACCGAGGAGACCACGCAAGAATGGAAGGGCAAAGTCGTCCTGGTTGCTCCAATCTCGAAAGACGGGATTCGTGGAGTTGCTGACGCGCCTGTCTTAGCAGAATGGGCAGAGAAGGCCCATGCAATTGCAGTAATTGACGGTATCACTCGCCCGGGAGGCATGCTGCACACCGGCCCGATAGGCTTTCCCGGCCGGGAGTCTTCAGTGCCAATGCTGGACATGCCGGAGATACAGCGGCAACAGTTGCAACACTTGGTCGAGCAGGGTGCCAAACCCAAGGTCTGGCTGAGTGTTGCCAACCGATTCACCGACGGACCGATTTCGGCAGAAAACGTAGTAGGAGAGATCGACGGCGCGGTGCACCCAGAGCAGATCGTTCTAGTAGGGGCGCACCTGGATTCCTGGGATCTGAGCCCAGGCGCAACTGACGACGGGACCGGCGTGGCAGCCGTCATTGCTGCAGCCCACGCAATACACGGCTCTGGTGTGCGTCCCGACAGAACAATCCGGTTTGTTCTCTTTACAGGAGAGGAGCAGGGATTGCTGGGTTCTCAGGCTTATGTGGAACAGCACCGGGCAGAGCTTCCGAATTTCATATGCGCTCTAGTGATGGATTGGGGCGCAGGTCCGATCACACGCTTTCCACTCGCCGGTCATCCCGAGATGGAAAAACCGCTCAAGAATCTGTTCCAAACTGATGAAGCATTCAAATTCATCGACACCTCTTCCGGTTTCCTGACCTTTACGGATGGCTTTGCCTTCACATTCGCCGGTCTTCCGGGCATCGGCCTGCTGCAGGATTCTCCCAATTACGATAGAGATGCGCATTCCACAGAGGATTCGCTGGGGGCCGTCAATGCTTCTGCGCTTCTGTTCAATACGAGAGTGCTTGCAGCATCAGCAATCTGGCTGGCAGACGTGAAGCAGAGGCCCGGTACCGCCTTTACGCAGGCTGAAAATGTACAGGCACTCCGCCCAATTCGAAGTGCTCTACAGATGCTTGGAGCGTGGCCTTATGAGCGAAATTGATGACCTTTGCGACGTAATGAACTGCAGTCTTGGAAGTGGAGGATTGCTTGTGGATTAAAAGCCTAATACTTGGGGATTGCGGGGTCGATTTCGTTGGACCAGCCGGTGATGCCGCCGGCGAGGTTTTCTACCTGGAAGCCTTGGGCTTTGAGCAGTTCGGCTGCGTTTTGGCTGCGGCCTCCGGATTTGCACTGGACGACGATGGTGCGGTCGCGGGGGAGTTCGGCAGTGCGGGCGGCGAGTTCGCCCTGGGGGATGAGGTGGCCGCCGAGGTTGGCTACCTGGTACTCCCATGGTTCGCGCACGTCGAGGAGGAAGGGCTGCTGACCGGTGTCGCGGCGGCGCTTGAGCTCCTGGACGGGGATTTGCTCGACTCCGTTTTGCTGTGGCAAGGGGGCTCCTTTGGCGGTTTGTTCGGTGATGGATTCCTGCGCGCCCGAGACGCCGCAGAACTGGTTGTAGTCGATGAGCGCGGTGACTGTGGGATGCGTGCCGCAGACGGGGCAGTCCGGATTTTTGCGTAGTTTGAGCTCGCGGAAGCGCATGGAGAGGGCGTCGATGAGGAGCAGGCGGCCTGCCAGCGGCTCACCGACACCGAGGATCAGCTTGATGACTTCTGTTGCCTGCATGACGCCGACCAGGCCGGGGAGGATGCCGAGAACGCCGCCTTCAGCGCAGGAGGGGACGAGGCCGGGGGGCGGCGGCTCCGGGTAGAGGCAGCGGTAGCATGGACCGCCCTCGGTAGCGAAGACGGTGCACTGGCCTTCAAAGCGGAAGATGGAACCGTAGGCGTTGGGCTTGCCGAGCAGGACGCAGGCGTCGTTGACGAGGTAGCGCGTCTGGAAGTTGTCGGTGCCGTCGGCGATGATGTCGTAATCCGCGAAGATTTCGAGCGCGTTGTCACTGGTCAGCATAGTGTTGTGCTTCACGATGTTGAGCGCGGGGTTTAGGGCGTGGAGCTTGTTGGCTGCGGAGTCTACTTTGAGCTTGCCCACGTCAGGCGTAGAGTGGATGATCTGCCGCTGGAGATTGCTGACGTCTACTGTGTCGAAGTCAACCAGGCCGAGGGTGCCGACGCCTGCTGCGGCAAGGTACAGGGCGAGCGGTGCGCCCAGGCCTCCGGTGCCTACGCAGAGGACGCGAGCGGCTTTGAGTTTGCGCTGGCCTTCAATGCCGACCTCGGGAAGGATGAGGTGGCGTGAGTAGCGTTGCAGGTCGTCGGTGGTGAGCTCGGGGAGCGCCGGGGGTGCTTCGATCATTGTCGGCATGGCAAGTCCTTGGTGTGCATGAGATGCGGGTGAGACGTGGGCGTGCGCCGGATCGCTAAAAGGCGCTACTGCCTGCCTAGTTAGGAGCCGCCGCCGGCAATGGAAGGGATGATGGAGAGTGCGTCGGACGGCTTGGTGGCGGTGGACTCTTTCTCGGGGAGATAGCGGACGTCTTCATCGTTCAAGTAGAGGTTGACGAAGGCGCGAAGCTTGCCGTCTTCCGAGAAGAGGTGGCGCTTGAGCTCGGGGTGGGTCGCGGTGAGTGCGTCAAGCGCGGCCTGAACGGTCGGCGCTTCGACGGGGACCGTAGCTTGTTGGGCGGTGAAAGCGCGCAAGGGGGTTGGAATCAAAATCTGCATGATGTTCCTCATAAGGGTAGATGAGTGGGGGCGGCTCTGCGGTGCATGGGTGGGTGAAGGATGGCTGTTCGGTGAGTGATACTGTCTCCGGCTGCTGCCTGGGTGCTGCTTCTTGTTTTTATGTTCCGTATTCCATAAGACTTGTTCGACCGGCTTCGGCTGGAACAGTTTGTGACAGCATGCTGGGAGCAGTCACAAGGGCGCTTTCGAGGACTTACGAAAAGGGATTTACTGAAAGCTTTACCCGGCTTGTCTCGGAGTTGCAAGCAGACTCGTGATGCGCTCCGCGACGTCTCTATCAGCAGGCAAGAAGACGATCATCGTGAGGTCCTGCCGTCCGTCCACCCCGAAGGTAGAGCACTCGAAACCGAGTGTCCCAAGAACCGGATGCCGCAGGTCCTTCACCGCATGAGCGTTGTCTGACACATCGTTGTTTTGCCACATTGTTTTGAACGTCGGACTGGAACGCGAGAGTTCATCGATCAAGGAGGCAACTTCCACCATGGCACCTGCCCGGGCTACGTCGGCGCGGAAAGCCGCTACGGCCATCCGCGCGACAGCTTCCCAGTCGTAGTACAGAGCACGCGCATGAGGATCGAGGAAGACCATTCGCAATGTGTTGCGCTGTTCGGCTGGGAGCTGTCCTAGGTTCGGCCAAAACACCGTCGCGGCTTGGTTCCAGGCCACGACATCCCACGTTGCAGTCTTGATAAAGGCCGGTGCCGGACTCAACCTGTCAAGAATTCGTTGCAGTCGCGGCTCAATATCTTCGGGCCGCTTATAAAGGCTTTCGGGTGCTCTCCCCAATCCGATCAGAAACAGATGTTCACGCTCGGCATCGGTCAACAAGAGGGCCTTCGCCAAGTTGTCGAGCACCTCAGCCGATGGTGCTCCGCCGCGGCCTTGTTCCAGGCACACGTACCAGGCAGAGCTGATGTTGGCTCGTTGCGCGACTTCTTCACGCCGCAAACCGGGCGTACGGCGGCGGGTAGAGGAGAAACCGAAAGAAGCTGGATCGAGTTTGGCCCGCCGGTCCTGAAGGAACCTGCCGAGCGTGTGACCGGTACTGCCCTGAGTCGCCAAGCTGTTAGTTGTAATCATAGGATAAATCCTCGTCTTTACTACGATACTCACCATGTTCATGATGATTCTGGGTCATGGAGGACCCAGGATCATGCGTGTTTTTGTTACAGGTGCAACGGGTTGGGTTGGGACAGCTGTTGTCAAGGAACTGATTGCCGCCGGGCACGAGGTCACCGGCCTTACGCGGTCGCAAGCGAATGGAGATGCTCTCATCAAGGCTGGAGGCAAACCGATCCTCGGATCATTGACTGACCTTGATGTTCTGCGCAAGGGTGCTTCCGAGACGGATGGAGTGATCCACACAGCATTCGGCCTGGACATGTCCAAGATCGTTGAATTGAGCGAAGAGGATAAGAAGGCAATTGAGACCTTTGCGGATGTATTTGTGGGTTCCGATCGCCCGCTCATCGTGGCGGGCGGCATCTTTCCCAGCAGCGAAACGTTCACGGAGGAGATGTCGATCGGTCCTGTGGTGCCTAATTTTCCGCGGGCGTCGGAGCAGACCACGATAGCGATGGCAGAGCGTGGGGTGCGGGCGACCGTGGTTCGGCTTCCACGTTCCGTTCACGGGATGGGAGAACGGCACGGCTTTGTCCCCCAGCTTGCGAGGCTGGCACGTGAGAAAGGCGTGTCTGCGTATGTGGGCGACGGGGAGAATCTATGGCCTTCGGTGCATCGACTGGATGCGGCTTGCGTCTTCCGGCTTGCTCTTGAACATGATGCGCAAGGCGGCCCCTTCCATGCTGTCGCTGAAGAAGGTGTGCCTTTCCGGCAGATTGCTGAAGCAATTGGACGCCAGTTGCAACTACCGGTCGTCTCGCTGTCGCAAGAGGAGGCTGCGGCGCACTTCGGCATGATGGCCATGTTCATTGGAGGGAACGGACCGGCTTCAAGCGAACGCACACGGGAACGTCTTGGGTGGGTGCCCCGGGAGCCGGGTCTGATCGCTGATATCAATCAGCCGGAGTACTTCGCACATGAAGTTGTCGGTCCTGACATTTTCAGCGGGAGGCAGCGTTAGGCGGCTGTCGCATTCGGTATCAAGCGGTTCTCGTTATGACTGTTCTTGCGGTGGCTCGACCTCCATCGGTTCGACTTTAATCGGCTCGTCGGCGAATTGCTTGTCATCCTCGGTGGTGCCTTCGAGGCGGAAGGAATTGGTTTGGGCGGCGTGGCCTTGTTCTACTGCTGTGATGATGTAGGAGCAGCCTAGCCAGTGGGCTTCGGCGAAGTCGGTTTGGGACCATTGGGCCGGGTGGTCGGGGTGGGAGTGGTAGAAGCCTACGATGTCCCAGCCTTGGGCGCGAGCTTCGCGCTGGATGCGGATCAGGTCTGACGGGGCGATGTTGTAGCGGTTATGGGCGGAGTCGGTGCGGGTGTTGCCGGCGCGGGCGGCGGCTTCTACCGTGTTTGCTTCGGGGGTGGAGTGGCCCAGCAGGACGCCGCAGCACTCGTGGGGGTAGGTTTCTTCGCCGTGGGCGCGGAGGGTGTTGTAGACCGATTGGGGGAGATGCAGCGCCATTTACTGTTCCTCCCAGAAGCGTTCGCTCAGGTACTTGTCTGCGCCGTCGCACAGGATGGTTACGATGATGGCCTCACGACCGGCGGCTGCTTCCTCCTCAGCTACCTGCAAGGCGGCGGCTACGTTGCCTGCGGCGGAGGTGCCGACCAGGAGGCCTTCTGTCCGGGCCAGGCGGCGGGCCATGGCGTGGGCGCGTTCGGTTTCCATTTCCATGTTGCGGTCGGCGAGGTTGGGGTCGTAGATGCGCGGGACAATGGCGGTGGCCATGTGTTTGAGGCCTTCGAGGCCATTAAAGGGCGAGTCGGGCTGCATGCTGTAGCAGCGGATGGCGGGGTTGAGCTCGCGCAGGCGGCGGGTGGTGCCCATGAAGGTTCCGCTGGTGCCGAGCCCGGCGATGAAGTGGGTGATGCGGCCTTCGGTTTGCTCCCAGATTTCAGGGGCGGTGGTGCGGTAGTGAGCGCGCCAGTTGTTGTCGTTGCCGTACTGGTCGGCGTAGAAGTAGCGATCCGGTTGGTCGGCGGCTAGCTGGCGGGCGCGGCGGATGGCGCCGTCCGAGCCCTCGCCGGGGTCGGTCCAGAGGATGGTGGTGCCGTAGGCGGCGAGGATGCGCTTGCGCTCGGGCGATACGTTGGACGGCATGCAGAGTGTGACAGGGAAGCCCATGGCCGCGCCCAGCATGGCGTAGGCGATGCCTGTATTGCCGCTGGTGGCGTCGAGCAGGTGCTCGGTGGATTGCCCATTTGGGCTAGCATTTGGGCTGGGCAGGAGGTGCCCGGCGGCTTGCGCGGCCTGGACGATGGCGGTGGCGGCGCGGTCTTTGACGCTGCCGCCGGGGTTGGTCCACTCGGCCTTGCCCAGGATCTGGATGCCGGGCAGGTGCGCTGCCAGTTTCCCTAAACGTAACAATGGTGTGTTGCCGACACGTTGGTGCGGTACGCTGCCCAGTAATCTTGCGGTAGTCTGGGGGTGCATTTGCTGCGTGGCTTCCATTGCGGAGGCTGCCATGGGGTGTAGCTCCTTTTCGCAAGCTGCGCGGCTTGCAGCGGTGCAATCGTTTCGAAGTATTTTGAAAGGCAAACCGTGCTCAAGAAGCCCAAGCAGCTCACATTCGAGGAAGCCCTGGCTGCTCTTCGTGGTTACAAATTCGATGTATCGAGCCCGCAAATTGGTTCAGGGGCAGTTTCGGGAAGTGCGAGGCCTGCCGGTGCCATGCAGGTGGCGAAGTACGGCTGCGCGGCGATTGTGGCTGCGGGTACGAGCTCCGGCATTGGAACGGGGTACGGCACCGGGCCTAGCTCCGGGATCGTTACCGTGGTGAAGCCGGGGGTGGTGGTGAACGGCGAGATCGGCCATGTGCTCGACCGGGGGTACCAGAAGTTCATCAAAACACCTAGTCGTGAGCTGCCTGCCACGGCTGAGTACTTGAAGGCGCTGCACAAGTTCAGCGAAGAGCTGACGCAGGCGGTCGGGGGTATCTCGCTCTATAACGAGGCGATGGGCGTGGTGAGTGATGAGTACATCTACGACCGGGTGAAGGGACGGAACCTGCCTGAGAGCCAGCGGCCTGTGCCAGCTTGGGAGAAGCCGGTGGGGCCGGGGACGCCGGGTGAGGTGAAGGTGAAGTAGCGGGGTTTTTGGAGTAATGATTCGAGCGTTAATAAACGTTAGGTGGGTGCATGGCTGCTACTACATATGTTCCGCTGGAGCTTTATCTCCGTACTGAATATGAGCCTGCTGCTGAGTATGTTGACGGCGTGATTGAGGAGCGGCATGTGGGTACGGGCAAGCACTCTGCGTGGCAGGCGGCGATTACTACGTGGTTTGTTAATCATGCTATTGAATGGAACGTCCGCGTACGACCGGAGTACCACACCCAAACGCAGGAGAGGCATTTTCGACTGCCTGACGTGTCGGTGATTGACCCGGCGTTTGCGGAGGAAGAGATTGCGCTGCATCCACCGCTTGCAGTGTTTGAGATTTTGAGCCCGGATGATACGTACAAGCGGGTGCTAGTCAAGCTGCAGGAGTATACGGAGATGGGAGTTGCGGCGGTCTTTGTGGTGGACCCGGATACTGGTGTGTTTGAGCGGTTTGAGCAGGGGCAGCTGGTGCGGCGGGAGGAGTTTTGCTTGGTGGAGCGTGGGATTGAGTTTCGGTTTGAGGAGATTGCGAAGCTGGTGATGTAAGTGGAGTAAGTAAAGAAGCGAAGTAACAGCAGATCCTTCGACTCCAGTTGGCGCTTGTACGCCAACCTTCACTCAAGATGACAGGGTTTTTGTGAGGAAAGCTGATCTCTGCCGGGATTTCTATAACCCAAGAAGGTAGTGACACAATCCCATTCTCGTGTAAATACCTTTTTGTTACACTCCGTAAATGCGGATACTGCTTAGACTGCCGACATATCAAAATTTGGGCAAAGCTATACTCGTGGGTCTAATAGCTTGGGCTGTCACGATGACAATTGATAGGCAAAGCCCGACAAGATACGAACAGGTGGAGCACCGTGGTCCTTTTGGTGAGCGTCTTGTTTTTGATCAACAGAAAGGCCTGTACTCCCAGGAAAACGGTGCCAATGTAAATCATCCTGCTACGCTAGCAAGTATAGCTGCAGGGCTTGCTTTTATAGGAGTGCTGCTAGTTTACTCAAGCAGCAAAGAGTAGCAGGCTTGCCGGTCCGTATATCCGTTCCACAACCATAATTATACTTTTGCCTTAGCGATGCAGATGGTTATGAGGATGCTGAGCTAATTAGCGACCTATGCATTTAGCGCTTGGCGCGTTCGCGCTGGAGTTCGCGGTAGGCGTCGCTTTTGCTTAGGTTGCGTTCGCGGGCGACTCGCTTAAGGGCGGTTTTTTCGTCCAGGTTGTCCGTGGCGCAGAGTTCGGCGACTCGGGCGGATAGGGATTGGGTTGGCGGTTGCGTGCTGCCGGGTGTGGTGGAGAGTTGCAGCAGCAGGACGATTTCGCCGCGTACTCGCTCGCGTGACGCTAAAGTTGCTCGGATTTCGGCGGGGGAGCCGCGCAGGAACTCTTCGTGCAGCTTGGTGAGTTCGCGTGCGACGACTACCTGGGCTTGTGCTCCGAAGATGGAGTCGAGATCGGCGAGAGTGTCGAGGATGCGGTGCGGAGCTTCGTAGAAGATTTGCGTGGCTGAGGGATGGCCTTCTGCCCGAGTGAAAGTTGCAAGGGCTTCGAGCGCTGTTCGGCGGGCACCGGCTTTCTCGGGGAGGAAGCCGTGGAAGTGGAACTGCTCCGTCGTCAGGCCGGATGCGATTAGCGCGGAAAGGGCTGCGTTTGCGCCCGGTATGGGAAAAACCGGGATGCCTGCGGCTATAGCCAGGCGCGTGAGCAGCATGCCGGGGTCGGAGATGCCGGGGGTGCCTGCGTCCGAAATTACGGCCACGCGGCCGTCGGCGGCGAGCAGGGGCAGCAGGTCTTCGGCGCGCTCGCCTTCGTTATGAGCGTGGAGGCTAATCAGCGGTTTGCTGATGCCGTAATAGGTGAGCAGCTTGCCGGATTGCCGGGTGTCTTCGCAGGCAATGCGGTCGACGGAACGCAGCACTCGCAGGGCGCGCAGGGTGATGTCTTCAAGGTTGCCGATAGGGGTGGCGACCAGGTACAGGCCGGGTGCTAGCGATTCGAGCGGTGCCTCTGAAGCGTGATTTGGCAAAGCAGGTTTTTCGATCATGTCTTCTGCGGAGGCTTCGCTCAGAGGGTTTATGCAAAGTTTTAGCATGGTCCTATGGAGGATTAAGGCGAAAGCAGATCCTTCGCTACGCTCAGGATGAACCCCTCTTCAGAATGATTTCTTTTTCCAGGGTGACCCTTTTTCCGGGTGATGTCCCTTCCGGGTGATGTCTCTTTTCGGGATGATCTCTTTTCGGGGCGGCCTTTTTTCAGGATGATCTCTTAGGGTGATCTCCTTTTAGAAAGTTTTATGTCATTCATTCAGCATTTTGGATATGAAATGTAGAGCGGTTGAATTTGCCTGTTTGGAACGCCACGGTTTTTATGCTTTCCGCAGATTCTGCTTTTGCTCTGCCCCGCCGAGCCTATCGGAAGAGTATTCATTCAAGCTCGTCTGATTCATCCGGTCCGTCAATTTATCCGGTTTGTCCGATTTGTTAGCGGCGGTTTTTGCCTTCGGCGAGTTCGCGCAGCTTGCGTTGTTCAAGCAGCGGGACTACGCTTTGGCGCAGGTTCTGGAGTGTGACCATGCCCAGAACGCGGCCTTCTTCGTCAGCGACCGGGATCATGCCGGTGCGGCTTTCGCGCATGCGGCTCATGATGGTGCCGACCGACTCATCGGGGGTGGCGACCAGGAAATTGCGGATCATGACGCCCTGCACGTAGCCGTCGCCGCGGTGGCGCAGTGAATGGAGGATGGCGTTGCGTGAGACCACGCCGATAATCCGGTCGCCACGGATGACGGGAAAATCGTCCTGAAGGGTGTGGATGGCTTTTTCAAGCGCGTCCTGGAGCGTGTCTGATGGGAAGACGGTGCTGAAGTTGGTGAGCATGACGTCGCGCATGGCGACCGTGTCGATGACGGACTGGAAGACGCCGCCCTGGTCGTCAAGCTGGGCACCCATGGCTACAAAGGTGCCGCAGAGGATGAGCCAGGGGCTAGCCGCGACCGCGAGCGGCACGTTGGGGAACAGCAGCAGCGCGAGACCGAATGCCGCCGCTGTAGAACCGAGCAGGCGGCCCATGCTCACGGCGGCCTTGCTGGCTTCAGCCGCGCCATGCTTTGCAACGGAGGAGTCACGCAGGATACGGCCGGCGTCAAGCGGGAATACAGGGATGAGCTGGATCAAACCGAGCACGATATTGAACCAGACCGCGGTGCGCAGCAAGTGCTGTGGACTGACCCAAGGGTGCGCCAGCAGGCTGATGCCGGGGCTGCTGCCCAGTAGCAGGCCGGCCAGCAGCGCGGCTACGGTGAAATTGGCCAGCGGTCCGGAGGCGGCCAGGGTGTACTGTGGGCGCGGCTTGCGTGCTTCGGCTTCAGACTCGGAATCGGCTAAGGACTGTAGGCCGCCGATGGGGAGCAGCAGTACAGAGCGTACTTCAATATGGAAGGTGGCGGCGGTAATGGCGCGGGCTGTTTCACGCACCAACACGGCAAAGAGCACCAGCAGCCACATGGTGACGCCGCGCCAGCCGTTGAGCCCCTCAGACCAGACGGAGATGGCCGAGAGGAACAGCATCATGAGGAAGAGCCCATGCACGCGCAGCTCGACACCGAATGGTTTGCCGAGTGGAAAGCTCCAGGATCGCACGGGGTGGTCCTCCTATAGCCCGCTGACGCGAAGCCTCTCCTGATTGTAGTGCGTGGCCAACTGCAAATCGGTTGAAACGCTTTCAGGCACCTTTGCGCATGCTAAGGCTGAGCGGCGGGTTGCGCCATCAAGACAATGACTGCTGCAATTACCGCCAGTACAGCGGTGTACTGCATGGGGATGAAGAACAGGGAATGCGTGCGGCGGAATCTAACAGACTGCCCTGTCTGAGGATCGATCAGCTCTCTGCCGGGGGTGCTGTTCAACCTGGTACCTATCATCCAGACCGCAACTGCACTCAGAAGCAGGGCGATTGCGCCGGGCCAGTTGTGCGTGGTGCCGGAAACGGCTCCTCCAGATGCCGGTGTCAGGGCACTGGCGAGAAAGAAAAAGGCAAACGGAATCAGGGCTGCTAGAAAGCCATAGCCCGACCAGATAATCATTGTTGCCACTCTCCTTTGAAACATTATCTTTCAAAAAACTGTTTGTAATCTTGCTCATCCTGCAAAGTAAAGCCATATGCGTATCATTTCGGGACAGTTTCGGTCGCGCTTGTTGGAGACGCCGCGCGGGATGGATACGCGGCCTACTTCAGACCGGCTGCGGGAAACATTATTTAACGTGCTACAGCCGAGGATGACGGGGGCGCGGTTTCTGGATTTGTATGCGGGCTCAGGTGCGAACGGGCTTGAGGCGCTGAGCCGGGGGGCGGCGGAGGCGGTGCTGGTGGAACAGGCTGCGCCTGCGCTGGCGGCGATCCGGAAGAATGCGGCGGCGCTGGGGGTTGGTGCGCGGGTGGAGGGGGTGGCGGTGGGGCGGTGGCTTGCGGATGCGGTGCGGGGGCTCGGGTCTGCTTACGGTTCGAGTGGGGTGGGGGCGTTTGATGTGATTTTTCTGGACCCGCCCTATGCTTCCGGGGGGGAGTACGAGGCTACGCTCGGGCTGCTGGGCGGGGAGGGTGCCGGGCTGCTTGCACCGGGTGGAACGGTGGTGGCTGAGCATCGGCGCTCGGCGGGGGCAGGCGGGAAGGGCTTGAAGGCTGCGCCGATGGCGTTTGTGCCGGGGGAGCGGTATGGGAGCCTGGAGCGGACTCGGGTGCTGGAGCAGGGGGATGCGGCATTGTCCTTCTACTGCATTTGAAGACGTTCTTAAGCGTTGTTAGGATTACCGTGGTTTTCTGGTGTTTGTTGTTGTTTTCTCGTGTTCCACGTTGTTTCTGCTATTTTATTGATAATGCTACTTTTCCTTGTAGCGGCTTGATTTAGTTGGAGACCGTATGGGCGTAGTTGCGCGTGCAATTTTCTCCGGTGTTAGCCAGGGCGTTTTGAGCTTAGGGCGGGTCCTTGATCCTGCGTCCAGCTTGAAAGCAATTTCAAAGGCTGCTGAGCCTATCGCTCCACGGCTGGCTAAGCAGCGTCGGGAGCGTCGATATTCCGTGGGAAGACTTGTTATCGTGAAACGCGGGTAATGGCGAAGGACGACGATTTCGGCCCGGATGAGGGCATAGACGAGCTATTTGACGAGAGCCCCGATTCTGGGGCCTTTTCTATTCCTGAACCAGGGCAGTCTGTAACCCACCTTGCTCAAGAGATCGCGCAAGCTGGACCCGAAATGACGGAACAAGCACTCATGGTGGCAGGAATGCGCTCGGGGCCGATTCCTTCCGCCGAGGAGCTTCTCCGCTATAACAACCTGGGAAATAATCTTGGGTCAAGGCTTGGCGACGACCACCTTATGCAGCGCTCTCATGAACGCCGCCTAGATCGAGCGCAAGTGAAACTAGCTTATCGGGATGCGGATCGGGCTGACCGTGAGCAAAGAACTCGATCTAAGTCTTTGATATGGACATACATCTTTATGGCTTTTCTTTTTGCGGGTGCGTTCTATCTTATGCGGGTCGGCCACCCGGGGCTTGGAGTTACTCTCCTTAGCCCAACTTTGATTATCGTTTTCGCCAATATTATTCGGGATATTATCGGTGCAGGTAAAACGGATAACAATTCTAGTAAGTAGCAATTACGTTGGCGACAACGCCTCCAGGTTGGAGTAGGGAGATATGTGCGACGTCACTATTCAAAAAGTGAACACTGGAGTACCGCCGTGCTAACTATGAGCCGCTTTCCTCGACAAATTGGACAAGCTGGCGAGGCTGCGTGCACATGTTCTGCTGCACATGGCAGTATAGGCAAGTGCGGTAAGCGGAATAATGCAGGTTAATTTCGACCGGCGGCTTTTGCGCTTTTTGTGCGGTTAAGACATGTTTGCAGAAAACTTGAATCAAGCCGCAGCTGTGAGAAATGTTGTTGTGTCCAGGTCGAAGCTACCGTCTTCGCTGATGGTGAAGTAGCTTCGGACGTGCTCGGGGGCTGAAAGTTGTAGGGAGCGGATGGCTTCGGAGTGCCGGGGCGGGGTGTGGGTGCGTGCGATCCAGACCGGGAATTGCATGCGCAGCTTGCGCGCGGTGATTGCCCCGAGGGAAAAGCCTGAACGAGAGAGTGCGGAGACCCATTCTCCCACTGTGTAGTCGCGGACGTGCGAGGCGTCGCGCAGAAGCTCAAAAGTTTGGAGGTGCGTGTCGAGCACGCGGTCGGCAGGCGCGGTCACGTCGATGAAGATGGCGCGTCCGTTTCCCTTGAGCACGCGCCGCGCTTCCCGTAGTCCGGCTTCCATGTTTTGCCAGTGGTGAACGGTGAACCGGCACAGGACGATGTCGAAGCTTTCAGAAGGGAAGGGAAGCTGCTCTGCTGCTGCCTGCTGCACGATAATGTTATGGAGGCCGCGCTGGGCGGCCTGCTCCGTGACTGCGGCAAGCATACCGGCTGTGAGGTCACATGCCGTTACCTGCTCGACATGAGGCGCGGCGCGGTAGCTTACATGGCCGCCGCCGCAGCCAAGGTCCAGGACGTGGGCTGTGCCGCAGCCTGCAAGCTCGGCTTCAATCTGATTGAGATCGTCACCGGTGCTGTGATCCCGGCTCTGGACGTAGTTCGCGGCGCGGGAGGAGTAATGTGCGGCAACAAAAGCCTGTTGTGAGTTGGTCATCTGTTACTGATCATTAGTTAGTTGTTGGTCGTTATTTGTTGGTCGTTGGTCATTGCCCGATCTCAATTGTGAAAGCGTTGCAGCCGGTCTTTTACGCTGGGCACGGGTTTGGGTAGGGGGAGCTCGGCGCCTTGTTCGATGACGGGGAGGAGTTTGTCGAATTCCGGGCCGGAGTGCATGCCGGTGAGGGCTATGCGGATGGGGTGGAAGAGGTCTTTGCCTTTGACGCCGGTTGCGGTCTTGATTTCATTCATCCATTCCTTGAAGAGCTCGGGGGTGACTGGGCCGGTGTGGGCTTCCAAATGCGCGGTGAAGGCTGCGAAGACTTTTTGGGAGGAGTCGGCGTTCAGGATGGCTGCGTTTTCGGGGTCGGCCTTAATGGCTGGGACGTCGATGCCGAAGAGGAAGGCGGCTTTGGCGGGCAGCTCGTCGAGCTGGTCAATGGAGTGCAGGAACAGGGTCATCACCGAGCCTGCCCAACCGGCGACTTCAGGGGCGGCGGCACCGCGTGGAGGCATTTGGCCGGCGGCGGCGAAGTGCGGCCAGGCCAGGCCGAGCAGGCGAGCGGGGTCGCCGGTTTTGAGGTAGTGGCGGTTGAGGTAGCGAAGCTTGCTCCAGTCGAAAACGGCGGGCGAGGCAGTGACGCGGGAGAGGTCGAACTCGCGGATGAGGTCTTCTGCCGAGAAAATTTCATGGTCGCCGCCCGATGGGCCCCAGCCCAGCAGTGCCAGGTAGTTGACCAGTGCTTCAGGCAGGATGCCCATTTCGCGGAAGGCGGCGATAGAGGTGGCACCGTGGCGCTTGGATAACCGCTCACGGTCCGGGCCGAGGATGGTGGACAGGTGCGCGAAGACGGGAACCGGCCAGCTGAATGCCTCGTAGATGGCGACCTGGCGGGGCGTGTTCGAGATGTGGTCGTCGCCTCGGATGACGTGGGTGATGCCCATGAGTGCGTCATCGACTGTGACTACGTAGTTGTAGACGGGCATGCCGGGTTCTGGGCCGGTGTTGGAGCGTACCAGTACCGGGTCGGAGATGGTTTCGTGGGGGAACTCGACTTCGCCGC
>CAXSFX010000006.1:0-46101 GCA_964236655.1 uncultured Acidobacteriaceae bacterium | reverse complement strand
TGGTGAAAAGTATGTCAAGAATAAAGCCCGGCAGCGGCACCAGCATGACGAACAGCATGGCCACTGCGGCTATCGGCACGACCCACTCGCCGGAGGCGCGTAGTACCTGCGGGATGGTTCGTTTCGGAGTAGGGGTGGGTGTCTTCATGGTGTGATGAGGGCTCCTGAAGCATTGCGGGCGCGCCGACGCGCCTCTTGCGCGCGCACTTCAGCCTGTGCGCGGAATATCGCAGCCAGGATGTCGGCGACAGCCTGGTATAGCGCTGAAGGAATCGCATCGCCTACTTCAACGCCCTTGTACAAGGCCTGTGCAAGCGGACGGTTTTCCATAAGCGGAATCTCGTGCTCGGCGGCGATCTCACGAATCTGAAGCGCCAGCAGGTCAAGGCCTTTGGCGACAACCGTCGGCGCAGCCATGGCCGGCTCATATCGCAGGGCCACGGCATAGTGCGTTGGATTTGTAATTACCACGGTTGCAGTTGCAGCGGCTTTAAGCGAGCTGCGTTTACGCATCTGTCGGCGGGCGCGGCGCACCCCGGCCTTCGCAGCCGGGTTACCGTCACTCTGCTTCATCTCGTCTTTCAAATCCTGGCGTGACATTTTCATGTCGCCTTCCATTTTTTGCCAGTTCAGCCCGTACTCGACAGCCGACCACACCAGCAGCACCAGGCCGCACTTCCATCCAAGGCTCAGCGCAAGGGAGCCCATGAAACTCGCGGACATACGCATGCTCTGGGACGACGCATGCACAAGGCTCTGCCAGTTGTTCATCAGTGTGCTCACGCCGATCCAGGCAATCGCACCGAACGGCAGCAGCGACTTGAGCAGGTTGCTGAGACCCGCTACAGAAAAAATCTGCCCGATCTTCTTCACGGGGTTGATGCGATCCGGCTTCGGTTGCAGCGCGCCCGGCGCTACTGTAAAGCCGCCCTGTGCCAGCTGCGCTGCAAGTGAACATGCCGCGCCCACGGCAAGTACGGGTGCGCCCATGCGGAACATCTCGATCGACATCCAGTACAAAACAGGTCCGTTCGGTTCTATATTCCCCTGCATGGCTGAGTCCAGCAGCTCTCGATACAATCCGGTCCAGTGCTGCGCGCCATCCCGGCTCACCATCATCAGGGCGGCAAGAACACCGGTGATTGTAAGCACACTGGTCAACTCGCGTGATCGCACCACGCTGCCCTGCTCACGCGCTTTTTCACGACGCTTTGGAGAGGCTTTTTCTGTCTTGTTGTCTTCAGCCATGTCGGTTGCGCAGCGCTAACGCGCCAGGTGCAGCAGCCTTTCTGAAAGATGAATGGAAGCAAGAAAAAATCCGCGAAACATGTCAGGCCAATACTTGAGCGTGGCCGTCAGCATCAACAGGCCCAGCAAACTTTTTATCGCTGGACCCAGCTGCAGCACCGGCAGCTGCGGCGAAGCTTTGCCGAGCAGCCCCAACACCAGGTCCGTCAGAAATGTGGCCGATAGCACAGGTGCGGCCAGCTGTATGCCGATGGCAAATACAGCGGCACCCGCACCGAGTGCCGTCCGCACAAAAGCAGGAGTCAAATGCGCCGACCCCGGCGGCAGATAAGCAAAGCTGTCACTGATCGCCCGCAGAATCCAGAGGTGCACGTCAAGCCGTAGAAAAATCAGCAGTGTAATGGACTGGTGAAAGGTTGCGACCACGGTCGATTCCGCCTGCGTCGCCGGATCGAGAATGCTGACCAGCGAGTAACCCATCTGTACGCTCAGGATCTGTCCGGCCATCTGCACGGCGTCGAACACGAGTGACGTTGCAATACCCATGGCCGCGCCGGTAAGCAGCTCGCCAAATACCAGCAGCGGCCAGTCGGAAAGCTGAATGACCGGGAAGTGCGGCTGCACAACCGGGTACAACAAGGCTGACAGCACCACTACCAGGCCGGCTTTGATCCGCGGCGGCACCGCGCTGCTGCCAAGAAACGGTGCAAACAGCATGAGCCCCGAAAGTCGCACACCGATGAACAAAAATCCCGCGATGATGTTGCCGAACGGGATCGCTGTCATTGCAGCACGCGATGAAAATCAGACAGCAGATGCACGGTGTAGTTGGCCAGGTGACGCCACATCCACGGCATCAGCAGGAATAGGGCTGTACCGGTCGCAAACAGGCGCGGCACTGAGGAAAGCGTCTGATCCTGCAGCGAGGTAACCACCTGCACCACATTCACCAGCAGGCTGACGATGACTGCGACCAGAAGAACAGGCGCGACCAGCACGACCACTTCCATCAGCATGCCGCGGCCTAGCGTTATGACTTCATCTACACCCATGCTCGGCTCCCTGCGCGCGCCATCAATTGAAACTCCGCATGAGGGCACCAATGAGCAAATGCCAGCCGTCGACCATGAGGAACAGCAGCAACTTGAGCGGCGTTGAAATGACCACCGGCGGCAGCTGCATCATGCCGACCGAAGTAGTGATCGAAGCCACTACCATGTCGACGATCAGGAACGGCAGAAACAGCACGGTACCGATCTGGAAGCCGGCTTTGAGCTCCGACAGGATGTACGCCGGCAACATCACACGCATCGAAAGCTCATCGACTGAATGCGGACGCGGCTCCTTTGCAATTTCAAGAAATAACTCGGCGTCTTTCTCACGGACGTAGTGCGCCATAAAGTGCCGCAGCGGCTCGCCCGCGCGTACTACGCCGTCGAGCGGTGTGAGCTTGCCCGCCTGCACCGGCAGGACGGAATCGCGGTAGATCACTGCGCCCACCGGCTGCATGATAAAAAACGTAAGAATCAGCGACAGTCCAATGAGGGTCTGGTTGGAAGGCGTAGTCTGCAACCCCAGTGCCTGGCGCAGAAAATGGAACACGATTAGCAGTCGCGCAAACGGCGTCACGCACATCAGCAGTGAAGGAATCAGCGTCAGCAGCGTAAGCAGGACAACTATGCCCCACGATGCGGACGAGCCGCCCAAACTATTTAGTCCGCTGACACGAATTTCATCGCTTGCGGGCGGCGCTGCCTTGCTACTATGCGCGGCAAAAGCCAGCACAGAGGCCGTGCCCCCAAGTGTAAAGACTCCGGCTACGTTTTCCATGCGCGGCGCGAGCAGGATTTGCTGACTTGCAAACGCAGCAGCACCCCCTGTTTGCAGCGGGGCAGCATGCGCGATGCCGTGCGGCACAAGCAGCATCAGGAGGCAGGCAAGACCACCGATGCGGCGGCGAAAGCGAGACACCCTGTCATGCATGGTATTGCTCTTTGCGTCCCCTTTAATCCGTACGCGATCTACTGGTACCTGGTCATCCGGTTCAGTATTTGCCGACGATGACGTTTCCGCATCCACTTGCGCAAACGCCTGTGTTGCCAGGATGCGCAGCTCCAGCAATGCCGCGAAACTGGGCAGGGGTAAAATGTCTCCGGCTTCCATGCAGTCGGTGGAAACTGCTTCCTTTGCCGAAGGACGGGCGCTTGCAGCAATCAGGGTTGTTGCCGGTTCTTCCTTGCATACAGCCGCGGGAACAATTGCTGTTAGTTTCTTAGCGCGTATCGAGGCAGGCGATGACTCCGTAGCTCGTAAATTCTTTGCCGGCTTCGGTTTTGCCGCTTGCGTGTCATTTACCTCGCTGCTTACAGGTGTCTGCGGCAACTTCAATGATCTTGCTTGGGGCTGCTTGCGGGTGCGTGAAGCTCCACTCTGCGCTGCAATACTTTCCTCCGCGGCTGCCATGCTGCGCTTTGAAGTCTCTTCCGCTTTTTCATGCTTGCTGCGCCGCTGTACCGGCGACTTCGAGGGAATGGCGTTCAAGCTCGTGTGTCCGGGCAAAGCCTTTATCCGGGCTCGTGCTCCTTTTGGCGCTAAGCAAACCAGCTCCATGCGCGTACGCGCCCCGGTTCCGATTTTTTTGCCTTGCAGCTTGTGCGCGGCCTTAAGCATCACGGGTCCGCCGGCACCGCCGCTTGCCAGAAAGCTGACACCATCAAGCTCCAAAAGTGCGACGAATTGCTTATCACCCAGGGGCACGCGCTCAACAAGGCGCAGTCTATGCATCGAGCTCCGAACCTGGCTTCCCGAAAGCAGAGCTTCGAGGAGGGAAGCAGTCCTTCGCCACCATGCGTTTTGCCGCCATGTGCCTTGCTGACGCGCCAGGACTTGGCTCGCTTGCTCCAGGGGCGTAGCCTTGCCCTTGGCGCTTCCACGCTCCATGGCAAGCCTTTTTGCCCAGAATAGAATGCGCGCTGCCATCCTCATGCGAGATCCGTGATTCTGGCCGCGAGCCGCTCCCCGACTACTTCAAACTCGGTCCACGCCATCAGCAAGCCATTCACTCGCAGTGGAATGTCCATGCTTTGATGGCAGCTGGTTTCAAGCACTGTACCTACTGTTAAGGCAAGCAGTTCGCGCACTGTAAAGTGGATCACCGGTATATCGAGCGCGAGTGTGCATGGCAGCCACGGCAGCACGTCAATCGCTCTTCGGGCGGGAGCTTCGGAAAGCAAAGCCTGTTCGCGGCTTTCAACCTCTGTCACTTGAAGCATAGTGCTCATTGCATCTCCCCCAGGCACGTTCACCGGCGTGGACGTCGGTTGACGAGAGTAGTTGCAAGTGAGCGGCCAAACATGACCTTGCCGTTACGAAAGATTCGCGGAGCGGCTTTTAAGGCAGCCTGCGCGTATATGCGGCAGGAGGAAACGCAGCCGGGAAGGATTTGCAAGTCCGAGAGAAAGGGGTATGCGGACGCAGATGAGAGCTTTGTGAGAGCGAACAATGAAAATTAGCCGGGCTTGTCTCACCGGGTTGAATTTCTCACGGTTCGCCGCTCATGAAAGGCTCATCACCGGGGAAATGATGAGCCTGCTGAATTAAGAAATCATTGCGATCGTTGCTTGCGATACCTGGTTGAACGTTGTAATGGATTTGGCGTTCGCATCATAAGACTGCTGCGCCACAATCAGCTTTGAGAACTCGCTCGCAACATTGACGTTGGAGCCTTCCACCGAACCACCTGCGATGGTTCCTCGTCCACCCGTACCGGCAACGCCGATCTGTGCCGCGCCCGAGCCGGCTGTCGCCTGAAGCAGGTTGTTGCCGATTTGTTGCAAACCCTGTGTATTTTCAACAGATGCGACAGCTACCTGCCCCAGAGCGAGAGTAGCGCCTGTTGAAAAAGCAGCCTGCACGGTCCCATCTGTCTGGATGCTGTAGCCCGTTAAAGTGCCCGCCGCTTTGCCATTCTGCACCTCGCTTGAAGTTCCAGTGGGCAGGTCTACCTGGGAGAGCGTGCTGTTACCGCTGGAATCTGCCAGATTCCATTTAATGGTCGCCCCGGCGGCTCCGTTAGCAAACGGAGGAATGTTAATACCGATCGGCGCAGGGATTGAAGGTGGAAGGGGCAAGAGCCTGCCGCTTGCGTCGAAATCTAAGTTGCCGCTTGCCACAGTCTGCGTCGGGGGGCTTGCGGGCGCTCCGGCAACGTCGGCACTGGGGATCGTGACCGTATAACTCCAGGCGTTGGCACCGGTCTTGGTATAACTCACCTGCAGGACATGCGATGCCCCAAGAGAATCATTGATATTAATCGCCGAAGAGGGAGTAGCCATTGTGCCCGTTGGCGTGGTCGCGTCCAGGTTGATAGTCGCGTTAAAGTTGGTTGTTGCTACAGCCTGGCTGGTCAAGCCCGCA
This sequence comes from uncultured Acidobacteriaceae bacterium, assembly GCA_964236655.1. Taxonomy (GTDB): domain Bacteria; phylum Acidobacteriota; class Terriglobia; order Terriglobales; family Acidobacteriaceae; genus EB88. Next base: position 40,437 of record CAXSFX010000006.1, on the reverse strand, counting down.
CCGACCGTCAGCGGCTGCAATGGCGCCGCGGTGTCGACCAAGCCATTTTTCGCTGGATAGCCCAGAACGAGCGAACCATCCGGGGCCACAAGCTGGCCGGAGTTGTTTGTCGTGAAGTCGCCGGCGCGCGAGTAGGCGGTGGTGCCGTTTGTCTGCTGCATGACAAAAAAACCGTCACCGTTCAAAGCCATGTTCGACGCAATCCCTGTAGGGCTGACATTGCCCTCTGTAAAGTTCGAGGTCGTCGATGCTGTATTTACACCTTGCCCGGTTTGAAGCGGATCGAGTGCACCATTGGTGACGCCGCTTTGGTTGAAGACGTCGCTGAAGGTGACGTTCTGATCTTTGTAGCCATCGGTATTTTCATTGGCCAGGTTGGAAGAAACAGATTGCAGGGCATTCTGGTTTGCGTTGAGTCCGGAAAGCGGAACGGAAAAAAATGACATTTACTTGCCTCCTAGTAGTGTGCTGAGAGATCCCAGGTCAAGGGGAGCTGCGGGGTTGGCTGCTGCAGCCGCAAGGGCCGCTTGCGTAGCTGACGGCAAGGCTTGAGGCGGTACGGCTGGAGAGGCCACATGCGGGGTAGTGGGTGTAGCGGGTGGCGGAGTTGAAGCGCCTGTCGCGGCACCGGCCGAGGTTGTCAGCGTCTGGTTGATGCTGACCAGCTCGTTTAGCTGGTTGAGCGAAATCAACTGTCCAACCTGCTGTGTCGGGTCCACAGGCTGCGTGGGGTCCTGGTGCTGCAGTTCCTGCACCAGCAAGGTGAGAAACGTCGACCCAAGATTGCTGGTGGAAAGGCTGTTGTTACCGGCTGCGGCGGACCCGCCCGACGCTGTCGTACCGGTAGCCTGCGCTGTGGTCCGATTCTGAATCGCGCCAAAGAATGGAGCTGCGGTTGCCGCTCCTGAAATTGCCCCTATACTCATCGCTTCCTCACCTTTTTTGAAATCACTCTCAAACTTTGCGCAATCGCGCCTGCCCTAAGCCTGCACACTCAAGCGCACATTACTGCTTACATCCGAGCGGCTTTCCGCAGTCGGAACACTCCCGCTGAATCCTTCTCCAACTCGTGCCGATGACGCATCCTCTCGGCCGGTCCATGGCTGCCTTGCATTGCCGCGCGCGTTTTCACCGCCGTTCGCAGTGCCTGCCCCGCTACCCTGCGACCCGGATGCGGTGCCATCGCGCAACTCTACCTTTGCCGGCATCCCAAATGAGCTGCCGAGCTTTTCTTCCATGCTCGTCAGGTGCGTCGCCAAAGCCTTGCCGAGTGCCCCATGATCAAGCGCAATCTGCGCGGCAATACCTGCGGGTGAGACCGAGGTCGCGATAGAAATTGAGCCGAACTCTGTGGAGTGCAGCCCCAGCCGCAGTTCCGTGCCGTGGATCGTCTCAAGGACCTTGGCGGTGTTGATGGACGGTGCAGCTACGGCTACAGCCTGGGCGGCAACGTTGGCCGCGTCTGCGGCAGGCAGGCCGGCTGATGTTTGACTGCTTGGTACATCGGCAGCTGCATGCCCGTTTGCCTCCGCTACAGGCACCGAAAGAACTGCATTCCCGGTCGGCATAACAGAGGCGCTTAAGCCGTTTGCATCCGCTGCTACGGGGTCAGAAGGCTTTATGGCAAGTGCCGTCCCAAAAGTATGTACCGGGGTATTCTGGTTTTCGCTTGGACCGGAAGAACTCGGCTTGAAATTACTTCCCGATTGCTTCAATTTGCTGTCTGCGGATTGTGAAGAGCGGTTTGCATTCAACGTAGTACCGTTCAACTTTAGAGCAGGTGCCGTAGCTGCTTGAGGGACCGAAAGGCTCGGCATAACTGGAATCGCTGTTAAACTCGCCGCCGGATTCTCCATTGAAAGTGGGGAAGCCGATGAGCCTGGAACGTCTTGATTTGGAGTACCGTTCTGAACTGGCACAACGCTTGTGCCATCCCCTGGCAGCAATGGTGTTTGCACCGGGGTAAGCGCATGCTCCTGCGCCTGGGCAACTTTGCCTGTCTCGGAAGATTGCGCACCGTTTGACTCTGCACTCGGCCCTGCCGCAACTGTCTCAACAGGTAGCTTCAACATCAATGAACTTTGCGGTGGCGCTTGAATCACAGGAAGGGCAACAAGTGGGTCCGGCAAGGTAGGAAGAGCAGGTCCAACCGTCGCAATCTCATGGTCTCCCTCTTTGCCGGTCTTCTTTCCAACACCGCTTGCTGTTGTGCCGGTCTCCGCTTGCCCTTTAGAGGATGGCAGTACGCCGGTCGACTTATGCTCGGGTGCTCTAGCTTGCAAACCTCGATCCAAGGCTGCCTGGAAGCCGCCGCTTTCCGACGTCTTGCCGTTGCTGTTTGCCGGCACAGGGGCTGAGCCTGAAACAGGATGGATAACTGAAGACGGCGAGCTTGCAGGTAATATCGTCACGCTCTCCTTAGTGCATTTCTGGGGCCAAACTGCAAGGAAAGTGTCCCGCCCCATTAACCTCAACAAAACAAGCTACTTATCTCTCGACATGTAACAATTCACATAGAAGGAACTAGGCAATTTCAGACTACTGGGCAAGTTTTGCCCGGCAAGTACCCGGCAAGACTTGCCTACTCCGGACTATCCAGCTGCCTCAAACGACGCCGTGCCAGGAAAGCCTCATCTGCTGCCTTGCCTTCACGTTTGCTCTCTGCAAGGAGCCATGCCGTCCGGCTCTGCGCCTCCATGCCGGATAACAGTTCATGCCGGCGGTAGGCTTCCTCGTAGCGAGCGATCTGCTGCACGCGCAGCTGCTCAAACTCTGTCAGTTGATGTCGTATTCGAGCCACCCGCGCGCGCAATTCTGCTGTGGCGGCATACGAGCCTTGGAGATGAAAGGCCGGCAATGCGGTGGCCAGGTATGCCTTTTCGCGCGCCTGTGCTGCTTCGCGCAGTTCGGTTTCTGTACGCACCAGCGCGCCTTGCAGTGCTTTGATTTCCCCAAGGATGCGCGTCAGCATCCGCTCTTCCTGCTCAACCGCAAGCTCGCGCACGCGCAGCACGGTGCCTAGTGCAAAGCGGAAAGCCACCGATCAGCTCGGCAGTGCCAGCAGGCGGCTGACGGTTGTCGGAAGTGGGCAGCTTTCATCCGCACGCTGCATGCAGAAGGCTTCGAGCGCAGGCAGCACTTCCACAGCGCGGTCCAGCATGGCATCTGTGCCTTTCTGGTAGGCACCGATGCGCAGCAAATCTTCAGAGCGCGTGTAGCTTGCCAGCAATCGCCGAAGCGCCCGCGCCTTCTCCAGGTGTGCCGGCGCAACAATGGCAGGCATCAACCGGCTCAGGCTGTCCAATACAGAAATCGGAGGGTAGTGATTTTTCAAGGCAAGCGCACGGTCCAGGAGGATGTGCCCATCGAGCAAGGAGCGCACGGTATCGACCACCGGATCCTGCTGATCGTCGCCCTCCATCAGCACCGTATAAAACGCACTGATGCTGCCGCCCTTAAAGTTGCCGGCCCGCTCCACTAGACGTGCCAGCATGTTCAGTACGGAAGGGGTGTAGCCTTTGGCTGTGGGCGGCTCGCCTGCCGCCAAACCGATCTCGCGCTGCGCCATGGCAAAGCGGGTCAGGGAATCCACAACAAGCAGTACGTGCTTCCCTGTAGAAGCAAAATGCTCGGCAATGGCGGTCGCGCTCATGGCGGCCCGCAGGCGCAGCAGCGGCGATTGATCGGAAGTCGATACGACGAGAACGGAGCGGCGGCGGCCCTCTTCTCCCAGTACCTCAAGAAACTCGCCGACTTCACGGCCACGCTCACCCACCAGCGCCATCACGGTCAAATCGGCCGCTGTTCCGGTAGCCATCATGCCCAGCAGCGTACTTTTACCTACACCCGAGCCGCCGAAGATGCCGAGCCGCTGCCCGCGTCCGCACGGTACAAACGCGTCCAGCACCCGCACGCCGCAGCCCAGTGCTTCCCGGATAGGCACCCGGTCAAATGGCATCGGTGCAGGCTCATCAACCCGTATTGTGCGTTCCGCGCGGTACTCGGGGCCGCCGTCAAGCGGTGTTCCGACTGCATCGATCACGCGCCCAAGCATCTCGCTCCCGACACGAATCGAAGGGTGCATACCACTTGCCACCACCCGGTCGCCAAAGCGAATACCCTGGGGCCGCTCCAGCGTCATCGACAGCATGGTTGATCCACGAAAGCCGACGATCTCGCCCGGGTAGCTGCGACCATCCGCCCCATGCACTTCGCAGGCCTCGCCAACCGAGCAGAACGGCCCCTCGGACTCGATCAGGTTCCCGGTCACCTGCAACACACGGCCGGTCCAACGCAGGGTACCGGAGCGAGCAAGTCGGTCGAAGTAGGACGCAAGCGGCATCGGCTAACCTCTCGGCGTTTGCGCGATAATATCGAAAAATCCCTGCTCGACTTCCTTGAGCTGCGCGGCAAGCGAAAAATTCGCCGAGCCGAGTTCAGTCTCAAGCACGCAGTCCCCTGCATCGAGCACCGCATCTTCCACTACGGTGACACTGGCCCATTGCGGCGCGGTCTCGAAGTGGGCTCGCCAGCGGGCGGCACTCGCCGGGTTCACACGGATGCTGACCGCAGTGTTCTCCTTGAGCTGGTTGACAGCAATCTGTACCAGCGCGCCTACCAGCATCGGTTCCACCTGCGATTCACGATGCAGAATTTTCGCCGCAATCGAAAGCGCCAGGCGCACCACCTCTGCTTCTATCTTTGCGAAATAGCCTTTACGCTCGCGCTCAAAGCCGTCAAGCGCAGAAGTGATTCTGCCGGCCTCACGCTCCGCCTGCTCCTGCACACTACCTTGCATCCGTAACTCTGCAGCGGCTGAACCCTCCTCACGCGCTTCGGCCAGCAGCCCCTGCAGCTCTGCCCGGCTTATCTCCACCTCTGCCTGCTTGCGTACCTCCGGCTCAGGCGCGACGGTTTTGATTCGCGGCAACGCCGGAGGTATGGCAGCCATCTCCCGGTACTGGAACGATGTAACCGGGGGAAGAGGCAAACGCGGCAAACTCAAGCGGTTAAACGACATACTCATCAGCTCCCTCACTCTTCAAAACAATCTTGCCTTCACTTTCAAGGGTGCGCGCCAAGGCAACAATCTCAAGCTGCGCCTTGGCCGCATCGCGCGAGCGCACCGGCCCCAGCGACTCCGCATCTTCCTTCATCATTTCAATTGCGCGCGAACTCATGGTCTGGAAGAAGTGGTTGCGCAGCTCCTCGCTGGCACCCTTCAAAGCAAGGGTCAAAGTCTTCTTATCGACCGCTGCGGTCACTTCACGAATCTGAAGTTCCGGCACATTGAGGAAATCTTCAAACGTAAACATCAGGTCGCGGATGGAAGCCGCCAGTTTGGCCTCTTCCCGCTCAATCGTTTCAAGGATTTCGCGCGAAGTCGTCGCGTCAATGTTGTTCATCAAGTCAGCCACGCTTTGGAACCCTGAGTAGGTGTGCTTGGTTTGTTCGCCCACAGAACGCAGCCTGCGGTTTAGCACCTTTGACACCTTCTCAGCCATCTCCGGGGAAAACTGGCGCAACTGCGCCAGCCGTTTCACTGATTCCGCACGCACCGGCAGCGGCAGGCACATGATGAGCGCGGAAGCCTGCTTTGCGTCCAGGTGGCCCAGGATCAATGCAACAGTCTGCGGGTGCTCGCCTTCAAGGAAGCGCGCCAGCTGCTTGGCATCGATGCGTTGCAGTGACTCCACACGCGAGGCGCTGAGTTCATTGGCACGCATCAACCGTGCCACCATTTCGCGCGCGCCATTTTCTCCAAATGCTTTGACCAGCATGCGTTGCGCGGCGTCTTGGCCACCCTGCGCGATGTACTCCTGCGCTACAGCCAGCTGCCGGTACTCTTCCATAACCTTGAAAGAAATTTCCTTCGGCACAGAGCCGAGCCGGGCGATTTCATGTGTCACCCGCTGAAGTTCGTCCTCGGGCAGAGCGCGCAGAATCGTCGCCGCGGCTTCCTCACCCAGCACCGCCAGTAGAATGGCAGCCTTACGCACTCCTGTAAGCTGCCCCGATGCCGGGGATGCGCCTAATTCTGCACTCATTGTCCATCTCCTCGCAGCCACGCCTGTACGGCCCGGGTGCTGTTTTGCGGCTCCGCTTTGACCAGTTGCACCAGCTGCTCCTTGAGCATGCCGGCCCGTATCGCTTCCTCACCGGGGCTGATAGGTGCCAGTTGCGGCTGAACCTGCTCTGCCAAGAGCGGCTGGCGCTCGGGTGCTTCCAACACCTTGTGACCGCTTAGAGCGCGCTTCTGCAGCGGGCGCACCATCAACAGGTAACCCAGCAGAAACAACACCAGCAGTGACCCGTAACGAATCACAACGGCGTAGTCGTTTAAACCCTTTCGGAGTTTGTCGGCCAGTACAGGCGGTGGAACCTCTACGGGCGCTGCTTGCTCAAACGACATATCCTCGACCGTCAACACATCCCCACGCGCCGTATCGAGACCCAGGGCTGCGGCCGCCAAATCCTGTAGCTGCTTCAGCTCTTCCGGTGAGCGCTTCACGCGCACATCCTGCGATTTGCCCTTCGGTAGGATCTTGTGGATCACGCCATCGTCCACCAGCACCGCGGCTGAAAGCCTCCGGATACGCCCGGCAGGCTCAAGCGAGTGCGTGGTGACTTTATTCACGCCGTACGTTGAGTTCTCGGTCTTCGCGCTCTCCGCGCCATCCCCCGGAACATTGGGCACGTTCGGCAGCGAAGCTTTTCCCTGCGGCACATTGCTCACCGTGCCCGGGACGCCGCTCACAACCGCGCCTGCACTGGTTTCTTCATCGGAGCGCTGCACCGTAAGCGGCGCAGAGACTGACGGATCATACTTTTCCTGGCTTTGTTCAATCGTTCCCGGATCCTGTTCCACATTCACGCTGGCCCGGATATGATCTGCACCGACTACCGGCGCAAGCGTCGCAATCAGCCGCTGTTCCAACCGCTTTTCCATTTCCGGATCCCCACCGTTTTCATCGGCGGAGCTGCCGAGCGAGGTGTTCGAGTCGGCATCGATAATTGCCACGTCGCCCGGCTTCAACCCGTCAACTGCACCAGCCACCAACCGCTGAATCCCGGCAATCTCTTCATGCGAAAGTGAGCCGCGATGCAGCTTCAACGCAACCGATGCCTTGGCGCTGCGTGCCTGGTCGAGGAACACCGAGTCGGTAGCCATCACCAGGTGCACCCGTGCACTTTTCACTGCACCCAGAGTAACGATGGTGCGCTCCAGTTCACCTTCAAGCGCCCGCTGGTAGTTCACCTTTTCGTCAAACTCGGTTTGTCCCCAGGAAACCTTGTCGAAGATTTCAAAACCCATGCGACCGGAGTGCGGCGCGGCATTGCTCGATGCCACCTCAAGCCGCGCCGCATCGAGCTTGTCGGCGGCCACACTCACCTGCTTTCCGTCCGGGCTGATCGCGTTAGGGATGCCTTTTGCCGTCAGCGCGGTGGATAATGTCTGCGCATCGGCCGGGTCAAGGCCGGTCATCAGCGGCTTCAGGTCCGGTGCCGCGATCAGGTGCGCGAACACCGCCAGCAACGCAACCGTAGCAATGCCGCCCGCGATAAGAAACCCTCGCTGATGCCGGTTACGCCCTGCCCAAAACTGTTGCAACTGCCGAAGTATTGCTTGCATGCCTGCCCGTTTCTCGATCGTGCTGGTTTAGAACTGTAGCTTTTCAATGTCCTGGTAAGCGCTCACGATCTTGTTGCGCACCTGCATCATGAGCTGGAAGGCAACGTCTGCCTTTTCCACTGAAATCATTACCTTGCCCATATCGGCGTTGCCGCCTCCCAGCACGGTATTGACCTGCTGCGAGGCATCGTTCTGTACGCTGCTTACCTGGTTCAGCGCGCCCTTAAGCAGGCTGCCGAACCCGGTATCGCTGCTTGCCGCGGTTGACGAAACCGGCCCAAAGACCGAAGTGACCGCACTGGCGATGCCGCTGACTGGAATTGCTGGAATCATTTCTTTGTTCCTCCCTGCTCTAGCTCTTCAAAATATCGATGGACTGTTGAATCATCTGCTTGGCTGCCGTCACAGCGGATGCATTGAGCTGATAGGCGCGTACCGAGCCCATCAGGTCCACCATCTCCTGCACAGGATTGATTGCCGGGTACGCCACGTAGCCTTCTTTATTCGCGTCCGGATGGGCCGGATCGTAGCGCATTACAGGCGCGCTTGGGTCGTCGACTACCTGCGACAACCGCACGCTGCCGGAACTGCGCCCATGGAGATGCGGCGTGTTGGTCATAGCCGCGAACTGCAGCTGGAACGCCGACGCATGCTGCGCGGAGAAGATCACCTGCTTGCGGCGGAACGGGCCACCTTCAGTCGTATGCGTGGTCTCCGCATTTGCCATGTTGGTTGCGATAACCTCGGACCGTTGGCGCTCTGCGGTCAATGCGGACCCGCTGATCTGGAGCATGCTGAATGGATCCATGAAAATAATTCCTCCTGTACGTGCAACGGGTTGGTAAATGTTGGTATGGCTTCCATGTCAACAAAAGCCACATCGAATTTGAAGCTCAAGAGCAACTGGAGAAGTGCTTATGCACTTCCATCGTGAATAGCGCTGAGCAGCTCATGGAACTCGCCCTTGATCAACTGCGCACCCAAGCCGTACTGCAGCTGTGCCTTGGCCAGCAATAAACTTTCGTGGTCCAGGTTGACGTTGTTGCCGTCGGGCCGCTCAAGCAAACCCTTCTGGTCGCGGATGGCTATCGGCACGTCGGGGATATCGCCGTTGCTGCTTGCTCGAAGCAGCGTCTGCTCGAAGCTCACGTCCTTGGCGTGGTAGCCGGGCGTATCGATGTTGGCCATGTTGGCGGAGACCACCTGCTCACGTTCAGCGGTCATTTGCAAATAGCGCTCCATATTGAGCGGTATCATAGGTGTGCTCATAACTACGCGTACCTCCTGGGCGGTAGCCCGTACTCACGAATCTTGTTGCGCATGGTGCGCAGACTGATGCCCAGCATCTCCGCGGCATGGGTGCGGTTGCCTTGGGTCATGGCCAATGTTTTTTCAAGGTGCAGCCGCTCCATCTGCCGGATAGGCACGGTGGTCAGCCCCACGGTAGCCGATCCCGCTGAGGGTTCCGTTCTTGGCATGAAAGGCACAGGTTGCTTGCGAATGCTTCCCGCTGCCGTCTCCCTCAAAAAGCAGGCCCGGTCGATCGGTGCCGACGCGGAATCGTCAGCATGGAGCGAAAGCACCCGCTGCATAAAGTTGCCGAGCTCGCGGATGTTGCCGACCCACGGCTGCACAGCCAGCATTTCTAAAAAGTCCGGCGTAAGTAGCGGCGTGGGACGTTTCGCGCGCGCAGCCCAGCTGTTTGCAAAATGCATCGCCAGCAGCGCGATGTCCTGCGTGCGTTCGCGCAGCGGCGGCAGCGAAAGTGGAATGACATTCAAGCGGTAGTACAAGTCGGAGCGGAATGCGCCTCGGTCTACAGCTGCGGCAAGTGCGACGTTGGTGGTTGCAATTACACGGATGTCCACCTTCACGGTGCGCGTCTCGCCCAGCCGCTCAAACTCGCGCTCCTGTAGGGCACGCAACAACTTGGGCTGCAAGTGCAGCGGCATCTCGCCGATTTCATCCAGCAGCAGCGTACCGCCGTGTGCCAGTTCAAAACGGCCCGGCTTGGCCTGCGTGGCACCGGTAAAGGCACCGCGCGCATGGCCGAACAACTCACTTTCAAGCAGGTGCTCCGGCACGGCAGCGCAATTGACGGCAACAAACGGTTTGTTCGCGCGCGCACTCGCGTCATGGATGAACCGGGCGAGCAGTTCCTTGCCGGTACCGCTTTCAGCCTCCACCAGGATGTCTGCGTCTGTGCAGGCGGCGGCTCGCGCCCGTGCAAGTGCTTGCAGCAAGGCAGGTGAGCGGCCGATAATACCGCCTGCCGACGCTCCGGCTTCCTCTACACGGGCAGTGCCGGCACCGGCTTCTCCGCAAAGTCGATCAGCAATCCCCCGCAACTGCGGCCAGGCTATCGGCTTGGTCAGGTAATCACTGGCACCGCAGCGCATTGCGGCGACGGCATCAGGTACCGTTCCATATCCTGTGAGGAGCACCACAGGCGCGGCAGAAGTCGCACGCGCGACGCGTAGAAGGTCTATGCCGGAGCCGTCGGGCAAATGCACGTCGCTTACCAGCAGCTGGAAGTCGCCCTGTGCCAACCGGTATTCGGCCTCTTTCAAACCGCTGGCGGCAGTCACCTGCCAACCTTCGCGAGAGAAGTGCGCCGTCAACGCCATACGAATTCCCGGTTCGTCATCTACCACCAGGACGGAACGGCCATGTACGCCAGTGCAAGTTGTACTCATATAAGATCTACCCCCATTGAAAAGCAGGTGCCAAGGCCGGGTGCGCTCTCAACCTGGAGAACCGTGCCGTGCTGCGCGGCGATGCTTTGACACACCGCCAAGCCAAGTCCTGATCGATCGCCGGTTCCGCTCCAGCCCGGCTTGAAAATGCTTGCGAGGTGCTCCGGATCAATACCGCAGCCGGTATCGGCAACCTCCAGCATGAGCCGGGTGGGTGTTTGCTGCCGAAGCGTGACGGTGATGGAGCCGCTTGCCGCCGTGTGCCTCACTGCATTGGCAACCAGGTTGAGAATGATTTGCTGGAACGCTGCTTCATTCGCCAGAACTCTGCCGGGCAAGCCGCTGCCGTTGCAGATGAGACGCAACTCACTTTGTTCGGCAAGCGGTCGCGCGAACTCAACAGCAGCAGCAATGGCGGGGCCGAATTCTAAAGGTTGTAAGTGCGCAAATCCAGGGCCGTGGAAGGACAGCACATTGTTCACCGTTCCGGAAAGTCCACGCACCCCGGCACGCAGGTGCTCAATCCACTCCGGGGAGCGAGCCGGGTCCTCTTCCAGCAGCGACAGGAACAGTTCCAGGCTTCCTAACGGATTTCTAATTTCGTGAGCCAGCGTTGCCGCGACTTCGGCAAGAGCCAGGGCGCGCCGTCCTGCTTCGCGGTCTCCCTCCGCCTGTTTATGCGCGGTGATGTCGTTAAGAATAAGAATTGTCCGGGCACCCGCGTGCGAGCTGGAGAGTTGACGCGTTTGCAGCTCCATCCAGCGAACGGGGTTGTTTGCCGCACTTCCCGCCCCCAAAGAGATCTCGCTTTCGCCTTCAATTGCGCAGAAAGGCCGCAAATCCAAACCGGTACAAGCCGCAATCGCTTCGAGAGTAGCCGGGCGCATGTCTTCGCCGCTCAGCGACAACAAACGCGTTGCCTCGGCGTTCATGCGGAGAACCTTAGCCTGTGCGTCAAGCACCAGAACGCCGCAGGGCATTAAATCGACAATCTGGGCCAGAGCCAGGTGCATCTGCTCGTTCTCGTGCAAGCTTGCTTCAAGTGCTGCATTCTGCGCTGCCAACTCCGACCCAAGCTGCACCACTTCAGCTTGCAAATCGCGGTAGGAGCTCTCAAGAGCAGACGAAGCCGTGATGAATTCTGAGAATGCGTCCGCCAATAGCCGCGCTTCGACTCTGCTCGGCAGTGTGTTCGGCAAAGGCAACTCGTAAATTTGCAATTGATGAGAAGTAGGCAGCATCTGCCTATCTCTTATGCAAGGCAAGGGCCAATCCATGGTTCAGAGGCTTGGAGGTACTAGGTACTAAAGTCAGTGTGTCCAATCAGGACAGAAGCGGTAAGGTATGTTCCTCAATTCACTGCTTTGTCTTGAACTTTGACACGAAAATCTTATCTAAATATTAAAAAGAAGGCAGAGTTAAGTTGATAAGCGAACCACTTCATCCTGGAAAGGCATGTGCAAAGTGAAAATTGCATTATCGCGTTCAATCAATCTACGTTCAAGCAGTCGCGCATAAAGCAGTTCCGCCTCGTTTTACAGCAAAAGCAAAGCGGGCTGCTTGAAGGAATTGAAGTAAGCGCCTCCAAAGTTTCAGCTGTTTTAATAACCGCAATAATTGACCAAGGTCTAAACTAACTTGTGTCTAAGTTTTGAGGCATGGGCCACGCAGCCCTTACCCAATAGGTCATTGATGTCACGGTCGAACTAAAGAAGTATGTGTGCCGCGGTAAGCACGCGCTCCCCATCGAGCAGAATGGCGGCCCGCTCCATTGTATTTCGCAATTCACGAACATTGCCGGGCCAGCTGTGAGTCGCCAATAGATCGAAAACTTCTGAAGCAATCCGTACACCAGGACAGAACTTTTCGGCAAACGCTTCCGTCAGCGCTCGCAAATCGCCCTCGCGCTCTCGCAGCGGGGGCAGTTGTATGGGGAAGACAGCCAGGCGATAGTACAAGTCTTCGCGAAAGAGTTTTTGCTGTACAAGACTTTTAAGGGCTGCATTGGTTGCCGCAACTACGCGCACATCCACCTTCAAATTGTCGTTTCCGCCAAGACGTTGTACCTCACCCTGCTCCAGAAAGCGCAAAATTTTACTTTGGAGGGATAAAGGCATGTCGCCGATTTCATCGAGAAAAAGAGTACCGCCATGCGCGGCGTGGATGCGTCCGATGCGTGACTGCGTTGCGCCTGTAAAAGCGCCTTTGGCATAGCCGAACAGCTCAGCTTCCAACAAGGCCTCGGGAATAGCTGCGCAATTTACTACGGCAAATGGGTGTTTGGCTCGCGGGCTGATCATGTGGATGGCTTGCGCCACCAGGTCCTTGCCCGTGCCGCTTTCGCCGGTGACCAGAACGGTGGTCTCGGATCGAGCGACCATTTCAGTCAGCCGGTACACGCGCTGCATGGCCGCGGAAGAACCCACCATACCGCGCAAACCGGTACGTTTTTCCGCACTTTCCCTGAAGCTGGGCTGTGTGGAGAGGTACGAGGGCACTGCATCGGGAATGCTGCCACGGTAAATCAGGTCAGTCAGCTGTGCAGCGAGCGCAGTCGGTGATGCGTTAGCCAGCAGCAGATGGCCGGTCTGCGCATTCAACGTTAAGATTTCGATACTTGGAAAGCGTTGCAGAACTAACGCGCTAAATTCATTTGCAATAATGTCAGGCAGCATGGGATCAAGCAGCAGCACTTCGGTGAAAGTATCCGATAGACACTCAATTGCTTCCGCGCCGCTGGCTGCTTCCGCAAGGTCCCAGCGCGGCGCTCCAATCTTCTCACGCAGATGCTGCCGCAGTCGCTGATCCGGGCTTACCAGCAGAATACGCACAGGCTGCTGCTCCGCGCTACGGGTGTATGGAAATGGCGGCGCGGTCATCCCTGCCACCCCAGCCGCAGGGGACATGCGCTACGCACAGGCAAGCGCATAGCCGACGCCTCGCACGGTACGAATTAACTTCGGCTCCCCTTCGCAATCAATCTTGTCGCGCAGGTACTTCATATATACGTCCACCACGTTCGTGCTTGGATCGAACGGTGTTCTCCAGACCTGCTCCATAAGCGTCGCGCGGGAGACGGCTTTAGGAGAGTTCACCATGAGGAACTCGAGCAATGCAAACTCGCGCGGAGTCAGGTCGATGCAGCGCCCGTCACGTTCCACCCGGTACTCATCGCGATAGAGCAGCAATCCAGGCTGCGCCTTCGCAGCAATCTGCGGAACCGTGCCTGCCTGCCGGCGCAATAAAGCTCGAATACGTGCCAGCAATTCCAGCAGGGAAAATGGTTTGACCAGGCAGTCGTCCGCACCCTGGTTCAGGGTGATAACCCTGTCTTCTGTACGGTTGCGGCCCGTCAGCACCATGACCGGAAGATCTGGGCGGTCTACGTGCATTTTTGTAAGCAGGGTCAGCCCATCCATTTTCGGCATGTTCAAATCGAGCAACATCAGTTGATAGGTTTCGGACTCAAGCTTCCTTAAAGCTTCTTCTCCATCAAACGCCAGCTCACCCGCAAAACCTTCTGCGGTGAGCCAGGAGCAAAGCAACCGTGCAAGTGGAACATCATCTTCGACAATCAGAATGCGAACCGGTTTGATCACATCGGCTATTGGGCTGGCTGCGTGTGCTGCTGTGTTTGTTATGGCCGCTATCGGCAATGACGTGTCTGGCAAGGCACGCGTCGCCGAAGGCTGCCCCATCTCTTGCGAGAGCAGTCTGTTGCTATCCATCTGTATGGGTTCCTGAGAACCGACTATACCGGAGTATGCACAAGCGCAAAGAGAAGAGTGCCACGCCACGGTACTAACGTGTTTCTCATTATTCTCACTCTTGTCCGGCGCTCAACCACTGGAGCACAACCGACGGTGCAAATATGAGAGTTTGCTGATTATTGCCCGGCACCCTTTCGCGGCACCGGCGGTGCGGCAGTTATGGCAGGCGCACTGAGTGCAGGTCCCAGTTTGCCTGCAGGTAGACCTTGCGTCCCCGCCATCGGGCCTAGGGCCGGTCCTTTTGCTGCTTCAAGGTACTGCACAATCAAGGAAATGCGCCGGTTGGCCGCATCGAAGGGGTTCTTGGTTACGCGTAGCTGCTGGTCGGCAAAGCCCCGCACCTGGGCAACCTGGTCGGGCCTCACGCCATTGGTCTGCATCAAGCGCCGCGCTACATTCGCCCGGTCTGAGGAGAGCTCCCAATTGCTGTATATGCGGTTGTTTGCGTACGGCTGTGCGTCTGTATGGCCCTCAATTGAAATGTGGTTCGGCAGCGAGCCGATCTGGGCCGAAAGCACCGTGAGAATCTGCACCAGCAGGGGTGTGGGCTCAGATTTTCCAGTCTCGAAAAATGTCCCGTGCGCATCCTCAATCAACTCGATGCGCAGGCCTTCCGGCGTGATGGTAATTTCGATCTGGTTCTTCAGCTTGTCCTTCATATCCACGCTATGGATCGATTGCATCAGCGCTTCCTTCAGCTTGGTCATGTCCTGCTTGTTCAACAAGACGTTTTCTCCCTGGCCGGTGCCGGTCTGCTTAGTTCCTTTCTGCTTCGATACGCCGAGTGGATCGCGGAAGTAGCCGGCAATGAGTTGCTGGTCTTGTTTGCTGGTGCTGGAGGTGAGCCAAAGCACGATGAAGAGAGACATCAATGCAGTTACAAAATCCGCGTACGCCACCTTCCAGGCTCCGCCATGATGGCCCCCGTGGCTGACTATCTTCTTGATAATGATCGGTGCGGGAGCGTTTGCCATATCAGCCTGCCGGCGCGGGTTCCGCGCCCTTTCCACGGCATACGTTCTCTACCTCGGTAAAGCTGGGTCGTACATTTGCAGGGATAGCGCGCCGCGCCATTTCTACTGCAAGAATCGGTGACATGCCTTTGATAAATGACAGCATGACAACGCGCAGGATGTGGTAATAACCATGCTCATCGCCAACCCGCTTGCTCATGGCAGAAGCCAGGGGGCCCAGTACGCCGTAACACAGCAGGATGCCCAGAAAAGTGCCTACCAGCGCGGCCGCTACCTTGCGACCGATTTCTTCAGGCGGCCCACCGAGCGCGCCCATGGTAATCACAATGCCCAGTACCGCTGCCACAATTCCAAGGCCCGGCAGCGCATCGGCAACGGATGTTAATGCCTCAGTCGGCTGCGCCGCGCTCTTATGGTGCACTTCCATGTCGAGATCCATCATCTGATCCACGTCAAACGTGCTCACGCCGCCGGTAATTGCCATGCGCATGGTGTCGCAGATGAAGTCGCGTGCGTGATGGTCTTTGAGAAAGTTTGGATATTTCTTAAAAATTTCGCTTTTGTCTGCTTCCTCAACATCGTTCTCGATTGAAACCATGCCCTCTTTACGCGCTTTGGTAAACAGGTCGAACATCATCTTAAGAGTGTCAAGATAGCGCTGTTTGGGAAATTTGGAGCCGCCTAAAACTCCGGTAAGGCCGCCCAGTATCCCTTTCAACACGTGCATGGGATTGGCGGCGAGCAGTGTGCCGAGTGCCGCACCCACAATGGTGACGACTTCAGCCGGCTGCATGAGGACCGCCAGGTTTCCCTTTTCCATGAGGAAGCCGCCGATCACCGCGCCGAAGACTACAAGTATGCCGATAATTGCGAACATGCGCCTTACCCTTCCAACCGGCTACCGCTGAGCTTCCCCATTCCGGACCGTAATGCCTCTATCGGCGCATGGATTGAAAACGTTCAGTGCCTAGACGAGAAATGCTTGTGAGAAAATCGCCGCAGTCACCAGGAGGCACACAATCATGAACAGGTTCATAAGGTTGGCGGCAGTGTGCGGAAGGCTGGCGGCACTATGCGGAGGGCTGCTGTTCGCGGCTGCGGCGCAGTCGCAAGACAAGGCATCCGAGCCTGTCCAGCACTCCTTCACCATCCATGACTTTCGTACCGAGAGCGGCGCGACTCTGCCTGAAGCCATCGTGGTTTACGGCACCTACGGACATCTCAACGCAGCCGGAGACAACGCCGTGCTGCTCCCGTCCCACTACATGGCCGACATGCACGGGTATGGCTGGCTCATCGGCCCCGGCAAGGCACTCGATCCGGCAAAGCTATTCCTGGTTACCAGCGAGCTGTTCGGCAATGGCCGCTCCTCCTCGCCGAGCAACACGCCTGAGCCGTTTCATGGGCCTCGCTTCCCCGCCCTCACCATTCGTGACAACGTTGAAGCCGTCCACCAGTTGCTCACTCAACAGCTGCATATTCAGCACCTGCAAGCAGTTATCGGCTTCTCCATGGGCGGCCAGCAAGCGTTCCAGTGGGCCGTGAGCTACCCGCGGTACATGGACCGCATCATCGCCACCTCAAGCACTGCCAAAACCTACGGGCACGGCATCGTGCGCAATGAGGGTGAAATTACGGCGATCACCACGGACGCGGCTTTCCAAAATGGCGACTACAAAGCTCAGCCGGAAAAAGGCATTCAGGCCTTTTCGCTCATGTGGACCGGCTGGCTGTTTTCGCAGGAGTGGTGGCGCAAGGAGCTGTGGCGGCAAGATGATTCAGATGGCCCCAAGTTCACTACGCTCCCGCAGGTCATCGAGCACTACCGGACCAGCTTTATTCCCGGTGCAGACGCCAACAACCTGATCCTGCAGCTGCGCACGTGGGAGTCGAACGATGTGGGGCAGACCGCAGCGTTCCGCACCGGCAGCGGCGGCAATGTCGAAGCCGCGCTGCGCTCGATCCAGGTGCCGGTACTCTACATGCCTTCTGCCACGGATTTATACTTCCCGGTGGAAGACGCGCAGTACGAGGCGCAGTTCATCCCGCATTGCACCCTGCTGCCGATTCCATCGCTGTGGGGTCACCCCGCAGGTGCAGGTGCAAGCCCGTCCGATGAAAAATTTCTAAATGAGCATGTCGCTTCATTTATGGCCGGTACCGCTTCAGCAGCGCACTTGTAGCAACTTAAACTGTTCTCTTAATTTGGAGATCAAGGCAATGAATCGTCGCAAGTTCGTCAGCAACTCTCTCGTGACTGCCGGTTCCATGGCGCTTCCAGATAAAGTTCTCGCCTCTGCGCTGCCGCAAGGCCAGGTGCCGGCACAGAACTCAACGGAGTTTACCGGCGCTCGCTTTCCAAAAGATTTCCTCTGGGGCACAGCAACCGCGGCCTTCCAGGTCGAGGGAGCCTGGAACGAGGACGGTAAGGGCGAGTCCATCTGGGACCGGTTTACGCATACGCCGGGCAAGATCCGCGGAGCCGCCACGGCTGACGTAACGTGCGACCACTATCACCGCTTCAAGCAAGACATTGCCCTCGTCAAGCAGCTCAATCTGAAAAGCTACCGCTTCTCTATCTCCTGGCCGCGCATCCAGCCGAGCGGTATTGGGCTGGCCAATCCAAAGGGCCTGGATCACTACTCCCGTTTGATTGACACACTGCTTGAGGCCGGCATACGGCCCTTCTGCACGATGTACCACTGGGATTTACCGCAAGCTCTGGAAGACAAGGGCGGGTGGCCGAACCGCGAGCTTGCCGACTATTACGCCGAATACGCCGGCATTCTAGGCAAGCACTTCGGCGACCGGATCACCGTATGGGCTCCCTTCAACATGCCTTGGACCTTTGCCTACCTTGGCTATGGCGCAGGAGCGTTCCCTCCCGGCAAGGCCGATTCCAGGCTCTTTCTTCGGGCCGCGCATACCATCAGCCTGGCACAGTCGCAGGCTTTGCGAGCCTTGAAAGCAGCCTCTCCGAAAGCAACTGTCGGAAGCGCGTACGGCATGGCACCCGCCTACCCCAAGACAAACAGCGAGGCGGACAGGGCAGCGACAGCCCGCTACCATGCAATGAATAACGTCTTCTTTCTGCATGCAGCCATGTACGGCGAGTACCCCAAGGCGTTTGTCGGTGAGATTCCTTACAAAGAGATGGGCTTTCAACCCGGCGATGAAACGATTATGAAAGCACCGCTGGACTGGGTAGGCTTTCATTACTACACTCGTCGCATCGTTTCAGCCGTAAAGTCCGGCGCTGCTGCTGGAGGGGCGCAGTTCGGGACCGAGACAGAGCTGGATGGCGGCGGTACCGGGAGCCGCGATGACTACACGCAATTCCATGCTGAAATGCCCACGGAAGGCCCGCTTACCGATGCCGGGCTTGAAGTGTACCCGCGCGGCATGTATGACCTTGTGACGCAAATTTCCCGCGAGTACAACCATCCTATTATCGAAATCACAGAAAGCGGCTGCAGTTATCTCGACGCACCATATACCGAGGAGGGCGGCCATGTGCCTGACAAGCGGCGGATTGCGTTCTTTCGAAGCTATCTGGCAGAGTTAGCCAGGGCAATTCAGGATGGAGCAAAGGTCCGCTCCTACCATGCGTGGACCTTACTCGATAACTTCGAATGGGCCGACGGCTACAGCCAGCGGTACGGCTTAACCTATGTTGACTTTCGCAACCAGCGCCGCACAGTCAAGGACTCAGGATTGTGGTACGGGCGAGTCGCGGCAGCAAACCGGCTTGATGCTTAGCAGCGGTGTATTTATGAACTTTTCAACAGTATCAGGCTGATTTACGGCAACACGCTTTCTACAGCCCTGAATACACGCGAACGAAACATTGGAACTGGAAGACTGCTTTAGGCGTACATTGAATACCGATTTGAACCACGTCCATGACTAGCGAGGTCGCTTAATGTTTGCCATTCTGTTAGCTATTGGAATCAGCTACACCCTCCATGCTAAAGACGTCTTCCAGCCGCCTAAAGCTCAAGCTCAACAAAAGTGGAGCGAGAGTGCTCCTAGGCGAGAGTCTCTGGAGTTTCAAACCATGGAGGGAACGACACTACGCGGATGGCTTTATCGAACTGAGAAACATGATGCTCCTTATGTGGTTTTCTTTTACGGCACTAACGAAGACCTGTCTCATGAAGCAAATCGTCTTGCGTGGCTGAGTGACACCATGCATGTGAATGCAATCTGCTTTGACTATCCAGGGTATGGCTTTAGCAGCGGGCTCATCAACATCAAGACAATTGAATTCGATGCTTTGCAGGAGTTTGATTATGTGAAACGGCAATTTCTATCCAACACGGGGATCCCGGTTTTCTCGTATGGCTGGTCTATCGGAACTGGTATTGCAATTCACGTTGCAAAGGAAAGACAAGTTTCAGGATTAATCTTACAAGCTCCGCCTGCGAGTTCAAAGGAAATGTTGCAATGGTCTTCAAAGCATGATGTTCCCTGGTATGGACGCGGTTTCATCAAGATGAAGGCGGATCCTGCTGTAACTCAGGTCTACGAGGGTGCTACTAAGATTCGCAAAGTAAACAGTCCACTTTTGGTTATCCATGGGCAATTAGACGATGTGGTTCCGATTGAGCAAGGCCGCGAAGTATTTGCAGCCTCTCCAGCAATTCAAAAGCAGTTCGTGGAAGTGCCTGCAGCGCACCATAATGATCTGCGATTTACCAAGCCTCCCGCTTCAGATGTTATGGAGCATTTTATCCACTCTATTTCTGAAAACCGAACTAATTAAAATGCTCCACTCCTGATACAGCCAGTGTTGAAATCTTCAAAGTAATAACCCAGCCGAAAGATTTGCCGGAGCACAAAACGTAAGAAGAAACTAAGTACAGCAAGTTAAAGGGGTACCTGCAATATAGCCTGCCGTAGGTTATACCCGCGCAAACCCAGCACAGGCGCGCCCTTTGCAGCCGCCGCCGGGTAGCGGATCGTCACCGTCCGACTCTCACCCGGCAGCAGCGAAACATAGTTATCGCTGTAGTACGCAGGCAGGATGCGCTCGCCGCCCCGCGCTTCTTCAAGCGTCAGCTTTAGCTCAATAGCAGCCTGCGCACCTTCATTCGTCAGCACGGCAGTTACAACTTTCTCATCGCCATCCACGCTTGTCGTAAATTTTGTAGTAACACGCGCCTGCGGCAGCGTATTCAGCTTGCGCATATCTTCTTCCTTGCCGGCAAGCCAATACAAGTTAGTCGATACTTCCTTCCCGCTACTACCCATAAGCCTAAGCCGCACAAATACCGGCTCACCCGGCGTTTGCCCAAACAGCTGTGCCAACGGCAACTGCATTACATTCGCACTCGCATCCATCGCGAGCGAAACCGGCATACTCCGCGTAAACAACTGCTTATTCGCAAGCGAGTACACGGACGCCGTCACCGCACCTTCCATCGGCTCCGTAGTCGTATTAATCACCGCAACGTCATAAGTAGAAATATCAAGCTGCACATGCCGCGGTTCCGACGCATGCATCACTCCATAAAACGAAGCCTGCGTATCGTAATCATGTGACAACATCTGCCACATATTGCTGGGCCATGCGGGCTGCGTCATCCAGATCATGCGGCCGGAATTCGGCTGCCATAAATGCGCCGTAAAACCCTCAAAAATCGCCTGGTGCAACGTGTAATTCAACATCTGCGCCTTGCGGTCCATATCCTCCAGGCTCGCAGGCGCGCCGAACTGCGCGTCCAGATGTTGCATAAAGGGCCGAATCGCGCCGTTCCCCTGCGTGTGCCAATCGTGGTAGGTCCATGCATCGCTCAGCGGCCATTGATTGGCAGGCGCGATCGACTGCTTGAAACTCTCAAGCGTCGACAGCGACGGAATACCAAGCTCAACTGAGAACCCGCGATTCAGCGTGTCGAAGTACAGCTTGGGGTCCTGGTATTTGTACGGTCCACTATTGCGCAGGTTCACCTGGTTCGATGAGGGCGTGTAGTAGCGCGTACCGTCGAGCTCGCCCAGCATCTTCGCCATGCCGTCGGTAAGCGCGGGTTGCGGCACGCCCTCATTGCGGGCGCACCACATCACAATTGACGGATGATTGCGGTAGCGCTTCACCACATCTGCCGCATTCGCTATAAACAGCGCAGGGTCTTGCGCCTCTGCGTTGTAGTTGCCGGTTGACTCCCAAAAATCATTCCACACCATCAGCCCGTACTGGTCGGCCAGGTCGAAGAAAACCGGCTCCGTACTTTGCCCCACCCAGTTGCGAATAATGTTGACATTTGCCAGCTGGTGCAGGCGAAAGTACGGTTCAAGATGCGCACGCGAAATGCGTTTACGCGCGTCATCCATGCCCCAGTTGCCGCCGCGCGCCGCAATGCGCACACCGTTCACCTTGAGGACCAGGTCGGTCATGTCAGGCTCGTTTGTCACCGGCTTCACAGCGGGCGAACTATCGCCTGCCGCGGTCAGCGAAGCAGCCCAGCCCTGCGGCGTCTGCCGGATACCTTCGTACGAGATGTCGATGACGGTCTGGTGCAGCGCCAGCGCCATGGTCGGGTTGACCTCAACCCGGCGCAGGGTCCCGTCCCCCCCGAACAGGCTTTCCTCATACGTCACCTCGCGCATGCCGAACTGGACCATCTTTTCGTCGCCGCTGGCGCTCTTCTCGGCACCATCCACTGACAGTTTGAGGTGGTACAGCTCCGGCTTGCCGTAACCGTTGGGCCACCACAAGCGCGGGTTGGCCACATGCAACTGCGGAAACTCCTGCGGTGTAAGCGCAATCGTCGATTCACCCGGTGGCACCGTGACGTCCTTCGTAAGCGCCACGCCGCCCTCAAAGCTCGCATGCAGCGTCACCTTCTCCGGCGCACTTCCTATGTTCTTGACCGGCACGTTGATGAGCACGTCCGCCGTGTCGCGCCTCGGCAGCGGCAGAGTTGTAACGATCTGCGGATCACCCAGCTGAACGTCGCCGGTTTCAGTCAGCGTCACGTCCTGCCAGATGCCGCTGTTGCGGTCGCGCTCCGACGGAATCCAGTCCCAGCCCTCAGTCGCCACAAACGTAGGCCCGTCCAGCAGCATGGCCCCGCCATTGTCACCCGGCCCGGCTTTGAGAGATTCCTCCCAGGGAATGCCGGGGTGCGGCGGCGGGGTAACACGCACCGCCAGCACGTTGTCACCGGTGGGTTTCAGCAGCGCGGTCACATCGTACACGCCACGGATAAAGGCACCGGTGATGTTGCCCAGCTCGCGCCCGTTAAGCCATACCTGCGCGGCGTAGTTGATGCCGTTCAGGTCCAGCGTGGTGTGCTTGCCGCTACCGGGCTGCCCAGGTGCGGCAAACGCGACGCGGTACCAGTAACTCTGCTTGTTGAGCGATTCAGGAATAGCAAGATTGTTCAGGTCGTAGTCGGGGTCAGGGTACACGCCGCGATCGACCAGCGTGGTCAGCACGGTGCCGGGTACCGTCGCCGGGTACCAGCCTGCCGTGCTCGCGCCCGCGCTCGACACCTGCTCGGCAGTCGCATGCACCTGCGGCTCGGCTTGCAGCAGCCAGTTGCGTGTCAGCGTCCACCGGTTGGGCGCTGTCTGCTCCAGCGTCGGGCCTGCCGGGGGCAGCGGTTGAGCTACCGGTTTTGAAAAAGCCGCCTTGCTGTGCGGCAGCGTGTCCGGCGGCTGCGGTGCAGTGTACCCGGCAAACTGGCGCACTTGGAACGGCCAGGGCTTGGAGCCGTCCTCATACAAAATTATTTCAAAATCGGGCCGGGTTGCTGTCTGCGCCCGAACGTCACCGGACGTCGCAGCCCCATGCCGCAGCTCAAAACCGGCAATGCTGCCGCCAAAGTGTTGCCACTCCTTCAGGCGCTCGGGCACGGCGAGCGGCAGGTGCGCCTGGTCATAGGCGTACTTGTCGTCCTTGTCCGAGATAAAGTCCGGGCCAATCAAAAGCTCTGCATCCGTCACCGATCCCATTGCCGGGCTGCCGACGGCTACCTCGCTGCCGTCCAGGTACAAATGCGTAGTCGCCGCAGCAGCGGGATCAAAGGTGGCGCTGAGCAAATGCCAACCATCGCCTTGTACAACCGTCTGCGCGTCTACTTCGTTACCGACTCCCATGCGCAGCACCGGCTTGCCGTTGCGCAAACCCAGGTAGCGCGAATCCTCTGCCGCCGGGTCGCCGAGCCCTGCCAGCAGTGTCGTCACACCGGTGCGGTCTGCTCGGAACCAGAGCGAGAGCGTCCAGGCTGCATCAGCCTCCAGAAGAGACTCGCCCCCATTCAGCGGCTTCGCCAATCCCCGGCCACCCGCCAAAAACTTCGCCGCATAGGGTCCATACACATCAAGCTTTTCGGGGTCCTTTACGCCCTCTTGCGCCTGTGCGTACACAAAGGCAGGTAGAGCAAGCAACAAGACCGAAGCAATACTACGAAAAAACAACGGCATAGGCGTTAACTCCTGACAGGGCATGGTGAGCTGCTGTCATCTATTGCTTGCAGCAGCGGGGGAAGTCAGTGCAAAAGCACGGGTGTAACGATACCATTGCAAAGCCTTGCCCAAAATAACTTTGTGGAGCGAAAGCTCAAAAGTGCTTTTTCGCAATAATGGAGCTGGCCTTGCAGCAATTCCTACTCAACGAAGCAGACTTTCCTGACGCGCACTAACTGTAATTAATGAATAAACAATCAATCCGGCAAAAATGTCCTACATAAGCATTCGCTCCATGCTGTACTTACACCCGCCTCCGAAATCCTCTTCTTTCACAAACCTACGGGTATAACCGCACCTTCCCCCAACCGTTCCCGTCTCGCGTAAACACGATCCGGTCATGCAGCCGATCCGGGCCGTCTTTCCAAAACTCCACCCGCTCTGCCGCCACGCAGTACCCGCGCCAATACTCCGGCAGCGGGATCTCTCCCGGATGCGCCTCGGTAAATGCACGTACCTGCGACTCCAACATCTCCCGGCTCTCAAGCGGCCTGCTCTGCGCCGACACGGCTGCCCCTATCTGGCTCTTGCGCCCACGGCTATGGAAGTACTGCTCCACCTCGGCAACCGGCAGCGGCGTCACCGCACCGCGCACCCGCACTTGCCTCCGCAGCGTCTTCCAGTGCAGGCACAGGGCCGCATGAGGATTGCCGGCAAGCTCCTCACCCTTCATGCTCTCAGCATTGGTAAAAAAGCAGAACCCGCGCGCATCCACACCCTTTATCAGCACCATGCGCACACTGGGGTGCCCATCGGCAGTGGCAGTAGCCAGCGCAGCAGCATTGGGATCATTCGGCTCACTCGCCTTTGCCTCATCCATCCAGCGCTCGTACAGCTGCATCGGGTCTTCAGCATCAATCATGTCCGTGTCGTTCCGCATCCCATCACTCATAAATCCATCCTAGCCTCATCCGTAATGGCAGCGTAGTCGGTACAACAGCCTTGACCTATACTTTGCCCCCCATGCGGTTCCCGGTTTTCGTTAGCATGTCAATAACTTCGGCCGACGCCCCCATGATCTGCGCGAAAATCTTGCAGCTATGTACCGGTCATGTCTTCTGGTAAAGCCCGCGCTCACCGCATCTTCATTCAGTAGCCATGAAGCGATGAAAATAATTGCCGAAACAATTTTCAATTTATTTTGGATTAACTTTACTTTGGCAAAGATACAAACCGCGCCGATTTATAAAATTAGCTTCGCCCAAAAATTAACAATAACTTCGCTGCCTTTCCAATCAAAACGCAAACTAACTTCACACTCCTGGTTCGAAACAATCATCAAAAACAGTTGTCACAAATAATTGTTGATAGCACTTACCAATCAAAATCACTCCCTCTAACAATGTTGATACGCAAAATACATAAACACGAATATTTTCAGAACACGGAAGTCAAGCCTTCAGCACTACTCGGCCCCCCCAGGCAAACCGGCTTCCAGTGCAAGAGCCGTCAAAAGCCTCCCTGTAAACTCAGGTTGTGACGCCACCCGACAAACCGAACGAAATCCAGGCAGGCCTCAGCAGCGCCGAGCCGGAGATCGCCGACCTCACAGACCTCCCATCGCAGAACGCCGGCCTGCCGCCCTCCGGCCCGCGCCGCGCCGCTACCCTGTTCATCTTTCTCACGGTCGCCCTCGATATGCTCGCGCTCGGCATCATCGCCCCCGTACTGCCGCGCCTCGTAGAAAGTCTGATCCACGGCCCTGCACAAGGCAAAACCGCCCACGCCTCAGTCCTGCTCGGCATCTTCGGCACAGTTTTCGCGGCCATGCAGTTTATCTTTTCACCCATCATCGGCTCGCTGTCTGACCGCTGGGGTCGCCGCCCGGTTGTGCTGCTCTCAAACTTCGGTCTCGGCTTCGACTACCTGCTCATGGCTTGGGCACCTACGGTCGGTTGGCTCATGCTGGGCCGCATCATCTCCGGCATTACTACTTCCAGCGTCCCCACGGCTCAGGCGTATATCTCCGATGTCACCCCGCCTGAAAAGCGTACCGCTGCCTTCGGTCTACTCGCTGCCGCTTTTGCCATGGGCTTTGTACTTGGCCCCGCTATCGGCGGCCTGCTGGGCGGCATCAACCCGCGTCTACCCTTCTGGGTCTCTGCCGGCCTCAGTCTGCTCAATGGTCTTTACGGCGTATTTGTACTGCCGGAGTCGCTCAGCCTCCGCAATCGCGCCCGGTTCTCCTGGCGTCGTGCCAACCCGGTCGGCTCCCTGCGCATGCTCTCCCGGTCGCGCCTGCTGATCACCTTATCCGGCGTGCTGCTGCTGGCCTATATCGCCCAGCAGTCTTTAATGAACGTCTACGTCCTCTACGCCGGTTACCGCTATCACTGGACCGTTCGTACCGTGGGCCTGTCGCTCGCCCTGGTCGGTATCATCACCGGTCTATACGGCGGCTTGTTGGTCAAGCACGTAGTCAGGCTGGCCGGAGAGCGCGGGTCCATACTCCTGGGTCTGCTGCTGGGTATGGTCGGTTTCAGTATGTTCGGCCTGTCGAAAACGGGTCTTCTCCTGTGGCTGGGCATCCCGCTTATGAACGGACTATCGTTCGTATGGCCTGCCTCGCAAAGCCTCATGGCGAATAATGCTGCAGCCAATGAGCAGGGACAATTGCAGGGTGCCATTCACAGCCTGCGCGGCATCTCCGGCCTCATCGGTCCCGGCCTGTTTACCTATGTCTTCGCCAAGTCCATCGGTGCCCATGCCGTGATCCCGCTGCCCGGCTCACCATTCTTCCTGGCCGCAGTGTTGCTGGCCATGGCGGCTGCCATGGCGCTTCTGCTGCGCAGCCGCGCTGCTACGGCCACAGCTTAGAAGGCGGAAGGTCAGAAGGCCGCCAGGTTGCAGCCACCTGCGGCTTGTAGTTCGGCAACCGCTCCGGCAAGGGCTGCCGCTTCCACGCCGCCCGCAATCGCAGCTTGAACAAGGCCCAGCTTGTAGGCTTCCGCAGCGCAAACCACAGCACAATCAGCACGGCAAATGCCACATGCGAGCTTGCCATCAGCAATCCCGCCACCGCCAAAATCACGTCGTCCCTGGGAATCCACACATCAGGATGAACCATAAACGTTAGATGTTGCAGCAGCCCTGCCTGACGCATGCTCGTCGAGCTTCCATGCGATGCCGTGCAACCCTGTTGGCAACACCAAAGCAAGAGCAGAGTTATCGCCCTGGAAGAACATCGCCCCCTCCTGGAATTATGTGAAAGGAATTACGTGAAAGTTCAGGTGCCCTACATCTCGTCTTTGAAGTGCGGGACGCGCAACGAAATACTCCGAACTCCCTAATGAAACATTCTTATCCCTACACAAGGGTCATCCTGAAAGAGCATGTGAGCAGGCACTATCAGCCCAAAAAGGGTCATCCTGAGCGTAGCGAAGGATCTGCTTTGTTCTACCTGCTCTTAAACGCTGCCCCTAACTTCTCACCCACCCCGGAGCGAAGCTTCCCTCCGCAAACGTAGTCGAAAACTTTCCCTTTGCATCTCTCTTGCTCTAAAAGCTGCCGTGTCGGGGTGGAGGCTCGCCATGCCCATTCCCTTTTGCCTGGGATTACCACTTCACAGAAATTGCAGCTTCATCCGTCCCGTACCCGCAAGACTCCTCTATGTTGTTAGTAGAAGTGCGGCACGAGGCATTCATGGTCAACACCAAGTCACCGCACCTCCCCCAGAAGCCTGCTCCGGAGAATTCACTCATCCTGCGCCACATGCCTTCGCTTGACTCCATGCGCGGTGCCGCAATCCTGATGGTGCTTCTCTTTCATGGCTTCGGCAGCTATGCATGGCGAGAGGAGCTGGGCGGTTTTTGGGGTCCCTTGGCCCTGGCTTTGGTTGGTTGCGGGCGCTTCGGTGTCAATCTTTTCTTTGTACTTTCGGGCTTCCTCATCACCACGCTGCTATTCAAGGCGCGCGAGCGGCCCGACTTCTACAAAAATTTCTATTTGCGTCGCGTACTCCGCATCCTGCCGGTATACCTGCTCGTACTGGCCATCGTATGGGCTTGCGGAATCATCAGCACCCGCTTTCTGATAGCGGCCTTGCTGTTCCTGGCAAACTTTTCCCGCCTGTTCGGTGCCCCCATGAAGCAGTTCGGAGCCCTTTGGTCGCTTGCTGTTGAAGAGCATTTCTACCTGCTTTGGCCCACCTGTGTGCGGCACCTGCGCGAAAGCACTCTGCTCAAAATCCTTGCCACGGTTCTCATCGCAGAGCCCCTGCTGCGTCTGCTGGCAATCCACCTGCTGAACCATATCGACATCCACTACAAGACGCCTTTCGTGTTGGACTACATCGCCTACGGAGCGCTGCTTGCCGTTCTTCTGCGGCAAGGGCGCATCCACGTAGCCAACGCAGCGCGCATCGGCGGCGCGATC
Source organism: uncultured Acidobacteriaceae bacterium (assembly GCA_964236655.1). Classification (GTDB taxonomy): domain Bacteria; phylum Acidobacteriota; class Terriglobia; order Terriglobales; family Acidobacteriaceae; genus EB88. The sequence continues at coordinate 12,518 of CAXSFX010000006.1, read as the reverse complement.
CTTGGGGGAAGCAGCGCCCTCATTCTGCTGGTCATCTTCGAGCAGGCATTCCACTTCGCCAAAACAGTGGATGCGCTCGCAGACCTGCCGTTTACCTGGGCTGCATGCGGCATTCTCCTGCTGGGCCTCAAGCGCGACCACACGCGGCTTATGCAGACCGGCAGCGCAGATCTTCCGGGGGGGGGGTATTCTACCCTTCTACGGCTACATCAGCTACGGCCTGTACCTCGTCAATGGCTTCATATTCGCGTACCTGGGCAACTGGATGATTCGACACATCGCTCCGCAAAAACTTCACAACTTTGCAGTCTGGTCCGCGCAGGCACTCATTTCAATCGGGGTATCTACAGGGCTTGCATTCCTCTCACGGCGATACTTTGAAGGGCCGATCCTGGAGTGGAAAGAGCGCCGGCAAACGAAGTCCGCACCGGCTCCAGCTACATTCGAGCGTGGCAGGTAACGGCAGGGTACCCACAGGTTTCAGGTCAGCTTCAGCTTGATGTTCCTAGAAGGTAAGCACCCGTCGACACAAGATACTGTACTAACCCCCACCCCTGGTAGTGGTAGGATCGAAGATTCAGATGGCAGAAGAAAACGTAAAACTAATCCCCCTTGGCGGTCTGGGCGAATTTGGCATGAACTGTATGGCCATTCGCTACAAAGACGACATCCTTGTCATTGACGCCGGACTCATGTTCCCTGAATCCGAACTCCTTGGCGTTGACATCGTCGTACCTGACATTTCCTATCTTGTTGAAAACAAAGCCCTGGTACGCGGCATCCTGCTCACCCACGGGCATGAGGATCACATCGGCGGCCTGCCCTGGATCCTCTCCGAAGTTAACGTACCGGTCTACGGCACAGAGTTCACCCTCGCCTACGTTGAAGGCAAACTCGACGAGCACAAGATGCTCGACTCGACTGAACTGATCGAGATCGCCCCCAACAACAAGTTCACCCTCGGCGCGTTCACCATCGAGCCGATCCGCGTCACTCATTCCATGGTTGACTGCGTAGCACTCGCCATTGAAACCCCGGTCGGCATCATCGTCCACACCGGTGACTTCAAAATCGACCTCTCTCCGCCGGACGGTAAAGCATTCGATCTGCACAAGTTCGCCGAGTACGGGCAGAAAGGTGTCCTCGCCCTGCTTCAGGATTCGACCAACGTCGACCGTCCCGGCTACACCCCCTCCGAGTGGGCGGTCAAGCCGCGCCTCGACGAAGTCTTCCAGCGAACAAAGAAGAAGCTCTTTTTCTCCTGCTTCTCAAGCTCCATCTACCGCATCCAGATCGCGCTCGACCTGGCTCAAAAGTACGGTCGCAAGGTCGCCGTTGTCGGTCGCTCCATGATGGAGTCGTCCGAGATCGCGCAAGACCTTGGCTACCTGAACCTGCCTCCCGGCCTGACGATCCACCCCGGCCAGATCGGCGACTTCTCGCCTGAAAACGTGATGGTGCTCATTTCCGGCACCCAGGGAGAGCCCATGTCCGCGCTTTCTCGCGCCGCGGTCGATAACCACAAGCACGCTCGCATCTCCCCCGGCGATACGGTCCTGCTCTCCTCTCGCGTCATCCCAGGTAACGAAAAATCCATTTATCGCGTCATTGATCACCTCTATCGGCGCGAGGCGGAAATACTTTACGACGACGGCACTATGGGCCTCATCCACGTCTCCGGCCATGCCTCGCAGGAGGAGCAGCGCCTGCTCATCAACCTGCTGCGCCCCAAATTCTTCATCCCCATCCACGGCGACTTCCGCCACTTGAAGAAGCACACCGAGCTCGCCAAGGCCACCGGTGTCGTCGGCGAAACCATCCTGATCGAAGACGGCGATGTCCTCGAACTGACCGCGACCACTGCGAAAAAACGCGGCAAGGTCACCGCCGGTCGTGTCTGCATCGACTCCGGCTCTACTTCGGACGTGGTAGGCGACATGGTCATCCGTGACCGCCGCAACCTGTCAGAAGACGGCATCATCCTCCCCATCCTCACCATCAACAAACTAACCGGCAAGGTCGAACGCGCCCCCGAGGTCATCACCCGGGGCTTCGTAGGTGCTGACAGCGCCATCCTGCGCGAAGCCGCCACCATCATCACCCAAACCCTCGACACCTCCAGCGCCGAGGAAAAAGCCGATGCCGGCGTCATGAAAGAAAAAATCCGCATCGACCTCAAACGCTACATCCAGAAGCACACCAGTAGAAGGCCGCTCATCATGCCTGTGATCTTGGAAGTCTGAGTAAAAGGCGATCGTATTGTGTTTACGAGATTGCGATCGCCGTTTTACTCATTTTTCGGGTGTTCTACTCCATCGATAATCCATTTCTTCAAAGCATAAAGTGCTTGTGGATCCTCATACGTGGCGCAATGTGCCATCTTTGCAGACGATTGAGGCACGAAATGGGTATACGTTCGACTGCCTGCGGGTACAGCGTCTGCCGTAATTCTATAAAGCAAATTTACAACTCCGGCACCCGTACTCAAAAGCCTGCCACAAGCAACAACCGCTAAGAGTAATGGCGCGATTATCATTAATTCCATCAAGTCAACAATCAGTAACACTGAAGGCAACATAGCATCTACAGCACTCATAACGAAACCAGCTAAAAGTACAAGCGTGCTTAACAGCAAAGTCACGAGACAGATCCAAGTTATGATCATTGTTTGGATATGAAGAATTGCTTCAAGCCCGGAGAGCAACGCGAAGCCCGTAATCACTGCACAGAATCCCCTAAATACGATTTTTCGCATCGAAACAAGGAAGCTACTTTCAGTCAAGCGCTTTCTAGTGGTATCGGTCGATCTTTTCGCAAGAGCACAGGCGTTATCAGCAAGCCACCAACTTAAAGCCTGACACATACCTAAACCCGCGAGCGCTTCATCTCCAGATGCGCAAAGAATAAACATACGAGCTGATACCGGTATATCTGCTGCGATGCGCATCGCATTCTCCTCCGCGAAAGACTTTGCCCGGACCCATTTAGATAATGCAACTAGCGTTATTACGGCAGTCGAACAGAGCATAGCAGGATTGTGCTGAACATGACCTGGTAAAATAAAATATGAGATGCCCGCAACAATAACTGACGCAAACATACACATACTTACTAAAAACACATGCTTTTCTGAATCCGTGTAAAGCCTTTCATTGATATGCAAAAAAGGTGTAGATAAGCAAATTAGTTCAACCTGTCCAAACAGTCCTGCTATCTCTAGTGCTTTGGCAGCTATGTTTCCACCATGGCTATGGCTCACGACCATATGCCTTGCACCCTTATGGAGTGCGACAGTCTGCTCTAACCTCTCCGCAAGCCTCTGTGCAGCATTGAAGCGGTCAGCTAATGAATTTCCGCCATCCCAATAGAAGGGATCAGGCAAGAAGGGCTTTTTAACTGCTCCTTCGAGGGTCTTTCGCAATATAGAATTCTCGTCATACCAGGTTGCGTTTTTTGCCCAAGTTCCATGAACGTAAGTTATCGTCGTTTTTAGAGGATGAAACATCGTTACCTCACATGAAGTTTTAAAATGAAATAGTATAAACACGAACGCAAATTATCTACTAGCCACCGTCTATACAAGCCTTATCACAGACCGCTATTTCATATTTTTACGCTTGACGCCCCGCCCCACCTTACGGTTACTCTTTCCACATGCAAACCCGCCTCACCATCGACGAAACTGGCCGCATCACCCTCCCTCCCGAGCTCCATCTCCACCCCGGCGACACCCTTGAACTCGACACCGAAGATGGTGCCATCACGCTCCGCCCGGCCAATCGCCTGAGGCGCAAACAAGGGGTTTGGGTTCTCGATACAGATGAGCCCATCACCGCCGAGATGACAAACCGCCTCATGGAAGAAATTCGCATGGAGCGCGATTTAGCAAATCTAGGCTTGTCAGAGTAATGGTGTTTCTTGATACGTCCGTTCTTGTCCCGGTCTTTTATCCGGCGCACATACACCATGAGCGCAGTCTGGCGCTTTTCACAGAGCAGACATCGGCGACTGGCTGCTGTGGCGTCCATAGCCTCGCGGAGGTTTTCGCCAACTTGACCCGCATGCCAGGGAAGCAAAAGGCATCTGGCGCTGAGGCGATGTTCTTCATCGAGGACGTTCGCGCAAAACTCTCCTTAGTGTCACTCAATGTTGAAGAGCACCTGGCAGCTCTGAAGAGAGCTGTAGACCTTAGTATTGCCGGCGCAACCGTTTACGACTTGCTCCTGACGCAATGCGCCTTAAAAATAAATGCAACAACTATCTACACCTGGAATCTGCGCCATTACGCGTTGTGCGGCCCAGAAGTTGCAGCACGCTTACGCACTCCCTAGAAGCCGCCCTATAACCCGAAAAAGCCTAAGAAATTGCGGAAGAAACCCATTGCAAATGGGGTCCAAGTCGATTAGGGAGGTCACCAAGCCGTACCAGCTTCCGCTTCGTTAACACTGGCTTCTGCTTTGGCGCCCACATCACTGGAGAAGCTTTCCAGGCAAGCCCCACGCTTGAACTTTGTAAAGCCTTCCTTCATCAGGGGAAATTCTCTACAGACTTACGACCCCAAGCTACCGATTCCCTCCTTCCGTGCATCTTTCTCAACGACTTGCAGTTGTACCCAAGCCGAAATACTACCTCGGCCATTGTGCAGCAGGCACGCGAACAGGAGAAACAAATGAAACTACGCGCAGGTGTTCTGGCACTCGCCAGCTTATTTCCCTTAGGGGCTTTTGCAGCAGATAACGATGCCTCAAAGCTGAGCGATCGGCTCACAGCAGCTACTGAGGTGCTCCACCAACTAGCCTCCGTACCGGACAAGGGAGTACCCGATGCGATCGCAAAGAAAGCACGCTGTGTTCTCGTCATTCCAGGCTTTTTGAAGGGTGCATTTATCGGCGGACTCCAGTACGGACAGGGCGTTGCCACCTGCTTTGATACCGGCAAAGGTTGGAGCGCCCCCGTGTTCGTGCAGATGGCAGGGGTAAGCTTCGGATTGCAGGCCGGCGGCCAGGCGACCGATCTGGTATTGGTAGGCGTAACCAAGCAGAGCGCTTCTGACCTGCTCAAAGCCAAGGTCAAGTTGGGCGGTGACGCCGCGGCGGCAGCAGGCCCGGTAGGCCGCGATTCGCAGGCCAACACCACGGAGCTCGCCAATGCGGAGTTTCTAACCTACTCCCGTAGCAAGGGTCTGTTCGCGGGAATCGACCTTACGGGTGACGAGGTAAACCAGAACCAGAAAGACACCAAGCTGTTCTACGGTAAAGAGATTCCGTATGCGACCATTCTCAACGGTGCCACCCCAGCGCCTGCGGCTGCAAAGCCGTTCGTCCAAGAGGTAAGCCGGGTATTCGGCAGCCCAAAGAAGCACAAGTAAGAACCTGGCCGGCGGCAGCCTTGCATTTCCCACAGAACTGCAAGGCTGCCGCTCCGCGCAAGCTCTAAGTCCGAGCAAAGCGCATCGAGCTCGAATTCATGCAATACCGCAACCCGGTCGGTCGCGGCCCATCTCCAAACACATGCCCCAGATGCGACTCGCACCGCACACACCGCACTTCTGTACGCGGCACTCCAGCCGAATCATCCTCAACCTCGGCAATATTCTCCTTCGCAATCGGTGCCCAAAAACTGGGCCAACCTTCGCCCGAATCATACTTGGTCCGCGAGCTGAACAACGCCGTATCGCAGCCGATACAACGGAACACACCCCGCGCCTGGTCCCGAGTGCCGTTAGCCACTGACGGCATCTCCGTATCGGCTCTCCGAGCCATATCAAACGAAATCCTGCCTAGCTGCCGATACCACTCCCCATCTGTTTTCACAATCTTCGCAACAGCCTGCGCCCCTAAACTCTGCCCATCATTGCTGAAGTTGACAATCGTGACCACCCCCGGCGTTCCATGTACTTTCGTGCTTGCCTCCGGCCCGGTAGGTCCATAGCGCGCCACAGCAGCGCACGATGCCGCAACCGCAGCACACCCGGCTACAAACACCCTCCGCGTCATCCGCGCCGACACATCATCCCGGCTAGCATCCAGATTGAACATGCCTATCCTTAGCGATCCAACTACTACCAGGTTCGATACATCTTTCCCGCGAAGGATACAACGGCATCGCATACTTCATCGCACTCAAGAGCACCCCCCTTGCCTATCCGCCCGCAAGTGCATCCATCTTTCAGCAACCGACAGGAGTGTAGAACCGATGAGCAAAGATCCCCTGGCCCAGCTGGCCGAGCAGCAGCAGTGGCTTGCACCGTATGAAGTTCCCGTACAAGACGCCATCCACCGTGCTTTCGACGTTTTCGGCGACGCGCGTAAACCGGTGCGCAATGCACTCCACGGTACCTGGCTCCATGAGCCGTTACACGCCATCCTGATTGAAGTCCCCATGGGCTCCTGGACCGGCACCGTTGTCTTTGACACCATAGCCTCACTCACCGGCAGCAAGAACATGGACATCGCTGCCGATGCCACCATCGTGCTGGGCCTGGTAGGCGCGCTGGGTGCCGCGGTTACCGGCATGAACGACTGGGCCGACACAGATGGTGCGCCGCGCCGCATCGGTGCCGTGCACATGCTGCTCAACATCGCCTCAGTTGCGCTGTTCGGTGCCTCCTGGCTTCGCCGACGCTCCCAGCAAGCAGGTGCCCGCACAACAGCACGCGTATTGGCCGGGGCCGGATACCTGGTGGTCTCAGCCTCTGCGCACCTCGGCGGCAATCTGGTGTACGAGCACGGCATCGGCGTGCAAGACACTCAACCCCTCAGCTAAATGGGGCCGCACGGCCCCTTGTAAAGTCGATTTCAGCTTTATCTGCTCAATGGGACCACTTACGGCCTACGGCTACCATCCATAGAAACAGGCATCTACCCAAACGGAGGAACTATGACCACATCGTCAGCTGAAGAAACAAACGTAATGGGTATCCACAAGACGGCAACAGCCCCACTTATCGCACTCATCGCCACCAGCATTGCTGCTCTTGTTGCCGTCCTGATCATTTTGAGCCGCGATAAGTCCGAATAACCCCCCGGCCCATCACTTCCATTTTTTTGAAGCTTTGCACAAGGGGGCAATCATTCGCCCCCGTAGTCCTCTATCCTTATCCATATGGCTGATTCTCTCGTCTTACTCAGCGACTTGAAAGCGGCTCATAAGCGTATTGCCGGTGTTGCCGTTCGCACACCGCTACTCTCCCTCCCCGCCGTCAACGTACCCGCACAAATCTGGCTCAAAGATGAAGGCGCGCAGCCCATCGGCTCCTTCAAACTACGCGGTGCCGCTAACAAAATCTTCTCGCTAACTCCAGAAGCGCGCAGCCGCGGCGTCATCACCTTCTCCAGCGGCAATCACGCGCAGGGCGTAGCCTACGCCGCGCGCCAAGCCGGCATCAAGGCCGTCATCGTCATGCCGCGCGATGCACCCGCCATCAAGCGCACCGCTACTGAAGCTCTCGGCGCAGAAATCGTCTTTGTAGGATCGGCATCCACCGAACGCAAGCTCCGCGCCGAGCAGCTTGCCGCTGAGCACGGCTACGCCATGGTCCCGCCCTATGACGATGAAGCCATCATCGCCGGCCAGGGCACCTGCGGCCTTGAGATCCTGGAAGACCTGCCCGACGTCGACCTCGTGCTCGTCCCGGTCTCCGGCGGCGGCCTGCTCTCCGGCATCGCCGCCGCCATCAAGCACCAGCGCCCTGAAGTCTCAGTGATCGGCATTGAGCCCGAGCTCGCCGGCGATGCCCACGAAAGCTTCCAGCTACGCACCCTTCAAACCTGGCCCGCCGAGCTCACCACCCGCACCATTGCCGACGGCCTCCGCACCCAGTCCCTCGGCGAGCGCAACTGGGCCCACATCCATGCCTTCGTCGACAACATCATCACCGTCTCTGAAGATGAAATCCGCGCCGCCGTCCGCTACATCCACGAAAACGCCCCCGCCCGCCCCAACTCCGGCGACCGCGGCCTTGTCGCCGAACCAAGCGGAGCCGTCACCACCGCCGCCCTGCTCTTCCACACCCACCAGCTGCTGCCCTTCCGCAAAGCAGTAGCCGTCCTAAGCGGCCGCAATATTGACCCGCAAATACTACACCAGCTGCTAACAAGTTCCCTTCAAACCGCACCATCCTGAAAGTCCATGCAACAAGTCACAGGTGTCCCAAGTCTCGTGTCTAATACATAAGTCCTTCCGCATAAAACTCTCGAACAGCTTCTAAAATGACCCCTAAAACAAGGTGTCATCCTGAGCGAAGCGAAGGATCTGCTTCTGCTTCGGAACTCCATGAAACGAGGATGACGCATGCCGCACAAGACTCCTGAATAACCCCTAAAATAAGGTGTCATCCTGAGCGCAGCGAAGGATCTGCTTTTGCTTCGGAACTCCATGAAATGAGGATGACGCATGCCCTGCTGGCACGACATATGGGAGTTGCTTTGGCCAATACCATGGTGGGCCCTGATTACTGTTTGTCTAGCATCCGTCATACTCCTACTATGGGCTCCCGGATTTAGACGACCTTGGCAGCGCTACACCTCGCGGGTTCTTGGATTGCTAGGCGCTTCCGTACTTATTCTCTATGCGCCGGTATTGATAATTGCCATTGGCCTATCTTCAGGCGATACAAAACAAGGTCGCATTGCCATGTCACCGGATGGATCAGAAAAGGCAGTATTGATGTTTTATGGAGGAGCTCTCGGGCTAAGCACAACGGACATTACGCTGACGGCAATGAAGTGCCCTTGCAAACATACATTTATGTATCAAGCCTATACGGACGAAGACGCATTTGAAACAACGGAGATGGAATGGATTGACAACACTCATCTTCGTATTGCTTACCTGGACAATGGTTCACCGGGAGTTTGCAAAACAAATCTCGGCGCGATCAGGATTCTCTGCACACCCCTTCGCGCGCCTGAACCCGTACCTCAACATACGATTCCTGTGCCGCAAAGCTTGCCCTAACAAAACCGCACCCGCTAGCTCTTCCCCATCTGCCCCCAAAGCCAATCCAGATCGAGATAAGCAGATAACTCAACAGCCTGCAGCCGCCCGCCCGCCACCTTCTGCCAATATCCTTCAACCCAAACTGAAGCATCCCGGCTCTCAGGATCGATCAGCCAGATATTCCTGACACCCATTCGCTCCAGGTCTCCAGCCCGCCGCTTGAGATCCAGCATGCTGTCCGAACGCGAAAGCACCTCCATTGCAATCAGCGGAGGCTCAGTCAAAGCATCCTCCGTCAAGAATCCCGGCGCGCCCACGACAACATCGGGCAATCGCACCCGCGTCACAGATACCTGCGTCCGCGCCTCCGCGCTGGCAATCAGATTCCACTCCGCTTGATGTTGAAAAAACCATACACCAATAAGAATCTGCACCCGACCATGTACAGGACTGACCAAAGACTTCTCCAAAAGGGTCCCATCGATAAACTCGAAATCGGGAACATAACTCGTTTTCAAATACTCGTCGATAGAAACTGCTGTGCTCGCCATCAGGCACCTCTTAACAAAAGATTCGCCGATACAAGTGTAGGACACAAGCCTACTCCACCCCAAGCGCCAACCATCCCCTCCACCAGCTATACTCACCCTCGAAAACGAAAGCGAGAACCTAGTGCCCGACCGCATCTCCCGCCGCTCCTTCACCCGCCTGCTAGGCGCTGGCGCTGCCGCCGCAGCCACCCCCGCCCTCCCGTCTATCTCTCACGCACAAACGCCTAACACCGCCCCTGCGGCTAGCAGCTCAGCAGGCAAGTTCCCTGAAGGCTTCCTCTGGGGTTCCGCCACCGCCTCCTACCAGGTCGAGGGCGCAGTCAAGGAAGACGGTCGCGGCACCTCCATTTGGGACACCTTCTCGCACACCCCCGGCAAAGTCCATGACAACGACACCGGCGACGTCGCCGATGACGACTACCACCGCTATAAGGAAGACATCGCCGTCATGAAGGAGCTCGGCCTCAAAACCTGCCGCTTCTCCATCGCCTGGCCGCGCATCTTCCCCGACGGCACCGGCAAGCTCAACCCCAAGGGCCTCGACCACTACGAAAAGTTCGTCGACGCCCTCCACGACGCAGGCATCGAGCCCTACTGCACCCTCTACCACTGGGACCTGCCGCAAGCACTTGAAGACAAAGGCGGCTGGCAAAACCGCGACACTTCCAAGGCCTTCGCCGACTATGCAGGCTACACCGCCGGCAAGCTCTCCGACCGTATCCGGCACTTCATGACCATGAACGAGATCAGCACTTTCACCGACCTCGGCTACGGCAACGGCACCCACGCCCCCGGCCTTAAAGTCGGCCCTCAAGCCTTGGCGCAGGTCTGCCACAACGCCATCCTCGGCGCAGGCATGGGCGCGCAAGCTATTCGCGCGCAGGCCAAGGCCGGCACACAAATCGGCATTGCTGAAAACATCTCCTCTACCTGCCCTGTCATCGACTCCGAGGAGCATCGCAAGGCCGCCCGCACCGCCATACAGGAAGAAAACGCGCGCTACCTGAACGCCATCCTGACAGGCAAATACACCGACGCGTACTTACAAAAGCTGGGCCCCAACGCGCCCAAAATCGCCCCGGGCGACCTCCAGGCCATCTCCACCCCACTCGACTTCGTCGGCATCAACGTCTACGTGCCCACCTGGGTCATGGCCGACCCGTCCAAGCCCCTCGGCTACTCTGTCGTCCCCATGCCCTCCTCCTACCCGCACATGTTTTCCGACTGGCTCCACATCGGCCCTGAAGCCCTGTACTGGGGCCCAAAACTGGCCGCCGATGTCTGGGGCATCAAGACCATCTACATCACAGAAAATGGTGCATCGTCCAACGACATCGTCAACGCCGACGGACAAATCCTCGACACAGACCGCACTACGTACCTGCGCAACTACCTCACCCAGCTCCAGCGCGGAGTCAACGAAGGCGTACCCGTCAAAGGCTACTTCCTATGGAGCCTGCTCGATAACTACGAATGGGCCGACGGCTACCAGAAGCGCTTCGGCATCACCTACGTAGACTTCAAAACCCAACAAAGAACCCCAAAGCTCAGCTCCCGCTTCTACAAAAACGTTATCGCCACAAACGCTATCTCGTAAATCAGTAGGACCGTGCAACACCAGGATTACGAATAAAACAGAATTGGTGCATAAGTGAAAAGCCGGGTTGTCAGGAAGTCTTCAAGATGTCCCGAATCAACCCAAAATGGGTCATCCTGAGCAAAGCGAAGGATCTGCTTTTGCACCCTTCCTCCTCTCTTTGCTTTTGTTATAACAATAGCCCGCGCTCAAGCACGGGCTATTGTACTTTCCCCTTACCTAGAACTGAAACCGTGCACTAAGCTGCAGCTGCCGTGGAGTATAAGCAAAACCGCTACTATTTGTATTAGTCACAACTTTATACAATGAGCTGACAGGCGCACCTCCTGTTCCACCTTGCGTATTAAACGTAAGAGTGTTGCCCGCGCCCGCAGTTGTCCCCACAGTGTAGGCAGTCGTGTTGAGATTCGTTACATTCTGATGATTGGCAAGGTTGAAGCTTTCACCTAGTAACTCGATATTATACTTCTCAAAGAACTGGAAGCGCTTGGAAAAACGCAAATCCACTACCTGGGTACGGGGATACTGAAGGCTGTTACGGCCGAAAAAGCCCAGGCGGGTTGTAGAAGTGTCCGTGCCGTTGAGTGCGGTACTGATGCCGGTAACGGTCTTGCCGGCATCGCTTACTAGGTTCGTGGTGCTGCCTGTCGTAAGTGGAGAATACGGCAAGCCGTTCTGGACCTGGTAGCTTGGCGCAACTTCATAGTTGTTAAGAGCATATCCAAGCAAGCCCCTAAATTTGGACGGCGTATCGTAGACACCATACAAAACAAAGCGATTGGGTACGTTCTGATTGGAATTGCCGTAGTCCGCCCGCAGGTTCAAAGGATCGTACTGATTGTCGGCATTTGAAAACGTGTTATTGTTTTCGCCATAATCAAGCGCATGCGAGAAGGTATAGTTAGCATTGAATTGCAGGTTGTTAGTAACCCGGTGGTTAACCTGTATGACGGCTGCCTCATAGTCAGAGTTGACGCCGGAGAAGATGTCGGTAAGTGAACCATAATACGGGTTAGCCCGAAAGTTGCTCGCTTTGACTCCGTTGGCAAGTGTAACGGCCTGGTTGGCAGTGCGCGCATAAAAGGGAGTTTGCACCCGCGTACCGCTCCGCAAGGGCCCCGTGCCGGTAGGATCGACCACCGTATATGTGACGGACTGAACATTGCCGAGCAGGTTTTGATCGACAAAGGATGGTAGACGGCGGCCCAGGGCAGCAAGCCAGGAGGCACTAATGACGGTGTTCCAGCCGAAGTCGTGCTCCACCGTAAGGTCGGCCTGCTGGACTTCGGGAACCTTGAAGTTATGGTCAAAGTAAATGGCTGCGGGCGGGGTTCCGGCGACACCGGCGTTGGGGATAACATTGGGAAATACCGGCGCGCCCGGAGTAGTGGGAGTATAGGAAAACTGGAGCTGCGCAAGCGGTGTGCCGT
>CAXSFX010000005.1:0-51315 GCA_964236655.1 uncultured Acidobacteriaceae bacterium | reverse complement strand
GGAGGTACTCTTCAACCGAAACCAATGTCGTTGCCATGGGAAGCTCCTGACTACAGTCTATTGTCAAGCCTACTGCAAGCGCCCGGGGCTGGGTTTAGCGGCAGTGAGCTTCACGCCCATGCCGTTGAGCAGGCTGCGTGCCTGCGCACCTTCAGGCGAAGCCGGGTAGCGCTGCACCAGAGCGCGCAGGTCGCGGACGCCGGCATCGTGCTGTGAGCCGGCAAGCTCCGCCTCGCCCTTGCGCAGTTGGGCCGCGGGAGCCTTGCTGCTGCCTGCAAACTGCTCAAGCACGATGTCGTAATTGCGGATCGCTGCCGGGTACAAGCCTTGTCGATACGCAACCTCACCGAGGTAGAAAGAGGCATTACCGGACAGCTCGCTCTGCGGATAGAACTTGACAACGTCGGCGAACTCGCTGGTCGCCAGGTCGTACTTGGCACCGTTGTAATCGCGCACGGCACTTTGGTACAACTGTTCCGCCGGTGGTGCCTGGGCGGCTTGTGGACCGGGTGCGGATTGCTGCGGGCTGCTCAAGGGCACATTGTTGCCGCCCGCAGGCGGGGGCGCGCCGGTGTCCTGCTGTTGCGCAGGTGCGCCACCGGTCGGGGCAGCGTTCACGTTCCCCATCTGGCTCTGGATATTTGTCAACGTCGTGTCAATCCGGCCCAGTCGCGTCTTCAGCTCATCGACCGAGTCATTGAGGCTTTGGATCTGCCCGGAGAGCGGGTTGCCCTCCTGGTCCATCTTGCCCTGAAGCGCAGTCAACTGCTGGTTCATGCGGTTGATGTTTTCGTTCGACTGTTCAACCAGATGCGTCAGCACACCCATCTGCTCGGAGTTGGTGCGCTGCAGTTGCCCAAGGGAGTCTTGCAGCGCCTGAACCTGTGTTTGCAGCTGGATAATCTCCTTGGACACGGCAAAGGCGGGGGACGCAGGCAGAAACAAGGCCAGCCCAAGCAGGGCAGAGGCCGGGATAAATGTTGTCCGCATGCGGAGTTCTCCTTAAAAGAACGAAAGCTCAAAACTTCGTGCGAAAGCCCGGCTGCTTGCGGCATCCGGGCTTTAGGTTTCATCAGTTTAGCTTGCCCGATTTCACTAGCGGGCTAGCTGTCTAACGAGCTAGCGGTCTACGGTAAACTGCGCGCGACGGTTCTGCTGGTAGCAGCTCTCATCGTGCTCAGCGCAAAATTGCTTTTCTTTACCGTAGCTTACCGTTCGTATACGGTTCGACGCGATACCGGCTGAGACAAGCGCCTGCTTGGCGGCATTGGCACGGTTTTCGCCCAGTGCGAGGTTGTACTCGGTAGAGCCGCGATCATCACAATATCCGCCCAGCACAATGTTCAGCCTTTCATGCTGGGTCAGGTAAGCGGCATCTTGCGTCACTATGGTTTGCGACGGCTGGTTCACGTCATAGCTGTCGTAATCGAAAAAGACGTCTTTCACATTTTGGTGGAATGCCGCATCGTCAACATCGCCCTCATTCAAATTACTTGTTGTTGCCGGGGGAGCAGCCGCGCCCACCGTCACACGCGCCGTTGCGTCAGCCGTGCCGCCGTCGCCGCGCGCAATCAGGTGGTAGTTCGTTGAGGCGGCAGGTTTTACCGTCTGTGTCCCGGAAGTAGCAACCGCTCCCAGCCCCTCGATGGAAACATCAGTTGCACCGCTTGTGTGCCAGGTAAGAATCGTGCTGTCGCCGGTATTGACTGAAGTCGGCGTAGCCGTGATGTCCGCAGTGGGTGCGTAGCCGGCACTGGTGATAGGCGGCGGTGGCGGCGGGGGTGCGGGCTTCTTGTGGCAGCCTGCTACAGTGAGCAGCGCGGTGAGTCCAAGAATGGAAACAGAGAGCTTGCGTGTGCGGTGCGGCGCGTAGGATGAGGATGACAAACTAGAACAGCGAACAAAATCAGGCACGGGTGTTCTCCTTGGCAGCAGCAGTCGTGGTGCATATAGCGTTTACTTCAGGCTCCAGTTCGGTTGCGAGTAGGTGCCGCCATGGGTCAGGGCTTGCTGCTCTGTACCGTCGGCCAGCATGGTCCAAATCTGGGAACCGCCCGCGCCCTCCCGCTGAAACGCAATATGGCGTCCATCGGGCGACCAGGTGGGGAAGTCGTTGCGGCCGGCCTCGTGCGTCAGCTGCACCCAGCGGTGATCGGCAATGTCCATGATGTAAATATCCTGGCCGCCCGGCGCACCGGGACCGTACTTGCGGTTCCACGCAAATGCCAGGAACTGCCCGTTCGGCGACCAGGAAGGTGAAGTCGCATACCCGCCATCGGTCATGCGCTGCACGTTCGCACCGTCAGAATCCATGATGTAGATCTGCGGCAGGCCGGTGCGACCGCTGACCCAGGCGATTTGTGCGTTGGTTTTCGGGTTCCAGCAGGGCGAAACGTCAGGCCCGCGAAAGTTGGTCAGCCGCTGCACGCCGCCGCCGGTCGCATCGGCAACATACAGCTCGGAGTCCCCGGCGGGGCGGTCGGATGAAAACGCAAGCCGCGATCCATTGCTTGCCCAGGCTGGGGAAAGTGTGGTGCCGACCGGGGAATTGAAGTTGACAGCCCGGTTCAGCTCAAGCGAGTACAGCTTGATAGACCAGCCCGCCTTGCCGAGCGATGAGAATGCGACGCGGGCATTATCAGGCGAGATGTGGGGCGAGAGTGAAATGGTACCCAGGTGGGTGATCTGGCGCGGGTTTTGCCCGTCGTAGTCCATCGCCATGATCTCTTTGTTGCCGCTGTTCGCCCCTACATAGTAGACAGTTGTTTCGGCGATGCCGGGGGTGCCGCCCAGCCGCTCGATAATCTCGTCCGCGAAGCGATGGGCGATGCGGCGTGCGTTCCCATCTGTCGCCGTGTCGGAATACTGCTTGCCCAGGATTTGCGGGCTTTGCGTGTTCTTTGTGTCATCGAGGAAGCCGGTTACAGCGAGCTGGCCGCCATTGGCCGAGAAGGTTCCAAACGCCAGCATTTCTGCGTTCGATGGTGCGGCAGACCATGATGACAGCTGTACGTCACTCTGCGAGCCGGGTGTAAGCGGAGGGGCCAGGCTCTTCGAAACCATGTCGAAGATGCCGGCGTTTTGCAGGTCGCTGAAAAGGGTTTGATCGAAAGTTTGTTTCAAGGTGCCGGTCTGCGGGTCAGCGGTGCCGGGCTTGAAATTGGCTGAGGCGATTCGTATTCGCTGCGCGCCGAGGTTGGTGCCGGTGCGTACCCAATCCTGTGCATGTGCGAGAGGAGCAGCGAAGCAGAGCAGCAACGTACTGGTGGTACTTAGATAGAGCTTGTGCATCATTTTCATTCCGTATGACCTGCGGTGAAACAAACGCGAAACGCTATGGCTTTTGACAATAGTACGACACCAAAAGGGACGATCCGCTGTAACCGGACGGCAAGGGGCCAAAGGAGTCAACCCGCTGCACGGCTCGCAGGCAGGAGGTATCAAGTGTCGGTGAGCCGCTGGACTGCTGCACCTGTACCCGGCTCGGCTCACCGCTGCGATTCAGTGAAAACGTGAGATACACCTTGGTGCCTGCCGGTGTGGATGGGTCTACCTCTTGCAGGTACCAGTTTTGCGAGATTTTCCGGTTGATGACAGCCACATAGTAACCATAGAGCGCACCGAAGTTGCCGCCTTGCACTGTGGTTTGTTGCCCCGGCGCAGCTTGCGCTGTTGATCTTGCCACAGCCGCCGGTGCAGCTTCGCCGTAATTTGCGCGGTTTAATGGACGCACCTGCTCCTGGTGTGGCGTTGCCGCGATCAGAGGCACATGCTGAACCGGCGTTTTGACCGCCTTGGGCTGCTCAACCTGCTTCTTGGGTTCAAGTTTTGTCTTGAGCGGCTGCTTATCCGGGATCGGAATGGCGTCCTGCTCTTCCGCTCGTGTCGCCTTGGGTGCAGGCGGGGCCGGTGCGGGGCTGGGTGTTTCCGTAGCTAGCACCTGGTCTGTCGGCTTCTGATCCTGGGGCAGCGGGATCGCGGGGGCGGAGCTGACCATGGTCGCCTGGATGGCACCCTGGGTATCGTTGTGATTGCCCCAGGCATTGCCGTGCAGGTGCGTGGCGATCAGCGCGTACAGAAGCAGCGACCCGAAAATAGCTGCATGCAGGAGAAGAGACCCGAGTGCCGGACCCTTGAATGGATCACGATCGAAATGGATGTCGGGAGAGGATGCCATCTACTTCTGCCCAATCGGTTGCGTCACGATGCTGATGTTGGTAATGCCTGCCTGCTTGACCGCATCCATGACCGAGGCAAACGCGCCGAAGGGCACTTTTTCATCCGCCCGCAAGTAGATGACCTGGCTGCCGGGGTCGGCGTTGGGCTTGCGCAGCTTGGCGGGCAACTCGGCCAGGTTCACCGGTTGATCCCCCAAAAAAACGCGCTGCTGCCGGTCGATGGTGACCACGGCGCGCTCCTGCGTCACTTCCTTGACGGTGCGTGTTTTGGGCACGGCTACCTCGATGCCCGACTGCAACACCGGCGCAGTAAGCATGAAGATAACGAGCAGTACCAGCACCACGTCAACCAGCGGGGTGATGTTGATTTCCGCAAGCGCGGTCTGCGTGTGGCCGTCCCTAGTTATGAACGCCACGTGTGGGCTCCCGTTCCAGTAGTTCCTGCTGACGGGGGTCGATTCCACCCTGACGAGGGTCTTGACCCGGTCGCAGCTGCACTTCTTCAAGCGTGTTCAACAGCTCCCGCGCAAAGTCGTCATTGCGTGCACCGAACTCGCGGCAACGCGCGGTGAACTGGTTGTATGCCACCACTGCCGGCACTGCTACCAGGATGCCCGCGGCGGTTGTAATCAGTGCCTCGGAAACGCCCGGCGCAACAGCTCGCAGCGTGGCCGCGCCCGCTGTGCCCAAGCCGTGGAAGGCATCGACAATGCCCATGACTGTGCCAAACAGGCCTACAAATGTTGAGGTAGCCCCGATCGTAGCCAGCCAGGTAAGCCGATTTTCGAGCACCGTCAGCGATTCGCTCGATGCGGTCTGCGCCGAGCGTTCCAGTGCCGTGATGTTGCGCGGCGGCCCGGAACCGCCTGTCTGGCGACGGTAGGTTTCATACACTTCGTCAAAAACGGAAACCAGGGGCGACGGCTTGAACTGCTCGCTGACGGTTGCAATCTCCTGCAAGCGGGTGGCCTTGCGAAACGCGCGCAGAAAGCGCGTGCTTTGCTTACGCGCCTTGGCAAAGGTACCGATCTTGCCGAGAATCACAGCCCAGGAGTAGAGGCTGGCCAGCAACAGCACACCCAGAACCACCAGCGCCACAGGGCCGGAGTTGGTAATGAGCTCGGCAACGGCGGAGCCGTGTGGAGCGACCGGCGGGGGCGCCCCGGCGTCTGGATCGGACTGAAATACTGCGGCAAGGAGGAGAAAATATGTCATGCGTTTGAAAGAAGACCTGCGCTCACGTTAGCAGACCGCATGGGGCTGGTCCACACCGCCGGGTGCGGTTAGGAAGCACTCCGGTACTGTAGTGACCATGCCACAGCCATGCCGGACTGCTATGCTGCGCAGAAGGACCCCATGCTGCTCGAACTGCGCGCTGAAAATTACGCTGTCATCGATCACGCCATTGCGACGTTTGGCCCCGGGCTCAACCTGTTGACAGGTGAGACCGGTGCCGGCAAGTCCATCCTGGTGGACGCGCTGGCGCTGCTGATGGGCGACAAGGCTTCAAGCGACATCGTGCGCCACGGTGCGGATAAAGCAGTAGTGGCTTGTGTTTTCGAGAACACGCCGGGTGCTGAAACTATCCTTGAAGAGAACGGGATCGACCCGCAGGGCCATGAAGTTATCCTGCGGCGCGAGGTGCTGGCCAGCGGCAAGGGCCGTGTGTTTGTGAACAACCAACCGGCTACGGTCGGGGTGCTGCGCCAGCTCGCCCCGGAGCTGGCCCTGGTACACGCGCAGACTGAAACCGGCGGCGACTTTGACGAGTTGCAGCAACGTACCCTGCTTGATCGCTACGCCGGCCTGCACCTGGAGCCGGTAGCGGAGGCCTGCAAGCAGTGGCGCGCCGTGCAGACCCGGCTACGCTCGCTTGAGCAGGAAGAGCAGGACCGTTTGCGCGCGCTCGACTTGTGGAGCTTCCAGTACAAGGAGATTTCTGCGGTATCTCCGCAAGAGGACGAGGACGCGCAGCTGGAGGGCGAACGGCGGGTGCTGGCCAACTCTGAGAAGCTGCTGTCTGCATCCAGGAGCGCGCACGAGCTGCTGTACGAGGGTTCAGCTTCTGCGGAAGCTGCGCTGGCTGCCGCACTTCGGCAGGTGGAGGAGCTGGCGCGTTATGACACCCGCTTTGCCGAGCAGGTGTCGCAACTGGTGGAGGCGCGTGCCGCTGTCGGCGACGTATCCGCGACCTGCCGGGACTATGCGGAGACGATTCAAAGCTCGCCTGACAAGCTGGAAGAAATTGAAGACCGCCTGGCCGCACTGGACCGGCTGAAGCGCAAGTATGGTGCGACGCTGACCGAGGTCATTGCCTATGGCGAGCAGGTGGCGGGCAAGATCGCCGATATTGAGAATCGTGATGAGCTTGTGAGGGCTCTGCGCATAGAGCTAGCAACGGCTGAGCAGGCCTATGCGGTAGCTGCGGCGTCATTATCGAGTGAACGCAAAGCCGCCGCAGCCCGGCTGAGCAAGCTGGCCGAGCAACAGATCAATGACCTTGCAATGAAGGTGCGCTTTGAAATTCTTGTGACCGCGCGAGAGGGGCAGACAGCCTGGCAAACGCACGGCTGGGATACGGTGAGCTGCCGCATTGCTACGAATGCAGGCGAGCCGCTGAAGCCGCTCAATGAAGTTGCATCCGGCGGTGAAATGTCGCGCGTGCTGCTGGCGCTGAAGGTGAGTGTTGAGGAAGGCGCGAACGCACGCGGGCGGAGGAAGGCCGTCGCGCCGCGCACGCTGGTTTTTGACGAGATCGACATCGGCATTGGAGGGCGCGCGGCTGAGGCAGTGGGGCAGAAGCTGAAGGCGCTCTCCCGCTCGCAGCAGGTGCTGTGCGTGACGCACCTGCCGCAGGTGGCTGCATTTGCGGATCAGCATTTTTTAATTGAGAAGCGGGAGAAGCAGGGGCGTACCGCGACCAACGTGCGGCTGATGACGCTGGAGGAACGGGCGGAGGAGCTGGCGCGGATGATCTCTGGGGCGACAGTGACGGAGACTAGCAGAAGGCATGCAGAGCAGATGCTGGCGGCCAGCCGGTAAGCGGCTGAGCTTGGCATTGAGAGGACGTGGGATGAGTAAATTGTGGATGGTTCGAGCCGGAAAGAACTCGCTGTATGTAGAGGATTTCCTAGCTAAGAACATCGTCGCCATCGACTGGCGAGCGGTGGGGGATCTTACAAACGCGCACACCCGCTCAGAGATCGGTACGCTCGTTAAGCTTGCGTATTCTGAAGCAAACTTGCACCAGGCGGCCTCATCTACCGGCCAGATCTACCGCTTTCGCACGGAAATGCAGTGCGGTGACATGATCATGACGTATCAGGCGAATACTCGCGCCTATCACATTGGCGTCGTTTCCACGGAGTACAAATTTACCCCCGAACTCGGCGAGAACCTGCTGCATTCACGCGGGGTTAAGTGGACGGGAAAGGTGCAGCGTGACGCACTTACAGCGGGAAGTAAGAACTCTCTCGGCTCTATTTCGACTATTTTCAGCGCATCGGCTACGGCAAGCGAGGAGTTACGCAAGCTGTTGAACGGGAAAGTTGTTCCTTCAATCCTCTCTAAGACAAGTGATTCGATCGCGGCAGCTTCAGAGTCGCAGGATGAGGAATCCATCCGCGAGGACACTGAGCAACGGGCTATAGAGCTCATGCAGGACCGCTTGAACCAGATTAATTGGCAGCAGATGCAAGAGCTTGTGGCAGGCTTGCTCCGTGCGATGGGTTATCGCACGCGCGTATCAGCCGCCGGACCGGATCGCGGCCGGGATATTGTGGCTTCGCCGGACGGCTTCGGGTTTCAGCAGCCGCGTATTCTCGTTGAGGTGAAACACCGGAAGGGAACCATGGGCGCACAGGAAATCCGGAGCTTTACCGGCGGCTTGCGGCAGCATGATTCGGGGCTTTATGTCAGCACGGGAGGCTTCACAAAGGAAGCTAAATACGAAGCCGAGCGCAGCAACCATCCTTTAGCCTTGATGGACTTAGCGGACCTGAGCAGCGCAATCTGGGAGCATTATGAGCAAATGGATGCTCAGACGCGCGCCCTGCTTCCCATGCGGAGAATTTACTGGCCACTTTGATACGGCATATCAAAGTAGGTGTAATTAAGAAGGAAATTTCCGTTTATCCAGTCGTGCAAACAATGCGGGCATATCTAGGTAAATTGGGCTGCCTTCCACAATAAACCGTGTTACTTCCTTCCAGGTCTCAGCCTTGCAAGCCCTCGCTGTCCGTGTGTCCGGGTCGATAATCCAAAGGTTTTCAATACCCATGTCGCGGTAATCGCGGGCTCGGCGTTGAGTTTCGGCGTAAGTATCGCGCGGGGAGAGAATCTCGACGACGATCAGGGGCGGTTCGATGATCTCCCCGCCTTCGGGAGCATTCCTGACGACAACCACGTCCGGAAGGCGATAGATTGAAGGCGAAATGCGTGTGCGTGCCTCAACAGCAACCAGCACATCCCATTCGTCCTCATGCCGGTCAAACCAGGATGCAATAAAAGCTTGTAAGCGAGCGTGAATCCACTGCACCATGGGGTCTTCCTCCAGTGTGCTGTTTTTAGGCCGCAACTCGCCGTCAATGTATTCAACGTCCGGACGGTAGCTGGTGTTGAGGTACTCCTCGATGCTGACGCGTGTGGATGTGGCCATGGCTGCCTCGCTGTGCTGTTATTAATCATGAGTATAGCCGTGCTCGCAAGTAGTGACTTGCACCTTTCATGGTGCACTTTCTTCCTATCTTGTTAGAGCGACAGGTATACTAAGCGAGTGACAGCAACCGTCCAGATCACCCTGCCCACCGTCCGCACCCCCGGCGACAAGCGCATTCTCCTGCTCAAGCCGCGCGGTTTTTGCGCGGGCGTGGTTCGCGCTATCGACATCGTGAACATTGCTCTCGAAACCTTCGGCGCACCGATCTATGTGCGCAAGGAGATTGTGCACAACAGCTTTGTTGTCAACGAGTTGGCGGTTAAAGGCGCGATTTTCGTTGAAGATATTTCCGAGGTACCTGAAGGTGCGCGCGTCATCTATTCCGCGCACGGGGTTTCACCCGCCGTGCGTGAGGATTCGAAACAGCGCCGACTGCGCGTGATCGATGCAACCTGCCCGCTGGTCACCAAGGTGCATGTGGAGGCGATCAAATTTGCCAAGCAGGGCTACTCGCTGGTGCTGATCGGCCATCGAGACCATGATGAGATTGAGGGCACGCTTGGCGAGGCACCGGACGTAACCCAAATCGTTTCAACGGTTGAAGAAGTGCAGGTACTTTCCGTACCGAATCCGGATCGGGTCGCATACCTGACGCAAACCACACTCTCGCTCGACGAAGCACGCGACATTATCCAGGCGCTTAAGGAAAAGTACCCGAACATCGCTGGACCGCACTCGCAGGATATTTGCTACGCGACAGAAAATCGGCAGGTAGCGGTTAAAAACGTGGCGCACCAGGCAGATTTGGTACTGGTAGTTGGCTCAACCAATTCTTCCAATTCCAACCGGCTGGTAGAGGTCTCCCAAAACCTGAGCACAAACAGCTACCTGATTGACAAGGCGGAGGACATTCGTGCCGAGTGGCTTGAAGGGGTAGAGACGGTTGCGGTAACAGCGGGGGCATCTGCGCCCGAGGTACTGGTGCAAGGCGTTATCGAGTTCCTGAGCAGCCGCGGCTATGGTGATGCGGAGGAAGTAGAGGTCATGCCTGAGAATGTGCGGTTCGGGCTTCCACCTGAGATCGCCCAGGCCGCCGCTGAGCATGCGTCCAGGTTAAGCGCAGGCTTGAACATCTAGTCACTTTCTAGTCACTCTGCGGGATAATCTCAGAACCCGAAAGCCGTTGGCCGTAGTCCAATACAACGCATGGCGCAACAGCGAGCACAATTCGAAGAAGGTGGCAGCAAGCTGAAATTCGGTCGGCTTGACGCAGCACTGGACCAGGTGCAGGCTGCCATACGCCACACTGTGGACCTCATCTTTTCCAGGCAGCATCCCGATGGCTTCTGGTGCGGTGAGCTTGAAGCCGATTCCATGCTTGAGGCCGACTACATTTTCGGCCACATGCTGCTGGGTACCGGTGATCCGGGCCGCCTGCAGCGAGCATTGACCGAGATGCTGCGCTACCAGAACGAAGACGGCGGCTGGTCGATTTATCCAGGCGGTCCCTCGAACATTTCACTTTCTGTCAAGTGCTATTTTGCTTGCAAGCTGATGGGCTGGCCGCAGGATGAGCCGCGTTTGGTTCGGGCGCGCGAGTGGATATTGGCGCACGGCGGCGTGGTAGAGTGCAATACCTTTACCAAAATCTATCTGTGTTTCATGGGCCAGTACGAGTACGATGCAGTGCCGGCTGTGCCGCCTGAAATCGTGCTGTTTCCAAACTGGTTTTATTTCAACGTGTATGAAATCAGCGCGTGGTCGCGGGCAATCCTGGTACCGCTTTCCATTGCATATGCCAAGAAGCCCTTCAAAAAGATTGTGCCTGAGCAGGGTATTGATGAACTGTTTGTAGGCGGACGCGCAAATGCGGACCTGCACCTGCGCTGGGATTCCAAGCGTCCTGTTTCATGGCGCAATCTTTTTCTTGCTTGTGACCGGATATTTCACTGGGCCGAGCGCGTTCATATTCGTCCGCTGCGCCGCATCGCTTTGAGAAAAGCTGAACAGTGGATGCTGGCACGGCTTGAGATGTCGGATGGCCTGGGGGCGATTTACCCGGCCATGCTGAACGCCATGATCGCTCTGCGCTGGCTGGGCTACTCACTTGACGATCCGCAGATGATCCGTGCGCTCGACGAGTTTGAGAAGCTGGGTATTGACGAGCCCAAGGGAACGGTGGATTACACTCAACCGACGTTTCGTATGCAGCCCTGCATGTCACCGGTATGGGACACGGCGCAGGCTATTTTTGCATTGGGCGAAGCCGGGATCGAGCGCAACGATCCGCGCATGCTCAAGGCAGTGGACTGGATGCTGTCAAAGGAAGTGCGCCACAAGGGCGACTGGGCGGAGAAGGTCCGCAACACAGAGCCCGGCGGCTGGTACTTTGAGTTCAATAACGAGTGGTACCCGGATGTGGACGACACCGCGCAGGTGCTGCTGGCGCTGAACAAAGTCGACAACCCGCGCGAACGTTACCAGTACGACGTAAGCCATCGCGCCATCAACTGGATTTTTGCCATGCAGTGCCGCAACGGCGGCTGGGCGTCGTTCGACAAAGACAATACAAAGATGATCTTCCAGTACATCCCGTTTGCCGACCACAATGCGATGCTGGACCCGCCGACTGTGGACATCACGGGCCGTGTGCTTGAGACGCTTTCCATCTACGGCTACACGCGCACGGACAAGCGTGTGGAACGGGCCATCAAGTTCATCTTCGATGAGCAGGAGTCTGACGGTTCCTGGTTCGGGCGCTGGGGAGTGAACTACCTGTACGGAACTTTTCTGGTGCTGCGTGGGCTTGAGGCCATGGGCATCTGGAACCATGAGCCGCAGATCCAGCAGGCTGCGGAATGGATACGCACTGTACAGAATGCAGACGGCGGCTGGGGCGAGAGCTGCCTGAGCTACGACGAGCCCGATTTGCGCGGTGTGGGTCCAAGCACACCGTCGCAGACTGCCTGGGCGATTCTTGGACTGCTGGCGGCAGGTGATAAGCGGTCGGACTCAGTAGCGAAAGGAGTGCGCTGGCTACTGGAGCGGCAGATGGAAAACGGCGGCTGGGACGAGTCAACAGGTGAAGGCGTGACGAAGCAGGCTATCTATACCGGCACCGGATTTCCGCGGGTGTTCTACCTTGCGTATCACCAGTACCGTGAGTATTTCCCCCTGTTGGCACTTACAACCTATAAGCGCGCTATCGAGCGTGGAGACGAGTAAACTTGAACCGGATGGAGGAGCGATGTCAATAGTTTCCGATTTACGCGAGGCTTTGCAAGATGTAGTCGCTCCAGATCTGAAAGCAGTAGTACGTGGGCTTGCTGATTTGAAGGAAAGTGTTGCCGAATTAAAAGCGGAGATGAAAGTGAGCAACGCGCTCCTGCGTGACGAGATGCAAGCAGGGAACACCCGTCTACGTGAGGAGATGCAAACAGGTAACGCAATTTTGCGTGAAGAGATTTCAGGTGTGGAAAAGCGTACTGCTGAGCGCATTGAGCGTGTGTACGATGCCGTGAAGATTTCTGATTTAACGCGAAGGAACGCGGAACTCGAAAAACAACTGGAACAGTTGCGTGCTCCACAGCAACATTAAATGAGGTAAACACTATGGCAGTACCTGTATCGCAGGCCTGGACCGTGGCCACTTACATCCTGAAGCAGAAGTGGTCCGGCAAAAAGCGTTTTCCGCTGGTCACCATGCTTGAGCCTTTGTTCCGCTGCAACCTGGCTTGTGCCGGCTGCGGCAAGATCCAGTACCCGGCTCACATCTTGAAGCAGGAGCTTACGCCGGAAGAATGCTTCCGCGCAGTTGAAGATGCAGGCACGCCTATGGTCTCCATCCCGGGCGGCGAGCCGCTGCTGCACCCGCAGATCGATCAAATCGTAGCCGGGCTGGTAGCGCGCAAGAAGTACGTCTACATGTGCACCAATGCGCTGCTGCTTAAAGAGAAGCTGCACCTGTTCAAGCCGAGCAAGTACCTGTCGTTCTCTGTCCACCTCGACGGCCAGAAGGAGCACCATGACTTTTCCGTTTGCCGCGAAGGCGGCTACGAGATTGCGCTTGACGGGATCAAAGCTGCGGTCGCCGCAGGCTTTCGCGTCACGACCAACACCACGCTGTTCGACGGTGCCGACCCGAACTCTGTGCGAGCATTCTTCGATGAGTTGATGGAAGTCGGCGTTGAAGGCATGATGGTCGCGCCGGGTTACACGTATGAAAAGGCACCCGATCAAAAGCACTTTCTAGGCCGTGCTCGCTCACGACGCCTGTTCCGGGCTATTCTTTCCAATCGCAAAAAGACATGGAAGTTCAATGCCTCGCCCATGTACATGGAGTTCCTGATGGGCAAGCGCGAGTTCACCTGCACCCCATGGGGCATGCCGGCGTACTCTGTTTTCGGCTGGCAGAAGCCTTGCTACCTATTGCAGGATGGCTACGCCGACACCTTCCAGGAGCTGATCGACACAACCGACTGGGCCAGCTATGGTACCGAATCCGGTAATCCAAAGTGTGCCAACTGTATGGTGCACTCCGGCTATGAGGCTTCCGGTGCGTATTACACATTCGCCTCATGGCGCGGCTTTGCCGCAACAGCCGTGGCGACGCTCTTCAGCAAATATGAAGATCGTGGTGCGCTCGACCTGCTGAACGAGCCGAAAATGCCTGTGCATGGCAGCCTGGTGCAGATCGGCATCGCCGCGCATGCACATGAGGAAGCCCGGCAGGAGACAGTCGCCTAATGACGACTACAGGTGCTGAAACTGTTACCGGCAAGCACATGGACAACCATGTCGATCCGAACCAGCTGGAGGTTGCTGCCGGGCGGGAGCGTGAGCAGCTGGAAGGCTGGGTACCGTCGCTTGCTACCGATGACGAGAAGCGAGTCGCGTTTGAAAAAGCCTTCGACTACCGCGGCGACGTTACCCTGACGCTTACCGACGGCCGGATTATTGCCGGGTATGTTTTTGATCGACGTTCCGGCATGTCTCTCGATGAAGCCGCAGTGCGTATTATTCCCGCCACTGAGCGCACGAAGCTCACTATCCCCTACAGAGAGATTGCCGCGCTTACATTCAGCGGGCGCGACACAGCGGCAGGCAAAAGTTTCGATGCCTGGGTGAAGAAGTATCACGAAAAGCGGGCTGCGGGCGAGAAGAACATCGCGATTCAGCCGGAAGCATTGGAGTAGCTTTTCTCCAGGTGAACCGATAAAAGCCCGCAACGCAGGCTTCTCCGAAGCTTGCAAGCACTACGCGCCCGGTACCTTTGCTACGAGAATTTTGATGTCGGTATCAAGCTCAGGTGCTCTCACGAACAAGTCGTCTGCCTTGGCCATCAATGCCTTTGCAATTTCACCGGAAAGGTGTGCCTTTCGCGCTTCATCATCGGCAAAAGTGTCAAAAATCCCGTACTGCGACGGCCCAATCTTCAGCGCATACCAGGTGGTAGTGCCGGTTTCAGCCTGAGCCAACGGTAGCGCCGATTTCAGAAACTCTTCGACTTCCTTTTCCTTGCCCGGCTTTGCTTCCATGAAACCCCATACTGCCAGCTTGTCCATGTGTCTTCTCCCGAACGTTGGGATGCGAGGAATCGCACATTTGTACCAAATCACTCTACGTACAATAGTGAGACGCAATGAAAGTTTTCGTTACAGGGGCGACAGGTTTTTTGGGTGCGCATGTGGCGCGAGCGCTCGTAGCGCAAGGTGCCGCACTGCGGGTACTGGTGCGGCCTACAAGCGACCTGCGCAATCTGGAGCAACTGGGAAGTTTTGAGCAGGTTACCGGCGACCTGCGCCAACCGGAGTCAATGCGAGCAGGTTTGCGGGGTTGCGACGCGCTGATGCATGTAGCTGCCGACTACCGGCTGTGGGTGCGCGATCCCCAAAGCATGTATGCGGCGAATGTGGAAGGTACGCGTGCCCTGCTGCGGCTTGCCGCCGAGGAGCGGGTACCGCGCGTGGTGTACACCTCAAGCGTCGCGACGATGGGCTTTCGCCGTGATGGGGTGATTGTGGACGAGACCAGCCCGGTGTCGCTCCGGGACATGGTCGGCCACTACAAGCGGTCCAAGTTTCTTGCCGAGCAGGTTGCGCTGGAAGCAGGTCGCGCGGGCCAGCAGGTCATCACGCTCAACCCCACCACGCCGATCGGCTCGGGTGATTTGAAGCCGACGCCGACAGGCCGTATCATCGTCGATTTTCTGAACCGCAATTTTCCTGCCTACATGGATACGGGTTTGAACCTGGTCGATGCCGATGAAGTCGCGCGAGCGCATGTCGCCGCGCTTGAGCGCGGTACTCCGGGTGAGCGGTACATCCTGGGCGGCGAGAACCTTACGCTCAAGCAGATTCTCGACAAGATGTCGGCCATCACGGGGCTCCCCTCGCCGAAATACAAAGTACCGGTGGCGGTAGCGATGACCTATGCCTTTTTCGATGAGTGGATTACAGGCCGTCTGCGCGGGCGCGAGCCGCGTGCAACGGTTGAAGCGGTGCGCATGGGCAAGAAGATGATGTTTGCCTCGTCGGCCAAGGCGCAGCGGGAGCTTGGCTTTCGGGTCATCCCGGTGTACCAGGCATTGCGCTCAGCCATTGACTGGTTTCGTGCGAACGGGTACGCGCCGTCAGGCGGTGAAGCATGAGAAAGATCGGCATTGTCGCAGCGCTGCGCGGTGAGCTGCACCCGCTGGTGCGCGAGTGGCCACGTACCGACCATGTTTCTATCGGAGAATTGCAAGTAAGTGACGGCGGTTCCGTGCAGTGCTTTGCAGCAGCCGAGGGAATCGGCGCGGCGGCTGCCACGCGGTCCTTCGCGGCGTTGCGCGCGGCTGCGGGCGATCTTGACGCGGTTGTCTCCTACGGCTGGGCAGGCGCGCTTTCCTGCGCGGTCAAGCCGCCTTCGGTCCACTCCGTAGCCGAGGTGGTGGACGCGCGTACCGGCGAGCGCTTCCTGGCAAACACGCAGGCGTTTGGGCCCACGTCCGCTATGCGGCTGGTCACGCTCGACCATGTTGCACGTAAGGACGAAAAGCGCGCACTCGCGGAGCGTTATCAAGCCGTGCTGGTCGATATGGAAGCAGCAACGGTAGCCCGGCTGGCCGGTGCCCACGGCATACCGTTTCTGTGCCTGCGCGGCATCTCTGACGGCTATACGGCCGACCTGCCGGATTTGAACCGCTTTATCACTCCGCAGGGGCAGATGCGGACAGCAGCTTTCGCTGCAACCGCCCTGTTGCAGCCCGGGTCATGGGGGGCGCTGATGGAGCTGGGCCGCAATAGTCGTGCCGCTGCCGAGGCCCTGGCCCGCGCACTGCCGGACGTGCTGCGCCAGACGAAGTTGGTATCCTGAGCCATATGGAAACTCTTGAATTGCCCCCCACCATGCAGGCCGCCGTGTATCGCGGCATCAATGATGTGCGCGTGGAGCAAGTGCCTGTTCCCGCTATCGGCGCGGGCGAGGTCCTGCTGCGGGTCGAGGCTTGCGGCATCTGCGGTACCGATCTCAAGAAAATCCACACCGGTTCGCACTCCGCGCCGCGGGTCTTCGGGCATGAGACAGCGGGTACGATCGTGGCTATCGGTGAGGGTGTCACCGGCTTTGCGCCCGGCGACCGCGCCATGGTGTTTCACCACATCCCGTGCGGCCACTGCTACTACTGCCGCAAGAAGACCTTTGCGCAATGCCCGGTCTACAAGAAAGTCGGCGTGACTGCCGCGTTTGAACCGTCAGGGGGAGGCTTTGCAGGCTACGTGCGGGTAATGGACTGGATTGTGGCGCGTGGGTTGGTCAAGATTCCAAACGGCATTCCCTTTGAGCAGGCTGCCTTTATTGAGCCGGTCAATACCTGCCTGAAGGCCATCAAAAATCTTGCATTGGAGCCGGATGAGACCGTACTGGTCATCGGCCAGGGGTCGATTGGGATCATTCTGGCCGCGCTGGCTGCACGCACCGGTGCCAAGGTGCTGACTTCAGATTTGTACCCGGGGCGGCATGCTGTTGCCGCGCAGTACGGTTTGAAACACCCCATCGACGCGCGGAGAGAAGATGTGGTGGCGCGCGCGCATGCTGAAAGTGAAGGCCGAGGCGTGGACGCTGCAATTCTGGCTGTCGCAGGCGATCCGCTGATCCAGGTAGCCATGGACGCAACACGCCCCGGCGGTCGTGTGCTGCTGTTTGCGCAAACGCAGCACGGCGAAGCACAAGTAGACCCGGCAGCCATCTGCATGGATGAAAAGTCGCTGGTCGGTTCGTACAGCGCCTCTGTTGAGATACAGGATGAAGGTGCCGCGCTGGTGTTTGAAGGCTACCGTAACGGCTTTGACCTGACACGGCTGATTTCGCACCGTTTCGCACTTGCCGATGCCGTGGAAGCAATTGAAATTGCCTCCCATCCGACGGCGGATTCGATGAAAATCTTCATCACGCCGCAGGCAGGTTTGCGGTGAGCCCAAGCATGCAGGCTGCCGTGCTGTACGGCAGGGAAGACCTGCGGCTTGAGCAAGTGCCGCGCCCTGCTGCCGGACCCGGCGAATTGGTGCTGTGCGTGGGTGCGGCGCTTACCTGCGGTACAGATTTGAAAGTGTTCCGCCGGGGCTATCATGCGCGTATGCTGCAGCCGCCGGCGCTGTTCGGGCATGAGGTTGCCGGTACAGTCATTGAGGCAGGCGAGGGTGCAGCATTCACGCCTGGGCAGCGCGTGGTTGCGCTCAATTCCGCTCCTTGCGGGCAGTGCTTTTACTGCCGAGGTGCCCAGTGGAACCTGTGTGAAGATCTGCTTTTCAACAATGGTGCTTATGCCGAGTATCTGAAAGTTCCGGCACGTATCGCGGCCAAGAACACGCTCCTGATCCCGGAACACGTATCGCTGGAGCATGCAGCATTGACGGAGCCCCTGGCCTGCGTGGTGCTGGGGCTTGAGGAGTCCGGTGCGCGTGCCGGCGACACGCTCGCCGTGATCGGAGCGGGACCTATCGGTTTGCTGTTTGTACATACCGCTGCGCTTGCCGGGGTGCGTGTCATCGCGGTTGTCAAGTACCCGGAGCAGGCGCAGGCGGCGCTGCGGCTGGGCGCGGCTGAAACTGTCATGTTGGCCGCTGACGGTGAAAACCCGGTGGCAGCAGTACGTGCCTTGACCGAAAGCGGGAGGGGTGTCGATATTGCAATCGAGGCGGTTGCCTCACCGGTGACCTGGGGCTGGGCGGTAGATATGGCACGCAAGGGCGGCACAGTGAACTTCTTCGGCGGGCCGCCGGTCGGTACCAAGGTGGAGCTCGATACGAACCAGCTGCACTATAGCGGGCTCACCTTGCGGGCCAGCTTCCATCACACGCCTCGCACGGTGCGCCGCGCGTTTGCACTGCTTGCAGGCGGCAGCTTTGAGGCAGAAGCTTTCTTTACAGGCCGCGCGCGCCTGGCCGACATCGTGGGCTTGTACCAATCCATGAACACGGCTGGGGTGCCGGGCAGCACACGCGGCATCAAGACGGTTATCCTTCCATAAGCATGACTTCCACTTCCATCGGGAATGACGAACAATCGCTGCTTGCTGCCGGTTGGGCCGCGCTGCCCCCTGCCTATGCACCGCCTGCAGCTGCGCCGACGCTCCCCGAGGCGCAGGCGTGGTGCCAACGCTTGACGGAGACGCACTACGAAAACTTCCACGTAGCCAGCTGGTTTCTACCGGAGCGGCTGCGGACCCACTTCCATGCCATTTACGCCTACTGCCGCGTGTCTGATGATCTGGGCGATGAAGTAGGCGATGCAGAACAGTCACTGGCATTGCTGGACTGGTGGGAAGGGCAGCTCCACCTTTGTTACAGAGGGGTTGCCACGCACCCGGTATTTGTGGCGCTCGCGCCGGTCATCCGTGCCTGCAACATTCCGATGGAACCCTTTACTGACCTGCTGACTGCTTTCCGGCAGGATCAGGAAATTACTCGCTTTGCGACTATTGAGGATCTGCTGGCTTACTGTCGCTACTCCGCCAACCCTGTAGGCCGCCTCGTACTGTACGTTGCCGGCTATGCGGACGAGGAGCGTTTCCGGCTTTCCGACCAGACCTGCACCGCGTTGCAGCTTGCCAATTTTTGGCAGGACGTGCGCGTGGATCATGCAAAAGGCCGCATTTACCTGCCCCAGGCTGACATGGCGCGTTTCAAAGTGACGGAAGCAATGCTTGCTGAGGGTATTGAGAAACAGGAAGCCAACGCCGCTGTGCGCGAGCTGCTGCGGTACGAGGTAGGCTACGCGCGCGTGATGTTCCGAAGCGGCCTGCCGCTGATCCGCATGGTGGACCGTGAGCTTGCGATTGATCTCGATCTGTTTTCGCGCGGCGGCCTCGCCATCCTCGGGGCCATTGAGCAGGCGGGGTATGATGTGCTGCGTGCGCGCCCCTCACTGGGTAAGGCGCAAAAGGCCACGCTGCTGCTGCGGGCGCTCGCGGGCAAGTACCTGGGGACCTCACCGCGACACAACCGGCAAGGCAGGCGCGCGTGACCGTCGCCCAGGCATACGCGGTGTGCCGCGGCATCGCGCGACGCGAGGCCAAGAATTTCTATTTCGCATTTCTGGCCTTGCCTGTTCACAAACGCAATGCGATTTGCGCCGTGTACGCTTTCATGCGGCATGCCGATGACATCTCCGATGACGAGTCAATCCCTAAAGCGGAGCGGCGCGCGAGCCTGGCGGCCTGGATGGCGAAGTGGCACCGGGAAGCAAGTAGCGGCAGGGGTGCGGACCCGGTCTTCCTCGCGCTCAACGATGCACGCCTGCGCTTTCGGATACCCCTTGCGCTTCTGGATCAGCTGGTAGAAGGCACGGCAATGGACCTGGAGGAAAGCACCGGCGACCAGACTTTTGCGGACTTCGACGCACTCCGTCGCTATTGCTACCTGGTGGCTTCTGTCGTCGGGCTGGTCTGCATACGGATCTTCGAGTACAGCTCACCCCAGGCAGAAAAGCTTGCCGAAGAGCTGGGCATCGGTTTCCAACTGACAAATATTTTGCGTGACGTGCGCGAGGATGCCCAACGCGGTCGCGTGTACTTGCCGGTAGACGACCTGGCGAGACACGGGTTGACAGCTGCCGTGCTTGCAGCAGAGGCCGTGCATGGAGCCGTGCCCCTGCCTGCAACCCGAGCCATGCTCGCCGAGCAAGGGGCGCGGGCAGAACAGTTCTATAGCGCGGGCGCAAAGTTGCTACCGCTTGTCGCGGCAGACAGCCGATCTGCGCTGTGGGTGCTGATGACGATTTACCACAGGCTGCTCCGGCGTATGGAACGTGCCGACTATGACGTGTTTACCCGGCGGCTCAGCGTCCCCCTATGGGAGAAGCTGGCGCTGCTTACGCGCGGGCTTGGAGGTACGCTGGCCGCACGCGCGCGCGGTACCCGCAAGCCCGGTGCGCTCTCAGTAACAGTAACAGACACAAGAGGCAGGATCGCGGTTATTGGCGCAGGTGTGGCAGGCCTGGCAGCAAGCTGCGCCCTGGCAGACGCGGGCTATAGCGTGACCGTATTTGAGCGCCGCCCCTACGTCGGTGGCCGCGCATCGTCTTACCTGCACCCCGGCTCGGGTGAAACCATCGACAACTGCCAGCACATCCTGCTGGGCTGTTGCACCAACCTGCGCAGCCTGCTGCATCGTGTGGGCCGCAGCAACGCGATTGCATGGACAAGCACCATCACTTACATAGAGCCGGGCGGCCGCCGCAGTGTGGTACGGCCTCTCGCCGGGCTCCCCGCGCCGCTGCACTCTGCATTTTCTTTTCTCCAGGCCGGTTGCTTTTCGCAGGCCGACAAGCAGGCTATTGCCCGCGGGCTGCGGCAGTTTTTCCGCGGCTACCCGGCGGATGTACCCGGCGGCGAGAGCTTCCTGGCATGGGCCATGCGCCACGGGCAAACACCGGGTGCCCTCAAGCGCTTCTGGGAGCCTATTTTGCAATCGGCTCTCAATGACGATCTCGACCGCATCTCGGTGCACTATGCGGGCAAGGTGCTGCGCGACTCCTTCCTGATCTCAGCCGAAGCAGGCAAGATCGGCGTACCGCTGCTGCCGCTCTCGGAAATGTACTCCGGCGCTGCCGCGTATCTGCAAGGGCGCGGCGGCGAGGTCCGGCTGCGCACCGGCGTTGAGACACTGCACCGGAACGAAACAGGCTGGACTGTACAAACGGGTGAGGGTGGGGCAGAAAATTTTGACGCCGTGGTGCTGGCGCTCCCCTTTGAAGCAATGCAGAAGCTGCTGCCTGCCTTGCCTGCCGGTCGGGAGTCAGCGGCCCTGGGGCATGCGCTCGATCAGTTTGAGCACGCGCCCCTGATCGGCGTGCACCTGTGGTTTGACCGCGAGATTACCGAGCTGCCGCATGCCGTACTTCTCGACACCACCATCCAGTGGATGTACCAGAAGGAAAAACTGGCTAAATTGGCAAAGCTGCAGCCGGGGCAAATATCGGAAGGACAGGGAAGCCACCTGGAACTGGTAATCAGTGTGGCGCGCAAGCTGGTCGGCATGCCCCAGCGCGACATTATCGACTTGGCCGTGCGCGAGCTTGGGCTGTTCTTTCCTGCTGTCCACGAAGCCAAGCTGGTCAAAGCTGTGGTGACCAAGGAAGTCCGCGCGACGTTTTCGACTACCCCGGGTCTGGACGCGCATCGGCCCCCTGCGCGCACAGCCTGGCCCGGCCTATTCCTTGCCGGGGACTGGACTGACACCGGTTGGCCGGCCACCATGGAAGGCGCAGCACGGTCGGGTTTTCTGGCTGCCGAGGCAGTCACCGGCGGCGCGCACCGCTTCCTGGTGGACGACCTGCCCCCGCGCGGACTAATGCGCCTGTTCAAGAAACAGAACTAGACTGAAGTTGCACCGAATGTCAGGAGATCGCCTTGCAAGGTACCGTTTGCTCCCCCGAGCTCATTGAGAACCACGGCATCATCGGCAACATGCGCTCCGCCGCGCTGATTAGCCTCAATGGCACAATCGACTTCTTCTGCTTTCCGGAATTTGACTCGCCCTCTGTGTTCGCCGGGCTGCTTGATGCGGAAAAAGGCGGCTTCTTCCGTATTGAGCCGCAGCTTGACGGGGTGCGCTACAAGCAGCTCTACCTGCCTGATACCAACATCCTGCTTACCCGGTACCTGGCCGATGAAGGCGTGGCCGAAATTACGGACTTCATGCCGGTGCAACAAGGGGATACATCCTCAGCCTATGCGCACCAGATTATCCGCATGGTCCGCGTTATCAAAGGCTCCATTCGCTTTCAAATGCGGTGTGCGCCGCGCTTCGACTATGGCCGCGGTACGCACCGGGTTTGCACCGAGGCAGATGCTATTTCCTTTCAACCCGATACCGAAGGTTTGCCTCATATGAGCCTGTATGCCACGGTGCCGCTGAGCATTGACGGGCAAGACGGTGTATCGGAGTTTGTGCTGGAGCGTACGCAAACGGCTTCCTTTGCTTTCGGCTCGCTCAAGGCTGAGGAGATGGGAACGACCAACTTGCTCCACCCTGAAAATATGGAGCAGCAGTTTCAATTTTCTATAAGGTACTGGCGTGACTGGGCTTCAAAATCGACGTACCGGGGCAGGTGGCGTGAAACTGTGAACCGTTCGGCGCTGGTGCTCAAGTTGCTGATCTCGCAGGAGCATGGCTCCATGGTGGCCGCGCCGACGTTTGGATTGCCGGAGAAGGCAGGCGGCAGCCGCAACTGGGATTACCGCTACACCTGGCTGCGTGATTCCTCGTTCTCCCTGTACGCGCTGGTGCGGCTCGGCTATTCAGATGAAGTACGAGATTACACCCGGTGGTTGCGGGAACGTCTTATTGACGGCCTGCAAGCCGGAGCATCCAGTGGACCGCTGCAGATCATGTACCGCAACGACGGCGGCACGGAGATCGAAGAAGTCGAATTGGACCACTTGGCCGGGTACAAGGACTCAAAGCCCGTACGCATCGGTAATGCTGCCAGCAAGCAGCTCCAGCTTGATATCTACGGCGAAATCATGGATGCCGTTTACCTCTCGAATAAGTACTCCGTCGCGGTTTCAAAGGATGGCTGGAACCGCGTTATCGCATTGATGGGCTGGCTCCGAGAGAACTGGCAGCGACCGGATGAGGGTATCTGGGAGATTCGCGGTGGACGCAAACACCTGCTGCACTCGCGCCTGCTGTGCTGGGTTGCCTTTGACCGGGTCATCCGCCTGGCTGACAAACGCTCGCTCGACGCACCTTTGAGGGAGTGGTACGAGGTGCGCAGCCGGATCAACGATGACATCCTTGAAAACTTCTGGGATGAGGAAATGCAATCGTTTGTGCAAGCCAAGGGTGAAAAAGTCGTCGATGCCGCACTGCTGCTGATGCCCATGCTGCGCTACATCAGCCCGACCGACCCGCGCTGGCTTTCTACCATGGAGCGTATTGAAAGATGCCTGACGGAAGATAGCCTGGTACTGCGGTATGCAAGCGGCAGCGACGGCCTTGATGGCGATGAAGGCAGTTTTACCGCGTGCTCTTTTTGGCTGATCGAGTGCCTGGCACGCGCCGGGCAGGTGGACAAGGCACGCTTGCTGTTCGATAAAATGCTGGGTTATGCCAACCATGTCGGGCTTTACTCAGAACAACTGGGAAGCAGCGGGGAGCAGCTGGGTAATTTTCCGCAAGCGCTTACGCACCTTGCGCTTATCAGCGCAGCTACCTACCTCAACCGGGTGCTGGACGGTACCAAGGAAACCTGGGCGTAAGGTCTTGAGAAGCCCAGGAACCGGGTGCCCTTGTGCATAAAAACATCCGCTGGCTCACAGATAGCCACGGGGCTGTTTCAGGTGTGGCGACGACGTTAAGCGGCATGGAAATCCTGAACACGCCGCTGCTCAACCGGGGTACAGCCTTCTCGCAGGAATTGCGCGATACGTTTGCTCTGAACGGGCTGCTGCCGCCGCATGTGGTCACGCGCGAGCAACAAATCGCTCGTCTGTACCATGTCTACGGCGAGCAGCCTGACGACCTGCGCAAACACAGCTTTCTGCGCCAGCTTCAGGATCGCAATGAAATCCTCTTCTACTCGCTGGTGGAGCGGCATACGGCAGAGATGATGCCGATCCTGTACACGCCTACCGTGGCTTTGGGCTGCTCGCAGTTTTCACGCTTGTACACCAAGCCGCGCGGGCTGTTTCTGTCCTATCCGCAGCGGCACCGCATGCGGCAAATGCTCGAAAGCAGACCGTTTCGAGAGGTGGACGTGATCGTCGTCACCGATGGCGAGCGTGTGCTCGGCATCGGCGACCAGGGCGTGGGCGGCATGGGTATACCTATCGGCAAGCTGGCCATCTACTCACTTCTGGGTGGCATTCATCCCTCGCGCACGCTGCCGATTGTGCTCGATGTCGGCACTAACAACCCGGAGCTGCACAGCGATCCCTTCTACCTCGGCTGGCGGCATGAACGTATCTGCGAAGACGAATACCTTGCGTTCATCGACGAGTTTGTCGAGGCCGTCAAGGCGACCCTGCCGAATGTCTTGCTGCAGTGGGAGGATTTTGCCCGGCGTCATGCGCGGCCCATCCTGGAGCGCTACCGTGACCAGCTGTGTACCTTCAACGATGACATTCAGGGTACTGCTGCCGTAGTGCTGGGCGCTGTGTACGCGGCGCTGCGCGCAAGCGGAGCCCGCATGTGCGAGCAGAAAGTCGTTATCGTAGGCGCAGGCGGCGCGGGCACCGGCATTGCAGCCTACATGCTGCAGGCGATGGTGGAGGAAGGCTTGAGCGAGGCAGAAGGGAAGGGGCGCTTCTTTCTGCAGGATATAGACGGCCTGGTTCTGGCTGAGGATCGAGAACTTTCGCCCGCGCAGGAGCAGTTTGCGCATTCGCGGGAGGCGCTGGCCCATTGGCCGAAGCCGGGTGAGGGAGCCGCCAACTGGAGCCTGCTTGAAGTTGTCACGCATGCGCAGCCGACAATCCTGATCGGGGTTTCTACACGGCCCGGTTTGTTCTCTCGTGAAGTGGTCGAGGCCATGGCACTCTACAACCCGCGCCCGATCCTGTTTCCATTGTCGAACCCGACGAGCTGCGCGGAGGGTGTGCCGGCTGACATTTTGGAGTGGACCAGAGGCCGGGCGCTGGTGGCTACCGGCGCGCCCTTTGCCCCGGTGCAGCTAGGTGCTGCAACCATCCCCATTGCGCAGGTCAATAACTTCTACATCTTCCCGGGGGTCGGGCTTGGGGTTGCCGTGTCGCAGGCAACGCGCGTGACCGATGCCATGATGCTGGCTGCCGCGCGTGCGCTGGGCGACTGGTCCCCGGCGATTGCCTCGCCGGAAGCTCCGCTGCTGCCGCATCTTGAAGATATGCAGGAGGCCGCCATCTCTATCGCCGTGGCGGTCGCACGCCGCGCTGTTGAGGATGGGCTGGCTCCCGCTGCCGACCCCGAAACGCTGGAGACGCGCGTGCGTCAGCGCATCTGGCGACCGGAGTACCCGGAGATGGTAGCCGAAGCCGCTCCCTGCCCTTGAACCCTTGCGGCATGCGTTCAGGATTGCGCCAAGAATCGCGCTCAGGGGCGCTTCTGCCGTATCGGTGTTACAGGCTGCCACATCGAATCCTCGTTCAGAGGGCCGCCCAGGTAGAAGGCAATACCATCAGGAAGTTGCGTGGAGAAAGCCTTTAACTCTGCACGGAGAGCGGCGTTATCGGCTTTTATAGTGCTGTAGAAAATGACGCAGCTGCCGCCGAGGCTTGTTGTATCCACATCCTGGATGCACATCTTTGCAAGCGGTGACCAGCTTGCCGGGATGCTGAACCAGTCCGGAAACAGCATCGCAAGAGCCACATGGCGGCGGTTTACGATAGCCTCCATCCAGTCCGCGGTTTTGTCCATCTGCCGTGAAGCTTCAAGCGAGCCCAGCCCGTACACATCGAGAACATAGCTGCCGGGCCGCCGCTCGAAGCTGACAAAGCCCAGATCGTTGACCGCATAATCGCCTTTGTAAAAGTCGGTGACAAAGCGGTGCATCTGGTATTGCTGCTCATATACCGCCCTGGAAGCAGATGCGGTTGCCGCGGTAGCACCGATATATGGAGACGCGCAAAACATCAGGCCCAAGGCAAAGTAGCCGAAGAAAAAGCGAGGCCGCTCGTGCAGGATGCGCATGCAAAGCAGGGTCAGAAAGATAAGTGCGTAGACCTCATAGCGAAAGAACCAGCCGAACCGGCCTATGAGCAGCTGCAGCAATCCTAGCGCGGCGGTGCCGGTGTAGACATAGCGGCGAATATGGGTATCGGCTCGGTAAGCGAGATAGGCAAAGATCAGGAAGAGAACCAGGATGGGGTAACGCTCAGGAGTTGTGAGGCCCTGGTGGATGCTGCCTTTGAGCAAGGTCAGTACCTTG
The DNA here is from genome assembly GCA_964236655.1 of uncultured Acidobacteriaceae bacterium. Classification (GTDB taxonomy): domain Bacteria; phylum Acidobacteriota; class Terriglobia; order Terriglobales; family Acidobacteriaceae; genus EB88. The sequence goes on along the minus strand of CAXSFX010000005.1, from coordinate 25,092 downwards.
GCGGGCAGGCTGCCGCTGGCAAAAGCACTGCCTTTTACCAGGACCGACAACGGCAGAGCGGGTAAACCCTTGCTGTGCAGGAACACTGAAAACGCAAAGAGAGGCACCAGGCTAGCGACAAATACCCCGACAGCTGCCGCCCATTGGCGCAAACCGGCCAGCGCAAAGCATATGGCTAGCGTCAGCGTGAGGTCTTCATAGCGAACAGCAGGGGCCAGAACGGCAGCTGCGATGGACCACCAGGGGACAGAACGCCCGGACAAGGCTTCCATCATGCCGAAGGCGCAGCAGATCGCCAGCAATACTTGGAGAACATGCTCCATGCCGGTGATGGTGAGGCTGGGGAGATTGGCTGTGAAGATCAGCAGAATGCCGGTAAAGGCTTGATGCCACCACGGCATGCGGTCTCCGGCACCGGCCAGAGGCGGCCATGTAGCGACAATGCGCCCGATCAGCAGTGCGGCAAGGCTGCCGAAAAGAATGTTCCACGCCAAGGGAACGAAAAGGTGGACCGGAGTTCCCGCGAAGGGCACCAGAAGAAAGGGCCAAATGAGGCTTGAGTCGGGTGAAGTGAACTCACCGGGATTGATGCCGTAGTGCCCATGGGCCAGGTTTTCAGCCAGTGCCAGGTGAATGTACGGGTCGTCCAGCGCATAGACGAAGTGGCCTTCGGTCGCCTTGAAGACACTGTGGATCAGATAGAAAACAAGCAGTAGGTAAAACGCCATGCAGAACAAGGGTATATTTCGGGACGCGCGCTGTACCTGGGACATATCAGAAAGCAATGCTACATGACGAAGGCTATTTATCTAACTTCGACAACGAACGTCACTGGCGAAGCAGGGCAACTCCAAGGCAGATGAACACAGCGGCGGCCCAACGGCGGCGGTCTACCTGCTCCTTCAACACGAACCTGGCCGCAAATGCATTCGTCACAAAGGTCAGCGAAGCGGAAGCGGGTCCAATCAGGCTGACGTCGGCATGCGACAAAGCATAAAGCAATGAAAAAAAGCCGCAAGCCATGCCCAGAACGCCGCCGCAGAAACGGGCATTTGTGATAACCGCCCAAATCGCGCCCGGCAAGCCTCGCTCAGCACGGATGGCATCAAGATCGAGGCTCCGCATGGCCGAGGCGATCAGCAGGTCGCCGATGGTGGCGAACGTAACAATGGCCGCGATCATGAGTGCTACCTGGAAACCGGAAGAGTGAAGAGGAGCGGTCACAGCGGCTTGGCTTGGCTCGCTTCACGCGTAGCGGCTTGCGTATCGCCCCCGGTCACTTCGGTGTAGCTCTTCCCATTGGCGACAAAGCCGACACCCGCCGTGATAAGCGCAATACCCAGCCAGCGCGAGAGTGTGATGGGCTCATGGAGCCAGAAGCGAGCCAGAAGCGCGATAAACACGTTGCCGATAGAAGTAGTCGGCAGCACATAGGTAAGGTCAGCCCATGAAAGTGCCGCCGTGTAGGAGCCGAAGAAGCCGATGAGCAGTGCAATGCCCATGGCGACATATGGTGTAAGCAATGCATGGATCAGCAGGGCGGGATGCTGGGTGAGGGAAACCGGCCCAAGCTGCTTCATGCCGACAGCTAGAAACGTATCGCCCAGCGGTGCCGTAATCGCAACAGTCAGCAGAACCATGTAACGCCCGAAGGTCATTGAAGAATCAGCCATGGTTACGGTATTTAACGTGAAGCGGCGCGGCTAGCGAGAGCAGGCCGCGCTTTTGGGAGTACCTCTAAACGCCGGCGCTAACAGCTTCGCGGCTATCACGGGCCTTGTCACTCTTGGTCTGCTTTACCATGCGATTGCGTTCGCTGCGGAGCTTCATGAACGCACGGGCCTCGACATAGAGCCGCGGCACATCACGATTGACAACTGCCTTCCACACGACGCGGAACGCTGCCTTGGGCCGGAAGTAGTACTCATCGTAGAAGCGGTGCACCATCTCCAGCACGTACTCGGTCGGCAGTCCCGGGTACTCAATATGCGCCAGCTGGTGGCCGCCCTCGTCAACCATTTTGGCTTCATTGGTGATGAAGCCGTGCTGCTTGGCGTAGTCGTAGAACTCAGTACCGGGGAACGCATGCGCGATAGAAACCTGGATGGTCTCGACATCGAGCTGCTTCGCAAAGTCGATCGTGTTGCGGATCGACTCCCTTGTTTCACCGGGCAGCCCAAGAATGAAGTCGCCATGGATGATGAGGCCGAGGTCGTGGCAGTCCTTCACGAAGTCGCGCGCACGCTGGACGGTGGCACCCTTCTTGATGTTCTTAAGAATCTGCGGATCGCCTGACTCAAAACCGACGATCAGCAGGCGACAGCCGGCTTCCTTCATTGCTTTGAGCGTGTCGCGGTCGGTGGTCACGCGCGAGGTGCAGGACCAGGTCAGCCCTAGGGGCTTGAGCTTGGCGCACAACTCGATGGTCCGGGCTTTCTGGATGTTGAAAGTATCGTCATCGAAGAAAAACTCTTTCACTTCAGGAAAAAGCTGTTTCGCATGCGCCATTTCACCGGCTACGTCGTCTGTAGAGCGCTTGCGCCAGGCGTGGCCTGAGAGCGTCTGCGGCCACAAGCAGAAAGTGCATTGCGCCGGGCAGCCGCGCGTCGAGTACAACGCTACATACGGATGCAGCAAGAAGGGAACGTTGTACTTGGTGACATCCAGGTCGCGCTTGTAAATGTCCGTAACCCAGGGCATGTCCGGCTTGTCGAGCTTTTCGACTTGTGGGCGGTCCGGGTTATGCACGATCTTGCCCGACTCGTCGCGGTAGGAGATGCCGAGAATTTCATTGCGCGGCTTGCCGTTCGCATAATCAACGACGGAGAAGTCGAACTCGCGTCGGCAGATAAAGTCGATGGCAGCGCATTCGTCAAGCGCCTTGTCGGTGTCGGTGGTCACAGGCGGACCGACAAAGGCAATCTTGATGTGGGGGTGTGCCGCTTTCACCTTCTCGGCAGCGCGCTGATCGCCGGTCCAGCCGATCGTGCTCGTAAACAGTACGAGGAACTCGTAATCCTTGAGAATTTCAATGACGCCGTCCCAGGAAACATGGTGCGGGTTGGCATCGAGCAGGCGTGAGCCCTCAAGCATGCCGGCCGGGTACGCCAGCCACACCGGGTACCAGTAGCTCTCAATTTCACGTGTCGCGGGCCAGCGAGAGCTGGCACCACCGTCGAAATTCTCAAAGGAAGGCGGGTTCAGAAACAGTGTCTTCAATGGCATATCAAGTCCAATCGTAACAGTTTGACTTACGGATGCCCTCAAAGGTGTGCAATTAGCGGGCACCCAGGTTGATCCAGGCCTCAAGTCTGCCGGTGGAGCGCAGCAGGGACAGCTGAGCTTTCAGCAGCATGAAACGCGCATCCAGGGCCTCGCTGTAGCGGGAGCGCTCGTTGATGCGGGCCTCCATTTCATCGGCTGGAGTAAGCGGCGCGGCAGTGGGGCTTGCGGGTGGGCTCTTCAGTTGCAACAGCACCGACTGCAATTGCTGGCTAGCGAGGCGGGCCTGCAGGTCGGCGATATGAGCCTGTGCACGCAGTTCGGCAAAGCTGGCGTCCAGCTGCACTACCTGCTCCTCGGCTGCCTGTCGCCCTTGTTCGGCTTGCGTGTCGGCATGGACTGCGTCGGCGGCAGATTCGCGCGCATGCGCAGTGGTGCTTGCATTGAACAGGGGAAGCGTGATTTGTGCGGCAAGGCCGAAATTGTTCGGTTGAAGAGGGTGGTAATAAAACTGGTTGTAATTGTTCAACGTGGTCGCAAGATACTGGTAGGAGAAGCCGAAGCCGATCTGCGGACGATAGTTTTGCCGAGCATCTCCGTGGGTGACATAGTGTTTGCTGACTGCATTGCTGAAAGCTGCATCGACGCCCGCAGTACGACGCACACTCAGGCTGCCTTCCGTGGAGGGAGCCTCGGGCACGGTCTCTGTTTTGGGCTGCATCTGATCCTCCGACAGCCCGGTAAGATCGCTGAGCCGCTTGCGCAGCAGCGTAGCCTGCGCTTCGAGGTCAAGCCGCTTCGCATCGGCCTGAGCCGCGGCCAATTCCGCACGGGTCGCGGCAATCTGGCTCTCAATCCCTGCCGACAGCCGTTCCCCTTCGATCAAGTTCAATCTTTCAGCGTAGGTTTTCTCCTCGTTTAGCGCCACAAGCTGCTGGGTGATGGTGCTGAGTTGCAGGTAATCGAGCGAGCTGTCAAGCTCCACCTGGTCCAGCGCATCCTGCAGGTTGAGCGTCGCCGTATGGAGACCCGCCCGTGCTGCGCGGATGTAGTCCGGCTGCGAAAACGAGATGAGCAATGATGAAATTTGGGCGTTAAACACGCTCGGCACGCCGCCCAGGAAACCGTAGGAGTAGCCGGCCGCAGAGCCTGCTGTCAAAGACGGCACATAGGCATCCAGGGTTTGCGATACGACTGCCCGCGCTTTTGCGACATCGGCCTGGGCTATCCGCACGGATGGACTGTTACGCCGCGCCAGATCCACCGCGGAGAAAAGCGACAGCTGCGCATCGGCTGAAGCGGCAAGCAAGCATGCAGCCACGGAAAGCGAACACATGGCGAGAAGGCGGGGTACGGGGATCCAGCTCAAATCGCTTGTTCCTTCTCGCGGCTGCTTGGCTTTGATAGCCGTCCGATATGGGCTTGACGAAGAGTTACTGCCATTGGCACTACTGGCGATTCTACCTTGAAGCGGTTCAGGTGTTTGCTCCCGGCGGAGGTCGTAAAACGAGGGGTCAATGCGATTGCTGAGCTCACTTGTCTGCAACCGCCAACCGGAAACTGACGTATAGCTGCCATTTCGCCTAGCCACTTAGCGGCCTGCTTTTACTGGACCTGCACCGCCGTGCCATTCAGCAGCGGCTGCCCGCCGAGCGCGCCGAGGGCTACAACATCGCCGGCGGTAATGCCGCTTGTGATCTGCACTTGTGTCAGGTTCAGGCTGCCTACTGTTACCGGCACCCGTTTGAGCGAGCTGCGGACCACCTTGTACACATACGTCAGGCCCTGCTCGGTGTGCAGTGCTTCACGCGGTACAAACAGCGCGCCGCTCACACTGCTCGTCGTCACGGTCACATTCACGTTGGTGTCGGGCAGCAACCCGTCGTGCGGGTCCTCAATCGAGCAAAGTACCTCGCCCACGTTGCGCGTGGTGTAGGTAATCACGGTAGCCGGAAGCCTGGTAATGTGGCCGTGCCAGGTCTGGTTTGCCTTGGCAACCCAGGTAATGGTGACCGGCTGGCCCAGGTGCAGTTTGCCGATGTCAGGCTCATCGAAGTAGGCCAGCACTTCCATGTGGTTCAGGTCGGCAATCTGCAGCAGGCGATCGCCCTGCTGCGCGTATTCACTTGGCGCGGCAGACACGGAGTAGACGGTGCCTGCCAGCGGTGCGTGCACACTGGCTTTTTCCAGGGCACCTTCCGTTGCCGTGACGGCGGCGCGTGCCTCAACAACTTCAGCCTGCGCCTGCGCCAAATTTGGAGAGTTCATGCGGGCTGCCTGGCGCTGTTCCAGTACCTGGAGACTGGCCTGGTCGTTGTTCAAACGACTTTGCGCCTGTGCCACTTCGCTGGGCGAGGCGGCACCTGTAGCGGCAAGTTGCTGTAATGTTGCAAGCGACTGTGCCGCTGCCTGCGCTTCGGTCTGCGCCTGCGCAAGCTGGCCGTTGAAGCTGGTACGCTCTTCAGGCGCACCGCCCGCTGCCAGCGTCTGCTGGTTGGCCAGCGCACCGGCAAGCGAGGCACGCGCTTGCAGCAAGCGTGTCTGCGCGTCAGAGTCATCCATGGTCAGCAGCAGCTTGTCTGCCGGTACGGCATCGCCCTCATGCACATAAACTGTGCGTACCAGGCCCGGAAAGGGCGCATGCGCCTCATAATTGGAGACCGGCTGTACTTTCCCATTGGTAGAAACACTACTTTTGATAGAGCCGCGTACCACCGTAAATGCGCGCACCTGCAGCACTGTGCGAGTGGCGATGTGGGCCAGGTAGGCAACCAGGATGAGGACGAGGACTGCGACCGTCCAAATTAGAATGCGTGTGCTCTGCGTCGAGCGTTGTTTTGCCATGCGGTCGTCAGTCAATCCCGACCCTGAGTATACCCGGTGCCTCTTAAACTCTTCTGAGTGTAGACGCCATAGTCGCTCAGCTAAACTGAAATGCATGGCAATACTTACTCCGCGCTACACCGATGAACACGCAAGGGCCGGCCTCGACGCCAAGTTTCCTGCAATTGAAACCTGGGAAAACCAGTTTGCCGGTTATGAAATCCTGATTGATGATCCGGAGTTCACTTCCGTGTGCCCCAAGACCAGCCTGCCGGATTTCGGCATAATCCAGCTGCGCTATATGCCCCGCGACCGCTGCCTTGAGTTGAAGAGTTACAAGGAGTACCTGTTCTGCTACCGGAACCTGGGTATTTTTCAGGAGAATGTAGTGAACCAGATACTGGATGACGCCGTGAAGGCGTGCGAGCCTGTGTGGGCGCATGTGCATGGCGAGTTTCGCCCGCGCGGCGGCATTGCCACGGTTGTGGATGCTCGCTGGCCCCGGCCGGACAAGTAGTGGAATGGCCGGAGCGTGCCTCCATTTGGGGACGTCGAGCCGCTGTTGGACTCAGTTGGCTAGTCGCGGCCGCCTGGGGGTACAAGACTGTTGAGTTTCTAGTGAACATCAAACGTGTTCCGAACTTACTTGAGGCGCGCTATAACGGCTCGCTACCTGGCGGAAGCCCGCGCCTGGCTGCGATCGTTCCAGCTTGCAACGAAGAAGCTGCCATTGAGCAGACTGTGCGCTCACTCCTGGCGCAGAGGGGTTTGCCGCTCGAAGTGGTTGCTGTGGATGACCGCTCCACGGATCGCACCGGCGCGATTCTGGATGAGCTTCAAAATGCGATTCAGGAAGCGATCCCCGCCGCATCACCGACGCAGGCAAGTGCGGTCCCGCTTACCGTGCTCCATGTGCGCGAGCTGCCCGCAGGTTGGATGGGCAAGCAAAATGCATTGGCCCAAGGCGTTGCCGCCACGGACGCGCCCTACCTGCTGTTTACGGATGGGGACATTTTCTTCCGCCCGGATGCTCTTTGCCGGGCCATGCAGTACATGATCGAGGAGCGAGCCGACCACCTCGTCCTGCTGCCGACACCCATCATCAAGAGTTTCGGCGAACACATGATGCTCTCAGCCATGCAGGTGCTCTCCATTTGCGGGGTGCGCCTGTGGAAGGTAGCGGACCCGCAAAGCCCGCGCGACCGGATCGGCGTGGGTGCGTTCAACCTCGTCCGCCGCGAGGCATATGAGGCTATCGGCGGGTTTGCTGCATTGCGTATGGAGGTGCTGGAAGACGTCCGGCTTGCGGTTGAGATCAAGCGCCTCGGTCTGCGCCAACGTGTGGTATTCGGCACCGGCCTGGTGACTTTGCACTGGGCCAGCGGTGTGAGTGGAATCGTGCGCAACGTGACGAAAAATCTTTTTGCTGCGTTTCGCTTCAACACTTTCCTGGCTCTGGGCGGTTCACTTTTCATCGGCGTACTTGGTATCTATCCTGCTTACGGGTTCTTCGGACCACCCGCCATGCAGCTCGCATCGCTGACAACCCTGGCGTTTCAATGGGTTTTTTATCGTGCATGCCGGCGTGAAGGCGGCTCCAGCGCACAGTATGCGCTGTTGCTGCCGGTGGCGACGGTAGTTCTTGTGTATGCCATGCTACGTTCCACCCTGCTCACGCTGATGCGTGGGGCGGTGATCTGGCGAGGCACGACATACCCGCTCAAAGAGCTTCGGGCTAACGCCGGGCCGCTGGTCTAGTATTTTGAGCTGGAGTTGCTACCGGCAAATACACTTGCTTTTTTAGATTTGTGCGAGGTCATCGCGGGGTCTTTGAAGGCAGTGCCGTTGTTGCTTGCCGAGAAGCCGCTCAGCAGCTCCGGATTGGGGCGGAACTTCTCCGGTCCATCGTGCAACTGGCGTGCGTGGCTCAGCAGCATCATCGACTGGCCATGTACCGTATGGACCACGCCGCGCAAATGTACATCCTGCTCCCGCAAAGTATCGAGCGCACCGACTTCCTTGCGATCCGCCGCGAAACTTACGACTGTCATGTGGCACGCACTATCTGCAATGTCAGGCTTGCACAAATCCAGGTAGCGCGTGCCATCGGCACTTTCGACTACATCGTAGACGTGGGCATTGAGACAGATATCCTTTTCCGGGTGGTCTGCCGCTTCCTCCGGCGTGTAGCAGGTGCGCGGGGAAGCGTAGCAAGCCGTGATGACCAGCAAAGGTCCAAGCAAAAACAGCAACACCAGCCGAAGCGATGGCATAGACCACACCCAATGAAAAGGAAGATTGGGTGCAGAATAGCCGTTTATCGCCGAGAGCGACAGAGTACGTTCGTCACAAAAGCCTGATTAGGAAACCTCGACCAGCTGCAGGCTCTCCTTGGCTTGAGCGCCGTAGTGGCTACGCACGTATTCGTCTAGGATCTTCTGAAACTCGGGCACAATGCCGTCGCCTCGCAGAGTCGTCATCAAGCGGCCATCCACGTACACCGGCGCGCTCGGCTCCTCAAACGTGCCGGGCAGAGAAATACCGATGTTGGCATGCTTGCTTTCGCCCGGGCCATTGACGATGCATCCCATCACGGCCAGCTTCATCTCTTCCACGCCCGGGTACTGTTCACGCCAGGCAGGCATGGAAGTGCGCAGGTAGTCCTGAACCTGCTCGGCAAGATGCTGGAAAAAGGTACTGGTGGTGCGACCGCAGCCGGGGCACGCGGTCACTTGCGGCGTAAACGAGCGAATCGACAGCGATTGCAAAATCTGTTGTGCGCATAGCACTTCTTCGGTCCGGTCGCCGCCCGGCTTCGGAGTGAGCGAAACGCGAACTGTATCGCCGATGCCTGCCAGCAGCAGCGGTGCCAAGCCGGCTGTCGAGGCAACCACGCCCTTGACGCCCATGCCCGCCTCAGTCAGCCCCAGGTGCAGCGGGTAGTCGCAACGCGCGGCCAGCATGGTGTACACGTCAATAAGGTCGCGCACACCGGAAACCTTGGCGCTCAGGATGATCTGGTCGTGCCGCAGACCGTATCGTTCGGCAGCTTCAGCCGAGGACAGGGCAGACACCAGCATTGCCTCCATCATCACGTCACGCGCGGGCAGCGGTTCCGCACGACGCGAGTTCTCATCCATCATCACCGTCAGCAATGCCTGGTCCAGCGAACCCCAGTTCACGCCGATACGGACAGGCTTCTGGTTTTCAACAGCGCACTCGATCATGGTGCGGAAGTTGTCGTCATTCTTGCGCCCAATTGACACATTGCCGGGATTGATGCGGTACTTGGCGAGCGCCTGCGCGCAGGCAGGGAACTTGCGTAGCAGCAGATGGCCGTTGTAGTGAAAGTCACCCACAATCGGCGTGTCGAGCCCCAGCCTGGCCAAGCCCTCCACGATGTGCGGCACAGCCTGTGCAGCGGCATCGTTGTTCACCGTGACCCGCACCAGCTCCGAGCCTGCCGTGGCGAGCGCAGCGATCTGGGTGATGCTGCCTTGTATATCGGCTGTGTCGGTGTTGGTCATGGACTGCACCACGACCGGTGCATCTGACCCGACGCGAACCTTGCCTACTGTGGCTGTAACCGTCTTCCTGCGCTGGATCTCGGGCATGGGGTCCTCACTTCCAGTTTACAGGAGGGCCGCACAGCTTCAAGGCTCAGGCGTGGGTGCCTTGCCGTTCCCGTTGACCTGGTCTTTGTGGGAGGCAAAGTAGGTTTCCTCACTTGCCAGTACCTTGCCCACCTGGTCCGAGGCGGACTCTGCCGCATTCAACGCAGTTTTCCGCACAAAATCGTAGGTGCGATCTGAAGGGGGAGCCTGAAGTATTGGATTCCACTTCGGGTAGCTGTCCACGATGGCTCGCAAAGCCTTGCGAATGTCGGCATGATCCGTGTCATAGGTATCGATGTTGTCCGACAATTCATCGACGATGCGCATGAACTCCTCATAGCGGGCGCGCAGTTGGGCGGGGCGGTCGTTCTCAGTGGCGTCCGGCGTCAGCTCCTTGATAGCCTCTACCCGCTCATTTGCAAACTTCAGAAAGAGTTTAAGCCGCTCTACCGGGTGGTCACCCAGCTCCCGCACCTGGTCTACCTGGGCGCTTGAGAGAGGATCATGCCCTTTTTGCGCCACGCCGACAGAGGTGGTCAGCGTGATAGCAAGCGTTGTAGCTGCTACCCGGACTATCGACGATATCACCCAACCAGCTGCCATGAGCTAACCCTGTAACCGCACCATTTATAGCGTGTCTGCGGTGCCCAGGTCTACAGGCAGACGGCAGCCTGTACGGGAGCTCTCCCGGGCCAGCTCCATGATGCGCGCCACCGACCATGCCGCCCCGGCTGTCACTGCAAGCGGTGCCTTGCCGAGGATGGCGTCGCGCACATTTTCGTAATAGCGGCGGTAGTCGCCGGGCAGTGTCGGCACCGTCTCAGGCGCGGCACCCGGCGCAGTCAACAAACCCCAGGAGTGGGAAGATTCCTCGCCGAAGCCGGGATCGGCAAAATGGGCACCTTCCTTCAACGCAGCCTCCTGCGGGTCCAGACCCCACTTTTCATAGCCGCCCTTGGTACCTTGCAGGGTGAAGCGCGCGCCGGGGTTGGCTGCACCCACTGTGGCTCGCAGCCACACCCGCAAAAGCCTCTGTGCTGGAACGGGAGAATTTTCATAGGTCAGCTGAACATCGAAAGCATCATCCACCGGCAGTCCGGTTCGGATGGTACGCACGTCTGCCCACAGGGTAGTGGGACTGCCGAACAGTGAAAGCGCCTGATCGATCAAATGAGGCCCCAGGTCGAACAGGATGCCGCCGCCTGCGGCTTCCGTCTCGCGCCAGGCACCGGGACGCAGCTCCAGTCGGAAGCGGTCAAAGTGAGACTCAAACATTAGGGGGTCGCCGATACGCCCTGTACTCAGCAAACTTTGTACGGTTTGATAGTCACCATCCCAGCGGCGATTGTGATACGCCGACAGCACTACTTTGTGCTCCCGAGCTACAGCGGCAAGGGCGGCTGCGTCCTGGCTTGTCAGGGCGAGCGGCTTGTCAACGACCACATGGCGTCCGGCCCGGAGACATTGCTCGGCCAGGCTGCGATGCATGTCATTCGGCGTGGCGACAATGCATAGCTTGATGGATTCGTCTGCAAGCATTTCGTCCAGCGATGAAACCACATGTGCGCCCGGGTACCTGGCAGGTGCCAGCTTGCCTGAACGTTCCACAATCGCCGCAACTTCCAGCCCCGGCGTTTCATTTACCACTGCAGCGTGGAAGATCTGCCCCGCAAAGCCGAAGCCGATCACACCCGCTCGAATCGTATCGCTCATAGTCGGTATTCTCTCACTCAGGCTTTATCCGTGTGAGTTGTTACACTTTCAAGCGCATTGGAAAAGGCGCGCCGAGGCGCGCCTTTCGTGTCATGGACGTACTTACTGTACGTCGCCCGCTTCCAGATGAGATTCAAGGAAGTACAACTGCTCTTCGGCATCAACATCAAGCGCCTTGAAGAAATCCGCAGTCGGATCGTCACCGATCTCCTCGATCTTGTCAGAGGCTTCACGCAGAGACGCCGCATACACCCCAAGGCTGTTGGCCAGGGCATTTACGTAGTCCATACCCGCGACCAGCATGGTGTCGAACTCGGGGATGGGTGACCCCTGCGCAGACTGACGCACAGTACCGTTCGCCACGCCGCCCAGCTGGGTCATCCGCTCCGCAATCGCGTCGATTTGCTTGAAGATGCGCTTTGCTACCTGATCGAAGCACAAGTGCAGCTGGTAGAAGTTGTAACCCTTCACATTCCAGTGTGCAAACTTGGCCTGCGAGTACATGTCAAGTGCGCCGGCAAGCCGCTCCTGCATAACCCCGACAACCTGCTTCTTCTGGTCGTCGGACAGGTCCACGCGGTTCTTGTACATCTTGTCGTTGATCTTTGTTTCCGGTCCGGGCGTGCCTTTTACTTCAGATGCCTTCTTGACCGGCATTTCCTTTACGCTGTGCTGAGCCATCTCTGTAAATCTCCCTAATGTTTGTGGTGCCTAGCTAAATATCGTAAGTCCCCAGGGCTCTCACAAGCTCCCCGGTCTCTGCCGGCTCCCATTAGGATGCAAGTTCTTCGCTGGAAGCAGCCGCCGTTTCCCTGTGTTGCCGTTGCATGGTAGCGGTACAATCGCCTCATGAAATCGCGCACAAACAGGCATGGAATGTTCCTCAATGCGGCCATGCGAGCATCCTTGATGTTAGTAGGTCTAGCCTGTGCTCTCCCGGTACATGCGCAAGAGGACAGGCGCGGACGCAAGTACAAGGAGCCGCCCCCGGTTTCGCATATTTCCATCACGGTGACGCGCGCCTCCAACGGCAAACCCGTAGAAAATGCGGCTGTAATCTTCCATACCTTCCACGAAGGTAAAGACCAGGGCAATATCGAGCTCAAGACAAATGAGGAGGGCAAAGCTGTTCTTGATGTCATCCCGATGGGAGACGAGGTCCGACTGCAGGTGTTCAAATCCGGCTTCCAGACTCATGGGGAGGCGTTTACAAATGACACCTTGAGCCGCGACTTGGCTGTGCAAGTCAAGCCGCCTTCAGGCCAGTACTCGATCTACCAAAAAGCGCCTCTTGATAACAATACTCAGCAGTCCGTGACTCCACAGCCTACGGAAGGAACCGCCAAGCCGGGACCAAAGCCACACTAGGATTACGGAGTGTCTGAAAGGCTTACTGCTGTCAGCAGGACTTCTCCGTTGCAAACAGACAGCGGCCGCCCAATCAGGATAGAGCGGGTGGTCCCCGGCGCGGCTACTGCAATGCGGCTTACCTGCTCGCAATCGGAACCGGTAGTCCAGCCGATCTGGAACTCTGCCTCGCCATTTGCAGCCAGCATAATCTGCGGAGAAGGCGCGGAGCCGGTGGAGTCCTGACCTAACCCCGCATCGTTCCCGGACAGGGCCATTGAAGCTGCCATCCTGGTAGCCGAAACTTTATGAATTTGTACGTTCGCAAGAACCTTACCTGTGGGACCCAGCAGCGAGACAGCAGGGAAGCCGCCCAATCGGCAAGCCTCGCCCATATTGATCAGGCTCAAGCGCAGAGTGCGGCTAACTCCGCTGCTTTGTGCCTGCGTCTCTGACAATGCCAGCTTCGTGGGCTGGCAGGGTTCCAAATTACTAATGTCCATCAGGGTCGCCCGCTGCGTAAGATGCGGGGCAGGTTTCACAACGTTCAAAGGCCCGTTCGGATTGGCGGCATTGCGAGCTTGCGCTGTATTGCTTTCAAGCCTGGGAGCACCGGCGTGTAAGGCAGCCCCATTGCGGATCTGATTGCAGCCCGTCAAGAGTATGAGTGCCGTACTCAGCAGCATTGCAACCGGCTTTGCGCAACTTGATTCCTTCGATCCCTTGAAAAGCTTCATAAGAATCCTGATAAATCAGCTGCGCGAAGTAAACTTTGGGCAGTAGTAATAGTGATGACTAAAGTAAGCGATAGGTTGTTCCACTTACCCGGCATGCTGTCAGCGTAGTATTCGGAAATGCCTTCTTCCTCGATATCAGGTGATGTACACAACCCGGTCCACGGTCCGCTGCATGGATGCCGAGCCCTGGTAACCGGGGCTGCGAAGCGCATTGGGCGCGGCATCGCGCTGGCACTGGCTCATGCCGGGGCTGACGTTGCCATTACCTACAACCGCTCTGCCCATGAGGCAGAGCAAACCGTATTCGATCTTGAGCAGGCCGGGGTACGGGCGTGCGCCATCGCGTGCGATCTCCATGTGCCCGACAGCATCACGACGATGGTGGAAGCTGCGGCGCACTTTTCCAGCGGACCACCGGGGCTGGACTTGCTTATCAACAACGCAGGCGCGTTTGAAAGTGCAGCTTTAGAAGCAGTCACCCCGGAGCAGTGGGACGCAATGTTCAGCACCAACACTCGCGCGCCCTGGCTGGTGGCACAAGCGGCGCTGCCATGGCTTCGGGCCTCGCCGCGCGGCGGTCGCATTGTGAATGTAGGCTCGCTCGGCGGTATGCATCCCTGGGCCACACATGGGCACTACTGCGCTTCAAAAGCCGCTCTGCATATGCTGTCGCAAACCATGGCAAAGGCCTGGGCACCGGAGGTAGCAGTAAACTGCATTGCTCCCGGCATGATTGTGATGGGTACAGAAGCCGGTGAGGGGTACGAGCACTTTATCGAGAAGACACCGATGCGGCGCAACGGCACGGTCGAGGATGTGGCTGAAGTCGCGCTGTTTCTAAGCTCCGCTTCCATGTTCCTGACCGGGCAGGTCATTGCGGTGGACGGCGGCCTGGGCCTGTAAGAGGCTTACTCTTCGCTGCCGAAGAGTCGGCGAAAGAAGCCTACTTTGCGGCGACCGTACTGCATCTGCTGCTCTTCGTCGAAGTGGGTATACAACTCGGTGGCATCCGGTTGCTCCGGCAGTTCCTGACCGTCAAAAACAGCACGAGGATTTTTGACGCACAGCAACTCTGCCGTATCCACGCCGTAATTTTTGCGAACGTGTTCAAATGCCATGCTCATCACCGGGGCGCGCGACTCCAGGTTGTGAGCATCGGTGGCTATGAAATGCACCCAGTTCTGCTTCATGAACTTTTCAGCCATGGCTTTGGCCGTGCGTCCGAAGCGGCCGGTAAAGCTTGCGGCGGTGATTTGTACAAGAGCCCCTTCACGAATCCAGGCGGCCAGACGCTCCGGGTGGCGCTGCAGCACCGGGTTGCGCTCCGGGTGCGTAATGATAGGCCGCTGCTTGGACACGATCAGCTCATACAGGCTGTCCGTAGTGCTCTCAGAAATGGCGGAGTCGGGAAACTCGATCAGCATGTACTTGCGGCCATTGATGGTGTAACGTCCCGGATTGTCCAGTGCATCCTGGATATTGTCATACGACATATGGAAGTCGCAGCCCAGGCCCAGCGTGACCCTACTGCCGATGCGGACACGCAGCTCTTCAAGCAGGGCTTCGTTCCGCTCCCGACTGTATGGAAAACGATCATTGGCATGGGGCGTGCAAACAATGTGCGTGATACCGTCACGAGCTGCCACATCGATCATTTGCAGAGATGTTTCAAGGTTCGGCGAACCGTCGTCGAGGCCGGGCAGCAGATGGTGGTGAATATCGATCATGCGTCCCCTTACGCCTCTAAAAGCTGCTGCTGTTCTAAAGCGTCTATTAAAGACCTGAAAATAAAGACCTGAAAATTCCAAAGCCATCCGAGGAGCCAAGCAGGGCTTCACTGGCTCTATCCGGGTGGGGCATCATACCTAGTACGTTTCGTTCAGTGTTCAGGATTCCTGCAATCTCATCCAGCGAGCCGTTCGGGTTCGCAGCCGGCGTCGCGTTGCCGGCGGCGTCACAGTACCGGAAAGCAATGCGCCCATCACGCTTAAGCGCCGCCAAAGTTTCCGCGTCGCAGAAGTAGTTGCCTTCCATGTGCCCCACCGGCATTTTCAGCACTTGTCCTTGCGGCATCCCCTGCGTGAACATTGTATCTTCCGCCTCGACGCGCAGGTATACCTGACGGCATACATAGCGCAATCCGGCGTTGCGCAGCAGCGCCCCGGGCAGCAGCCCACTTTCGCACAGAATCTGAAAGCCGTTGCAGATGCCCAGCACCGGACCGCCGTCCGCGGCAAAGCGGCGCACCGACTGCATGACGGGCGAAAACCGCGCAATCGCACCGGTACGCAGGTAGTCGCCATAGGCAAAACCGCCGGGGATCAGTACCGCATCCACATCTTCAAGCGACGGTGAGTCATGCCAGAGCATGGTCACAGACTGCCCGGCGACCGCGGAGAGTACATGCCCGGCATCGTGGTCGCAATTGGAACCCGGAAATACCAAAACCCCGAACTTCATGGCCATAGCCTAGCAGCTTCAAGGCTTTCTGTTGCGGGTCGCGCCATCCTCTTGGCTCTGTGACGACTCCAATGCTGTAGCGGGAGCTTTTACTGTCCCGGAAGGGGTCAATCACTTTGACCATGCCGCCTGAACCTACACCATCGTTTCGCCGCCCAGGCGATGTCCTGCAAACGGCCGGTACCGCGGTAGCGCAATGGTGGCGTGCAGCCACCCTGGAAGGGTTGTGCGTGGGCGTTCTATGGTGGATCGGTCTCATGCTGATCCATGTACCGTACGCCCCGCTTTGGGGATTCATCGCCGCGCTTGCAGCCTTTATCCCGCACCTGGGCGGCGTACTGAGTGTGATCGGCCCGGTGCTGGCTGTGCTGTTCTCAGGCCATGACGTGTATCGGCTGGGTCTGGTGCTGGGTCTCTACGCCATCATCGTGGTGCTGGATCAATTGCTGATTCAACCCTTGCTACTTCGAAAGATCACCTATGTACCCCTGTGGGCGGCAATTTTGTTCCCCATCGTGCTCGGGGTCATCATTCCATTCTGGGGCGTGTTACTGGCACCGCCGCTGCTGGCGGTGTTCTACGCCTTTCGGCGTCCGCGCGCCAAATCGGACACACCCGCGTGAAACGCTGATCGGACAGGCTGCATCTGCTCAAGGATGGAATTCAGACAGCTTGGATACTCGGGGCTCAAGGTCCCTGTTCTTTCACTCGGTGTGGCGACCTTCGGCGGCAGCAACGAGTTCTTCAAGGTTTGGGGCAGCACGCAGGTAGACGAAGCGAAGCAACTCATCGACATCTGCCTCGAAGCGGGCGCAAACCTGTTCGACACTGCCAATGTCTACTCGCAGGGAGTTGCGGAAGAAATCCTGGGCAAGGCAGTGGCAGGGCGCAGGCACGAAGTGCTTCTATCTACGAAAGCCACGTTCCCCATGGGTTCCGGCCCGAACGACCTCGGCTCCTCACGCCATCACTTGCTGGAGCAGTGCCACGCCAGCCTGCGCCGCCTCGGCACGGATTACATCGACATCTACCATATGCACGGTTTCGACGCGACGACACCGATTGAAGAGACCCTTGAGACGCTGGACACGCTGGTGAAGCAGGGCAAGATCCGCTACATCGCAGCCTCAAACTTCTCCGGTTGGCATTTGATGAAGTCCCTTGCCCTGAGTGAGCAGCACAGCTGGCAACGGTATGTGGCACACCAGGTTTACTACTCCCTGGTGGGCCGGGATTATGAGTGGGAGCTGATGCCGCTCGGCGCGGATCAGAAAGTCGGCGCACTGGTATGGAGTCCGCTCGGCTGGGGACGGCTGACCGGCAGGATTCGGCGCGGACACCCGTTGCCGGAAAACTCGCGGCTCGGGCAGGGCGGCGACAAAGGCGGCCCCGTTGTTGAGGAGGAGTACCTGTACCGGGTGGTGGACGCGCTGGACGAGGTAGCAGCCGAGACCGGCAAAACAGTGCCGCAAATTGCAATCAACTGGTTGCTGACGCGGCCTACCGTGAGCAGTGTCATAATCGGCGCGCGCAATGAGGAACAGTTGCGTGCCAACCTGGCTTCGGTCGGCTGGGCGCTAAGCCCGGCACAGGTGGCAAAGCTGGATGTTGCCAGTGAGCGCCCGAAGGCATATCCATACTGGCACCAGGATGATTTTCGCCAGCGCAATCCTTCGCCGGTGCCGGATACGCCCGCTCAGTAGCAGAAGTTAACAACGGTCCCGCTGCATGTATTTGGAGACTGGGCCTGGAAAGTGCTTCTCTCCCATGAGGGAGCCTGTTTAAGAAACTTGTAGAACGATGGTTTGATTATGCGTTACAGCAGAAGGAGTGCCCGCGTTGGCAGTGATTTGTAACTGGATGTTGTATTGACCCGGTGCGGTACTTGCCTGGACTGGGGCAGCGGCAACCGGGGCCGCACTTGAGCCGCAACCGATCAGTCCCGCGCAGGCGCTTACGCTAATGGCAAGCAGCAGGAAAGAGTGCTTCATGCTTCTGCGCCTGGGCCATAGGAAGCCTGCGCCCAGCAGGGAACAAAGGGCAATCATTCCTCTACCTGCGGTGCGATTTGCTGAAGCCAGGCTTGCTTGCGATGCACTTGGGGGAGCGAAGGCATCGATGGTGAGAGTTGTGGAACTTGGTGCGCTTGCGAGAGAAAGACTCCCCGGACTGAACGTACAAGCTGCGTTCTGAGGCAAGCCCAGGCAAGTTAAAGTCAGATTTCCGGTCAGGCCTGCCACGGGGCTGACGGTGAGGTGCACAGTTGTTTGCGCACCCGGCGCTACTGTTACCTGCGTATGGTCAAGCGCAACTGTAAAGTCAGGCGGGCTTACGGCGACCGGCGGCGGTGGACTTACAACAATCGGCGGTGCCGTACCGGAGGACGAAGCGAGGAAGTTGCTGTCCCCTGCGTAGGAGGCCGCGATCATGTGCGTTCCCGGTGAAAGAGCGATACTCGCGCTCGCGCCGGCGAGTGGAACCGTACCTAAAAAAACTCCGCCATCGGTAAAGGTGACCTGACCTGTGGGAGTGCCGCCGATCTGGGGAGAAACGGCGGCAAGAACAGTGGTCGTTCCTGAGCCTTGGGAGGAAAAAAGTATGAGGCTGGTAGACGCCTTAACCACTGTTATCGAACCCGTCCCACTGACCGGTGCGAAGCTCACGGCATCCTCGGGAATGAACGAAGCAGAAACCGTGTCGGTGCCGGTAGGCAGCAGCGTTCCAACCGGCACCGAGTAGCTAAACTGCCCTGCGACAGGTACCGGGTGGAACAGGCTGTGCAGCTGGGGAGTCAGGGTAGGATAGCGGGTGATTAAGTCGAGGGCAATCTTCTCTGCAAGATAGTCATGCCCGAGCGGGGTTGGGTGGCCGTTCAGGTAGAGGTAATTGTTGCCTGTAGCGGAGTTGAGCGAATCGCCGTAAAACCACGGTGTTCCTGCGGCCATATCGGTGTAAAAAACTGGACCGGACGCCTGGCTAACGGCAGTGGACATGGCCTGCTCAAGCATCGGGTGAGAATCCTGGGGACCGAACAGGGCAACTGGAATATTCGGCTGACAGCTGGCCAGCTCAGAAAGCGTTGCACTCACTGCTGTCTGCTCGGCAGACTCCGGGGCACCGCCGTCGTTGGTGCCGCCCAGTATCAAAACACGGTTGAAGCTTGTCGGGCAGATGTCAGTCTGCGCGCGCTCGACGAAGGTGCGGTGCAGGGAATCAGTCCCGGTATTTGTAAAGCCTGTTCCGCCGATGCCGTCATCCCAGTAGTCCCAGTTAAAGTATTCGCCGAGCGCTTCCGGGTAGCCGCCGCCGTTCAAGCCGGGCTGTGCAGGCGGCAGGGCAGGCGGCAGGATGGTCGGCCTTGTCCACGAGTCGCCGAAGATCATGATGCGAGGGCCCAGCGGTACCTCCGGCGCGGTGATCGTGTCGCCGCCGACCGTGTTGATTCCAAAAAACGGGGCATTGCCGCCGACGAGGAACTTGATCTGGCGAGGGCGCTTGTCCGGAAATTTTACTTGCACAAACAGGTGTTTCGGGTAGGCACCCGGAGTGTCAGTAGAGTCGGACGAAACATAAGCTCCATCGACCCAGAGACGGTATGGGGTTTGCCTTGCCTGGATCACTGCCTCAAACTGCGAGCAATCGCATGTAAATGCCACGCGGTAGTTCAATGCATACGGTTGCTGAAGCACATTGCTGCTGTAACCGCCGGACGCATTTGAGTCAGCGGTCGGCGTCAGGATGTTGTTTTCGTACCGGAACGCGGGCGAATCAGGAAGATATACCGGGGGGCCGCTCACACCTAAAAGCGAAGTATCCAGCTGGGATTGCAGGGTCGCCGCATCAGCGGTGAGGTTTGCAGCAGGCGCAGCCATGGCGGCGGCTTTCAGCGTTCCCGAATTGAAAGGAGTTCCATATGTAATTGAGGCGGGGGAAAGCTGCAAGTCCGGCGCAACAGCAATGGCATGGAGCACCAGCTGCGTAGAAGTTGGTGCAAATACGCTATTGCCTGCCTGCGCGGCTGAAACCGTGATCGTACCGGGGCCGGTAACCGTCAGAATGCGGCCTCTGAGCGTGCCGGGTCCATCCAGGGCTAGGGTCACAGGCAAGTTGGATGAGGAAAGCGCGAGGATTTGGAACGGCGCACTGTTAAGGGGTATGTTCAGCGCCGGTGCAAGCAGCGTAATGGACTGCGCCTGGGTGCCTTGCGCATGCAAGCTACCGGCGCAAATCAGGAGCGACAAGAGGCAGAGCAGAAGACGAGAAATCCTGTGCACGCGAGATCCAACCTTTCCACGGAGAAATTGCACCATCCGTAACCGGACAGACCCGCATCCATCGCTGCACAGTATTGCACGGCTCTATGTGAAGCAGTGCAAAAAACCGGCCATATGACCCCAACGTAACCGGAGCTAGTTTCAATGGTGTAGATCCTGCAGGCCTGCTCTTCGTTTGAAAACATAACGCATTTGCGAGGACTCAGCAGCCGACGGCAACTACTTTTTAGAGCGGCAGGCGGCTGCCATGCTGCCCGGCGAGAGGGCGGAGTCCACTGCTATACTGAGCCGTCATGCGGCGCCCTTTGCGCTTGCGCGAGCGAGAATAGAAACGAGGTTTTCCGATGTCCGGCCACTCCAAATGGGCGACAATCAAGCACAAAAAAGGTGCCACCGATGCAAAGCGGGGCAAGGCATTTACGCGGTTGATCAAGGAAGTCACCATGGCTGCACGGCAGGGCGGCGGCGACCCGGACGGCAATCCGCGGTTGCGCTCGGCCATTGTCGCAGCCAAGGCTGAAAATATGCCGGCCGACAATATCAAGCGCGCGATCCAGCGGGGCACCGGTGAGATTCCGGGGCTGACGTATGAAGAGATCTCGTTTGAAGGCTATGGCCCGGGCGGTGTGGCCGTGATTGTGGACTGCACGACGGATAATCGCAACCGCGCCGTAAGTGAAATTCGGCATACGTTTTCAAAGAACGGCGGCAATCTGGGCGAGCCCAATTCTGTTCGCTTCATGTTTGCAAAAAAAGGTCTGATCGTGGTGGATAAAGCCGCTGCCGAGGAAGAAAAACTCATGGCACTGGCACTGGATGCCGGGGCGGACGACCTGGCGGATGAAGGCGAGACGTGGGAGATCACGACGGACCCGGTGACATACGAGACAGTGGCGCAGGCCGTGCGCGAAGCAAAAATTGAGACCCTTGCAGCGCAAGTGACGATGATCGCGTCTACCTATACCAAGCTTGAAGGTGCACCGGCGGCGCAGATGCTACGGCTGCTTGAGGCACTTGAGGACAACGACGACGTGCAGAATGTCTACTCGAACTTCGACATGGATGAAGAGATGGAAGAGGCAACCCGTTAAATTGTTTTCCCAGCTATTTGCTTTGAAAATTGTGAAGATGCCCCGGTTTGCCTGCTTCCCCCTGTTTGCATGTGTGTTTTGCGTCGCCCACACCTTTGCGCAGGGGGCTCCGGCCACTGGTAATAGTGCTCCAGCCTCTGCCGCTCTGGCTACCGATCCGTGGGAGTATGGTGTCTTCTTCGGGGGTGGTGTGGGCACCGGCAGCCGATCCAGCTTTTCGTTCGCCAATGCCGGTGTGCGCCTGGGCAAGGTGCTGACAGATCCACACCTGTCGGGCTTGTTTCGAGGGCAGTTCGAGTACGCGGCAGACCTGATTCCGTACTGGCAATCTTTTACGCCGGCACCCGGTTTGCAGCAAACTCCGGTTACCTTTAACGGTCAGAATGGGTCGCTGCTGCTGCCGTACAACGGAGGCACCTTTACAGGGGTCAGCGTCACACCCATTCAGCTGCGTTGGGACTTGACACCCCATAAACGCTTTGCCCCTTACGTGCAAGGTGCGGGCGGGCTGCTATGGACCAACCACAAGTACCCCCCTGACATTGTTGTGCCGAAAGGCTATCCCGGCGGCACCAGCGTGTGGAACTTTACACCGCAGGGTGGCGTAGGTGTGCACTACTTCTTGAGAAACCGGCAGGCGATCGACTTCCAGGCCAGCGCAGTTCATATATCAAGTGCCAGCCTGGGCGATCGCAATCCGGGCGTCAATGCGAGTGTGCAGTTCCAGATCGGCTATTCCTGGTGGCGTTAGTTGATCGACGCTAGTCGGGTGGCGCTAGTCGAGCGGCGCTAATTAAGGTGGCGTTGATTTTCACCTGGTACTTCGCAGGGCGTATCCGCAAACATATCCGCAGAACAAGGCGTAAAGCTTTTGAGATCGGATCGCGCGTATGAGTAAAGCTCCGGTGCTGTGCATGCCGACCTTTGCCGAAGGGCGGGAGCGCAAGGCGGTGCTGCAATTCATGACTGCCATGCGACTACCCGGCATCGTGCTGCTGGATTACGCCCTGGACGCCCATGCAAATCGCTCCACCATCACCATCGCAGGGCCTCCGGAGGCAGTGTGCGAGGCGGCGATCCGCGCAGCGGGTGTCGCTGCGGAACAAATCGATCTGACTCGTCCAAAGACCGATGAGCCGGGACAGTCACCGGCACATGCACCGATCGGGGCAGCCGATGTAATTCCTTTCATTCCATTCGGCAGCAGCACCCTGGGGCAGTGCGTGATGCTGGCCCGTGAAGTGGCGGCAGCCCTGTGGAGCCGCTACAGCCTGCCCTCGTACTTGTACGGAGCAGCTGCTGTACGGCTTGACCGTGTGCAGCTTGAGGAGGTGCAGCGCGGGCAGTTTGAAGAGCTTCGTAAAGCAGTATTGCGCGACGCGGGCCGAAGGCCGGATGTAGGCGGTCCGGGGCTTCATCCAACAGCCGGTGCCTCGGTTGTGGGCGCTCGCAGTGCCCTCATGGAGTACCGTATCTCCTTTGCAGGTGGAGACCTCGGTACAGCCCGGATGCTGGTGCGAGAGCTGCGTGAGTCAGGTATCGGCGGCCTTCGAGCCATGGGACTGCCGGGGGGCAGCGGGGCGCGTGTCACTGTGCAGATGACGGAGGTTCGACCCGGTGTGCCGGCAGCTGTATATGCAGCCGTGATGCAGGCTGCAAGCAAGTACAAGGCTGTGCCCGGCCGATGGGAGCTTGTCGGGATGATCCCTGAAGATGCATATGAGATTGGTAGCCCATGGATCGCGGCGCTGGACAGCTTCGACCCTGAGAGACATATCCTGGAACGCCGGCTCCAGAAGCCGGCCGAGTGGTCCCTGTAGCAAAATGGGAACCGGCTATCAGAACTGGTTACCCCCGTGCGGGAAAAACAGCGAAGGCGGTTGCGCTACGTCTAAGATAAAGATGTGGTGGAACAAGCAATCTTCTGCCCGGCAAACGAGGTTTTCGCGTGATTTCTAAAATTGTAAACGGCAGGGTATGGCGCAAGGCGCTGGCATTGGGGAGCTTGACAGCTTCCATGACTACCATCGCTCTTGGTGCGCAGCTTACCTCAGACGCGCGCGCAACCATTCCCAAGGACATTCAACAGTTGATTGTGGTGGACTACCGCGCGATGCAGAACTCGCAGGCTGCGCTCGATTTGAAGGCTCGTGTGCTGCCGCCGGAGCTGAAAGACCTGGAGCATGCCCTGGTGACTTCAGGCATTGACAGCAACCACGACATTGAAGAGCTGGCCTTCGCCAACTTCCGCACGGACCCGAACAGCGACACCGGCAAGATCATCGGCGTTGCGCAAGGACAGTTTTCTGTACCGGAGATCCTGGCTGACTTTCGCAAACGCAAGATCAAACCGCAGATGTTGCGCACCAACAAGATGTACCCGTTGACCGGCAGCGGTATGCTCGTATCGTTTATCAATCCGACAACGATGGTCTTCGGTTCGTCCGATGCGATCAAGGACGCTCTAAATGCCCGCGATGGTTTCGCACCCAACATGCTCGCCAACCAACCTTTGCTGCAGCAAATGGGTCTGGTGGATACTGAGCCTTTATGGAGCCTGCTGGACGGCAAGGGAACCCAGTTGATGATGCAGAATGTAGTTGGGCAGGCGGCACAGCTTGGTGATTTTCAGTCCGTGCGCAAGCGACTGATCTCGTCACGGTACAGCATGAACTTCGACAATGGCGTCAAGTTCAACCTGGCCGTGGTGACGCCGGATACAATTACGGCGGCAACGATGTCAAGCCTGATGAATGCCGCAGCCTTGTATGAAAAAGTAAGCGGAACCGCGGTTGAGAAGCAGGCAATTGACAATACGGATATTACTTCCAGCGCGGGCACGTTGAACGTGAACTTCAACGCTTCCGACAGCCAGTTTGCAACACTGCTGCATTCGTCGCTATTCCAAAATGTGGTTCGCTAAGGGTAGAACCGGATCGAGCTGCCGGATTCTTTGACGATGCAAGTAAGATGCAAGTAATTATTTCTAGTCGGCTTTGAGGAAGTATCGCTATGAACAACCAGCAGCTCTACCTGGCTATCGGCATTCCGTCACTCATTGCGATCTTCAATACGGGGGTAGTTGTCACCCTGTTGTTACATTTCGTGAACAAGCTCGACTCTCGGATGGATAAG
Organism: uncultured Acidobacteriaceae bacterium; assembly: GCA_964236655.1. Classification (GTDB taxonomy): domain Bacteria; phylum Acidobacteriota; class Terriglobia; order Terriglobales; family Acidobacteriaceae; genus EB88. The sequence goes on along the minus strand of CAXSFX010000005.1, from coordinate 676 downwards.
CTGGATACGAGATTGGACCGAATGGACGCGAGGTTAGAACTTATCCAGAAAGATCAGAGAGAATTCTACGCGACGCAGCGAGTTCATGATGCTCGCCTAGATGCCCTGGAACGTAAAACAGGTCCCTCATAAATACACCGGCAGCTCTGTATAAGTATTGGTATTTTGTAGCCTGTCATGAAGTCTGACATGAAAAAAGTCGCTACTGTGCTACTGCACTTTGTAGACAGACTGGATTCAGAACTGCACGTACCAAACGCAAGATTAAAAATTATCCAGAGATATTCAATAAAGTTTTACATAAACAAGTCCGTGATTTTCGCAGAATGCTCTTAGAGCACAGCATAAATTTCCAGCATTTGAACTGAGACCCGCTTTATAACTCTTCTGTCCTTATCATCATCTGCTGCTATCGACCTCTACATTCTAGGTTTGCGCTCCAGAATTCGCGCAGTGAGCACTACTCCGCTTTCATTGTTATGCAGGGTTATGGGGAAGGCAAGCACGTTCCATACCCATTCTTCGCCCTTACGGGGCAAGTTCAGTAGACCGCGGAAGGTTCGATCGATGTAAGTCTCGCGCGTGGTAGCTACGCGGGTGATGATTTCGCGCCAGTCCGGTGCAAGCTCGGGCATCTCGAAGAACATATTTTTCCCGGCAAACCATTCGCGGGGCC